>JBDRKM010000263.1:0-4753 GCA_043814015.1 Pseudomonadota bacterium
GCCTCCGCGACGGTGGCCTCATCGAAGGCGCGCGCGGGGCGCGCGGGTGGCGGGGGGGAGTCGGGTTCGGGCGACAGCCCCACCGCGGTCTCCTCATCGAAGAGCGGCAGGCTCGGGGCGATCTCGGGCTCCTCCTCGACCTGGACCGGCTGGATCCGGCTGGGGTCGAAGCGCGCCACCTCGCCGGGCGGGCGCTCCTCGTCGAGGGCCTCGGTGGGCTCTGCGGCGTCAGCCCCATGCCGCCGGACGGTGGGCCCCTCGTGGTCCATGGTGAAGGGGTCGAGGCTGGCGAAGTCGGTCACGGCCGTGACCTCGTCCAGAGCACCCTCGGCGAAGGACTCGCCCAGGCCCTGCGCTTCCCAGGACCCGATGGTGGTGGGGCGGTCGGCGCCGAGGTCGTCCTCCACCGTGGTCGGCCGCTCCTCGAGGTCAGGGCCCCCCAGAGGCTCCTCGGCAGCCAGCGGGGTTCCTGGGCCGAGGTGACCCGCCCCCTCATCCCCCCCGCTCTCCGCGAAGTCCGGCGCGGGCTCCGGCGCCACCTCCGGCTCGGCCGAACCGGCCGCGGGCCGCGCCGGGGCCCCCGGATCGTCGAGGGCCTCGGTGGCCTCGACCTCGGCGGGGGGCGGGACGCCGCGCTGCAGGCGCCCCGTGGCCGGCGCGAGGGACATGATCTCGGTGGCTTCATCCTCGCCGGCGGCCGAGACAGCCACCGGGAGGGGCTCGAGCCCGCCGCGGACCGCAGCGCGCGGGCCCACGAGCCCGGGATCCGTGAGGGGTGGACCCACGGGGCGCGGCACGGCCGCCTCGCCCTCGGAGAGCCGCCGACCCACGAACCCCCCTCGGGGCGCGGCGGTCCGCCGCTGCACCATGGGCTCCACCACCCGCTCCGCCCAGGCGCGCAGGGTCTCCTGGCCGAGGCGCCGGGCGATCTCGTGGCAGGTGCGCTCCACCGAGCGCGCGTCGGGCCGCTCGTGGGGCTCCAGGGAGAGCATCCGCCCGAGCAGGCCGAGCAGCTCCTCGTCCACGCCGCCGGGCCGGGCCAGCAATTGCTCCGCCACGCGATCGAGGATGACCTTGTGGTGGCGCTCCGAGGGATGGGAGCGGCCGAAGCCGTGGCCCATCAGCAGCGCGAAGAGCACCTGGCCGAGGGAGTAGATGTCCGACCAGGGCCCGCCCTCCTCCAGGGCCAGGCGCTCGGGCGCCATGTACTCGAAGGAGCCCACCACGAAGGAGCGGGTGTGGGCCTCGCGGCCGGAGAAGAAGGCCCGCGCGATGCCGAAGTCGATCACGTGGGGCGCGCCGTAGGTGTCCACCAGGATGGTGGCGGGCTTGATGTCGCGGTGCTGCAGGCGCAGGGAGGCGCCGTCCGGCCCGGGGCTCGTGTAGGCTGCATGCAGCCCCCCGGCCACCGCGGCCACCACCTCGAGGGCCGGCCCGTCGGGCATGGGCCCCTGGGCAAGGATGGACTCGAGATCCACCCCCTCCACGTGCTCCTGCACCAGGGTCCAGCGCCCAGCCAGCCGGATCAAGCGATCGGCCCGCACGACGGCGGGGTGCTTCAGGAACCCGAGCACGCGCGCTTCATCGCGCAGACGGCAGGCCACCTCGTCGGACTCCGTGACACCCTCATCCAGCATCTTGAGCGCCACGAGCTTGGTGAACCCGCCCTCGCCCTGGAAGCGCGCGCTGTAGAGCGTGCCCAGCCCGCTACGGCCGATGATGCCGAGGATCTCGTAGGAGCCTTCCATGGGGAAGGTCTAACAAGAGTCGGGGCGCTCAGTCCGCCTCGCAGATGTAGCGGAAGGCCGAAGTGCAGGGCTCGTCGTTCCAGCCGTTGTCCGGGTGGAGGCGGTTGAGCTGCGCGCAGTCCTCCATGCTGCCGGAGTCGTTGGGCTCGCCGGCGTACCAGTTGGTGTAGCTGACGGGGCTGCCGTCCTCCCAGACCCAGGTGCCTTCGGAGGCCCGGTCGTTGAAGCCGAACCACCACTTCAGGATGGAGTAGGTGTCGGCGGTGGCGTTGACCCAGACGTCCCCGGCCGCGTCGTCGATGGTCAGCATGTGGTAGTCGTAGGACCAGCAGGCGGCCTGGCCGATGGACCAGGTCGCGACCGAGGTGCAGAACATGTAGGCGTGGCCGTTGTAGGTCTCGACGGCGCAGGGGCAGACCGAGCCCTCGTCGATGTCGCCGTCGCAGTCGTCGTCCAGGCCGTCACAGGTCTCGCTGGCCGCCGGGTTGATGTCGGCATCGCCGTCGTCGCAGTCGGTGGCGTCGTCGGTGTAGCCCGAGGGCTCGTCGCAGGCGCTCATGGAGACGCTCGGATCGCCGTAGCCGTCGAGATCGTAGTCCTGGAACCAGGTGGAGGTGCCGGTCACGGAGCTGTCGTCGTCGTCCACCAGGCCGTCGCAGTCGTCATCGTAGCCGTTGCAGACCTCGGCGCCGGCGGGGCTGACGCCTGGGTCCGTGTCATCGCAGTCGGTGTGATCCGTGCCGTAGCCCGAGGGCGCGCTGCAGGCGTGGGTCGAAGCGGTCATGCTGCCGTAGCCGTCGCCGTCCGCGTCCGCGTACCAGGTGGCCGTGCCGGTCACGCCCGGGTCCGCGTCGTCCACGAGGGAGTCGCAGTCGTCGTCGATGCCGTTGCACACCTCGCCGGCGCCGGGGTGGACCGCCGCGGCCGCGTCGTCGCAGTCGGTGTGATCGCTGCCGTAGCCGGAGGGCGCCGAGCAGGCGCGGGTGGAGACGGTGGTGCTGCCGTAGCCGTCGCCGTCCGCGTCCGCGTACCAGGTGGCGGTGCCCGTGACGCCCGGATCCGCGTCGTCCACGAGGGCGTCGCAGTCGTCATCGATGCCGTTGCAGACCTCGGTGGCGCCGGGGTGCACCGCCGCGGCCGCGTCGTCGCAGTCGGTGTGGTCGCTGCCGTAGCCGGAGGGCGCCGAGCAGGCGCGGGTGGAGACGGTGGTGCTGCCGTAGCCGTCGCCATCGGCATCGGCGTACCAGGTGGCGGTGCCGGTGACCCCTGGGTCCGCGTCGTCCACGAGGGAATCGCAGTCGTCGTCGATGCCGTTGCAGACCTCGGTGGCGCCGGGGTGCACCGCCGCGGCCGCGTCGTCGCAGTCGGTGCGATCGGAAACGAAGCCCGAGGGCGCACTGCAGGCCGTCGCGGTGATGACGGGGTTGCCGTAGCCGTCGTGGTCGGCGTCGGCGTACCAGGTGGCGGTGCCGGTGACCCCTGGGTCCGCGTCGTCCACGAGGGAGTCGCAGTCGTCGTCGATGCCGTTGCAGACCTCGGTGGCGCCGGGGTGCACCGCCGCGGCCGCGTCGTCGCAGTCCGTGTGGTCGCTGCCGTAGCCGGAGGGTGCTGTGCAGGCGCGGGTGGAGACGGTGGTGCTGCCGTAGCCGTCGCCGTCGGCATCGGCGTACCAGGTGGCGGTGCCGGTGACGCCTGGGTCCGCGTCGTCCACGAGGGAATCGCAGTCGTCGTCGATGCCGTTGCAGACCTCGGTGGCGCCGGGGTGCACCGCCGCGGGCGTGTCGTCGCAGTCGGTGGCCTCGCTGCCGTAGCCGGAGGGAGCGCTGCAGGCGGTGGCGGTGGAGGACGCATCCCCGTAGCCGTCGGCGTCGGCGTCGGCGTACCAGGTGGCGGTGCCGGTGACCCCCGGATCGTCGTCGTCCACGAGGGAATCGCAGTCGTCGTCGAGGCCGTTGCAGACCTCGGTGGCGCCGGGGTGGACGTCCGCGTCGTGATCGTCGCAGTCGCTGTGATCGCTGCCGTAGCCGGCGGGGGCGGTGCAGGCGCGGGTGCTGACCCGCACGTTGCCGTAGCCGTCGGCATCCGTGTCGGCGTACCAGGTGGCGGTGCCGGTGACGCCCGGGTCGTCGTCGTCCACCAGGGCATCGCAGTCGTCGTCGATGCCGTTGCAGATCTCGGTGGCGCCGGGGTGCACCGCGGCGGCGTCATCGTCGCAGTCGGAGTCATCGCTGCCGTAGCCGGAGGGCGCGCTGCAGGCGGTGGCGATGGAGGCCGCGTCCCCGTAGCCGTCGCCATCCGCGTCCGCGTACCAGGTGAGGGCGTCCACGGCGCCCTCGTCCACGGTGCCGTCACAGTCCTCGTCCACGCCGTCGCAGTGCTCGTCGGCGCCGGGGTAGACGCCCGCGTCGGTGTCATCGCAGTCGGTGTCGTCGGCCACGAAGCCCGTGGGGGCCGCGCAGTCCACCGCGACATCGCCCGCGTCGCCGTAGCCGTCGCCATCCGCGTCGGCGTACCAGGCGAGGGCATCCAGGGCGCCCTCGTCCACGAGGCCGTCGCAGTCCTCGTCCACGCCGTCGCAGTGCTCGTCGGCGCCGGGGTAGACGCCCGCGTCGGCGTCGTCGCAGTCGGTGTCGTCGGCCACGTAGCCGGAGGGCATGTCGCAGGAATCGGCGCTGGCCAGCGGGTCGCCCCAGCCGTCGCCATCCGCGTCGGCGTACCAGGCGAGGGCGTCCAGGGCGCCCTCGTCCACGAGGCCGTCGCAGTCTTCATCCACGCCGTCGCAGTGCTCGTCGGCGCCGGGGTAGACGCCCGCGTCGGTGTCGTCGCAGTCGGTGTCGTCGGCCACGAAGCCCGTGGGGGCCGCGCAGTCCACCGCGACATCGCCCGCGTCGCCGTAGCCGTCGCCATCCACGTCGGCGTACCAGGCGAGGGCATCCAGGGCGTCCTCGTCCACGAGCCCGTCGCAGTCTTCATCGACGCCGTCGCAGTGCTCGTCGGCGCCGGGG
>JBDRKM010000264.1:0-12816 GCA_043814015.1 Pseudomonadota bacterium
CCCCTCGCGATCGAGGATGCCTCGTCCCCGCCGCCCGCGCCTCGGCTGCCGCCGCGTCGCGCATCCGAGCCCGTCCCCCCCGTGGTGGATGCGGCCCCGATCCCGCCGGTCAGACCCGCGCAGCCTGAGCCGGAGGTGGCGTTGGAGGAGGCGTCCACCCCCGGGTCCCAGGGTCCCACCCGTTCCTCGCTGGACGAGCCTGGGCCCGCGGTGCTCTCGCCTTCAGGCCGCCGGCTCCCCGATCCGCTGGTGAGTGACACCGCCAAGGGGGAGCCCCGCCTCTACCGACTCCTGCTGGGCGGCCGGGAGCGGCGCTTCCGCCTGCCGGTGGATCAGCCGGTCTCCGAGGCCGTGGGCAGACTGGTGGGTACGCTGCTGCCGCTGCGGCTCGATGCCGCCGGGCGCCTCACCGGCTGGTACCGTCTCTCCCAGGGCGGGCAACGCCCCTCCGGCAATCCCTGCATGTCAGCCTTCGATGATGCCCAGCCCATCCACCTGCTCCTCGTGGAGAACCGCACCGTGCTGGCCCCTGTCAGCGTGCGGGCCGAGGGGAGCTTCATCACCCTGCGCCTGGCGCTGGGTACCGCGGTTCCCGCCGCCTCCCTGCTCGATCACATCTGCGAGCTGCTGGTCCTGCCCGCCGGCCGCTGGCGCCTGACGACGAACGGGCGCGCGCTCTTGCCCCACGAGATCCTGGACGACTGCGGGCCCGCGGAGCAGCTCGCGCTGGCGGTCGAGCGATGAGCCAGGAACGCTGGGACGTGGTCGTCCAGTACCTGGACGGCGTGATGGCCAAGCAGCCGCCCCAGGTCTACCGCGGGCCCGTGGTGCGCATCGGCGCCAACCCCGGCCCCGGTGGGATCGGGCTCAAGGGCTACCGGGGCCTCAATGATCGCCACGCCGTGATCACGGCCTACGACGGTGGCTCCGTGGCCATCGCACCGGTCGGTAACGCCCAGGTCCGGGTCGCACCCCACGGCAACGTGGAGTGGGCTGAGATCGACGTGCTCGTGGGGCCCTCCTACCTCAGCGATGGCTGCGCCGTGCACCTCGGGTCACCCGAGCGTGGCGTGACCTTCCAGTTCGTCGAGGCGCGGCGCCTCGGCGTGTGGGAAGATCAGCGCATCCTCTCGGACGCCGCCCAGGCCAGCCCCGAGGTTCAGCCCACCAACATCAAGGAGCTCTCCACCCAGGGCGGCATCCCCACCTGGTTCGTCGGCGGTATCGTGCTGATGGGGCTGGTCACCACGGTCGGCGTGCTGGCCTCCATCATCAAGTTCCACAAGCGGGAGATCGCGGGCCTGGGCCCCGTGGCCGAGGGCCGCGAGTACTACGATTTCATCGATCCGAGCACGCCGATCGCTTCGGAGCTGCGCCAGGGTCTGCAGCAGCCCTTCGAGGACTTCGTGATGCGGCCCAACGCCGACGCCGCGAGCTGGTCCGATCTTGGGAGCGAGCCCAGCAAGTGGGACCAGAAGCTGTTCGACCAGGTCTCCCGCTCCTACCAGGTCCACGCCGGCGCATGGCTGTTCTGGCAGCGCCTCGAGCAGATCGAGCCCCAGTACGCCACCGTGGTGAAGAAGCTCAAGGCCGCGGGCCTGCCCGAGGTCTTCGCGGCCGTTCCCTACCAGGAGTCCCGCTACCGCGACGACATCCAGTCACCCGTCTGCGCCCTGGGCTGGTGGCAGTTCATGCCCGAGACGGCCACCCACTTCGGGCTCGAGGTGCGCGACTGCCGTTTCGTCGGGAGCACCGCGGTGTGGAACCCCACGGAGCAGGCTCCGCCGCGGAACGTGCGCAAGAACGCCCAGTACGTGGCCTACGACGAGGCCACGGACAAGTCCACCTGCCGCATCAAGAGCTGCGCCCGCGATGAGCGCTCCGATCTGGTCCTGGCCACGGACGCCGCCATCAGGTCCCTCTCCGAGGCCTGGAACGACGCGGACATCGGCGCCTCGGGCGCGGCCGTCCAGCTCACCATCACCTCCCACAACTGCGGCTACAACGACAGCCGTTTCGGGGTGGGCCGCAAGACGAACGTCCTGCCGGCCTACCGGGCCTACCTGAAGGACCGCAACCTCAACCAGGGGCCCTACTTCCTGGGCGACACCATGACCTGCACCGCGGCGAACTTCAAGAACGACGCCTGCGGGGGCTACATCCCGGGAGAGAGCCAGCACTACGCCTACAACGTCATCGCCCAGCACCTGCTGGCCGTGTGCTACTACGGCCTCAACTACAGCAACGAGGTGGCCTTCAAGGACTGGAGGAAGTACACCCGCGGCGACGGCTACTGCACGGAGACCGCGGTCCCGGACCGCAAGACCGTGCGCGACAAGCTGGGCCTGTGAGACCGCCATGACCTTCCGCCCCTGGATCCTCGGTGCGCTCCTGCTCGGGGGGATCGGCGTCAACGCCTACCTCCTGCTCGACGAGCGCATGGCCGAGTCCGAGAAGCACGTGCGGCACCAGGTGGATCGCGTCGATGCCCTGCTGGACATCCGCTACACGAAGGCCAACCGCAAGAGCAACCTGGCGCGCATGGGGCTGACGGAGGCGGAGGTCGCCGAGGCCGTGGCGCGGCTGGAGGATCTGGGCGATCCGGCGGGTGGCCGGCGCGAGACCCTCGCCATGCTGCTGGAGAACTCCGGCGACCCCACCCGCCTGGCCGAGGCCTTCTGCGGCGGCGGCAGGGTCCAGCCGCGCTACGCCGCGCTCCCCTACCTGGTGAAGGAGGCGGGCGGGAAGCGGCGCGCCATCGACGCCCGGCGGGTGAGCGAGCTGGAGCCCGATGCCTGGTCGAAGACCGCGCGCATCAGCGAGGTCTACGGTGACCTCGAGCTGGCCTACGAGCGCAAGCAGGATGCGACGGTGATGGGCCTCGGCGCCATCCTGCTGGGCCGGGAGCAGGACGTCATCGACCATCGCTCCCACTGGGGCGAGGGGTTGCGCGGCCGCTGGAGCTGGGCCGGGGTCAAGAAGGAGAATCCTGGGGTGGACCAGCAGGTGATCGAGTACCTCGCCCTGCTGCACCTCACCATGGAGGTCGCCACCGAGGAGGGAGGCTTCTGCGACCAGTAGTGTCAACCACGGCTGCATCCGCCTTCTGCGGGTTATGGTGGGGCAGTCGACCTGCCAGGGTTAGCTGGTATCCTCACGCCTGATCTGCCGCGCAGGTCGAAGGACGCCCCCCCGTATGGAGCCTCGCCGCCGCTTCCGATTCCTCAAAGCCCTCTCGGAGGGCTCCTTCGGCAAGGTGTACCTGGCCGAGATGGTCACCGGCGACAACTTCTCGACGGTCGTCGCCATCAAACTCCTGCACGGGAAGTGGCTTGGTCACGAAGAGATCGTGATGCGCTCGCGCGACGAGGCGCGTCTGCTGGGCCTCCTGCGCCACCAGAACATCATCCGGGTCGAGGACCTCTCCTCCATCAACGGCCAGTGCGCCGTCATCATGGAGTACCTGGAGGGCGTGGACCTCAAGACCATGTCCACCTTCTTCACCGAGCGGGGCGAGCTCTTTCCGCGGCGTGCCGCGCTGGAGATCGCCGGTGGCATCGCCTCGGCGCTGGATGCCGCCTACAACCACCGCCCGCTGCAGGGTGGCAAGCCGCTCAGGGTGATCCACCGCGACATCAAGCCCTCCAACGTCATGATCACGGCGGCGGGCGAGGTGAAGGTGCTCGACTTCGGCACCGCGCGCGCCAACTTCGAGGACCGCGAGGCCAAGACTCAGGCCCTGGCCTTCGGCTCCCAGGCCTACATGGCGCCGGAACGCATGATGGGCGATCCGGACACCCCGGCGGCCGACGTCTTCAGCCTCGGGGTCACCCTCTGGGAGATCCTCTCCGGCGAGCGGTTCGGCAAGATCTACATCCGCGAGGGGCGCTACCAGACCGCCCTCGAGCAGCGGGTCGCGCAGATCGATCTCGCGGCCCTCCCGTCCGATCTGGGCGAGCGCATCCGCGAGCTGCTGCTCCAGATGATGGACTATGACGCCACCGCGCGTCCGACCTCCTCGGAGGTGGTGGAGAAGCTGGAGGATCTCTACGAGCTCGCGCCGGACACCAGCCTCAAGCGCCTGTGCCGTCAGAACGTGCTCGAGGCCAT
This sequence comes from Pseudomonadota bacterium, assembly GCA_043814015.1. Classification (GTDB taxonomy): domain Bacteria; phylum Myxococcota_A; class UBA796; order UBA796; family JAFGLY01; genus JBDRKM01. The sequence continues at coordinate 4,111 of JBDRKM010000264.1, forward strand.
GGCCGCGCGGGATCCGGGCGAGGCCGCCGCCGACCCACTCACGGGCACCACCCTGGTGGAGGATCGCTCCTCGGCCTTCGTGCGCACCGCGGGGCAGCACACCTGGTCCGACGAGGCCGCCAGTGGGTCCAGCGGGGACCTCGGCTCCAGCGCCTCCCTGGCCCCGCCCGCCCAGGCCGCGGAGGAACCCTCCTCCGGTGCCTGGCTGCAGGATGCCCAGGTCGAGCCGCTGGAGGAAGCCCCCCCGGCCGACCCCCCCCAACCTGAGGAGGCGTCTCCCCCGCCCGTGGCCGACGCGGACCCCGAGGCGGAGGGCGAGTCGAACGCGAACGAGACCCTCATCCCGCCCATGGAGGCGCTCCCGGCGGTGGACTCCGCCGAGCCCCCCGATCCCCAGATCTCCTTCGACATCCCGCCCGACCTCGAGGCGCCTTCGGGCTCCCAGGAGGCCGCGTCGGAGGCGGACGCTGCGCTCGAAGAGAGCGTTGAGGGGGCCCCTCCCTCCAGCGACCTCGCCCCCGACTCCGCCACATGGGATGGCGACGCCGTGGCCATCCAGGGTCCCGTGGTCGGGGAGCCCGCCGATTCGAAGCCCTCCCAGGAACCAGCCCCCCGCCCACCGCCCGCGCCGCCCGAGGAGGAGCCCGAGCGCAGCTCTTCAGGGGGCAAGATCGGCATCCTCTTCGCGGTCGTCGGCCTCCTCGGTGTCGTCATCGTGGGCGGCGGCCTGGTGGCGTGGTTCGCGTATGGTCGGCTCCGTAGCCCTGACACGGTCGAGGTCCAGATCCCGGAGCCGGTCGATCCCGTTGTGCCGCCCTCGGCGCCGGTGGCCTCCGATCACGTCGGCGATGTGGTGCTGCGGATCGTGCCTGCGGGTGGCGGCGATGTGTCCATCGTGAACTCGGCCTCCCGGTACAAGGAGAGCTGGTCTGGGCTGGGCGATCGCACTCTCTCCGGGGTCCCGGTGGGCACCTACCGCACCAAGATCGACACGGCGGATGGCTCGCGGCGATCCACCTTCGAGGTGATCGAGGGCCAGACCTGCACCTATTCCTTCGATCTAGGCTCAGGAGCGGATGAATGGCGCAGCGACGGCTGTCTCTGATCCTGCTTGCGGCGGGTCTCGGCCTCGCCCCCCTGCCAGCGCGCGCCACTCCGGTGGACGATCTGCTGGTGGCCACCGCCGAGGCCCTCCAGGCGGGCGATCTCGACGATGTGGCCAAGTTCGTCAAGCGCATCGATCGGGTGGTGCCCGATACCGAGCAGCCCGTGGCGGCCCACAACCTCGCCCTGCTGCGCTACTACGAGGGCGTTGCCCGCTGGAAGGGCGACCAGCTCGACGAGGCTCTCGATTCCTTCCGGGCCTGCCTCGCGCTGGAGAACGGTTTCCAGTGGGATGTGGAGAGGTTCCCCATCGACGATGCCGAGTCGGTGTTCGAGGGCCTGCGCCGCGAGGTGGCCAGCAAGCCCACGGTAGACCTCGCCCTGCCCGCCAGCACGGGCGCGTCCACCCTGTACGTGGCCGGGCGCAAGGCCGATCCGAGCCTGCGCCTGCCCGAGGGCCGCTACCTGGTGCAGGCCGTCTGCCCCGATGGCGTCACCTATGGCAAGTGGTGGAAGTACGGCAAGGCCCCCAACTACGAGAGCTTCTGCCCCGGTGGCTTCGGCGAGGCGGCCGAGCCAGTGGCTGACGCCGGGGGTTCGGACGTCCAGTTCGACGAGTTCGGCAACCCCATCGTGGGCGGCGCCGCGGCCGACACCGATCTGTTCGGGCCGCCCGTGGAGACAGGCACCCCCACCGAGCCCGAGGGCCCCGAGCCGCCCCCCGTGGTCGCCGATCCCGGCAAGCCCGGCAAGCCCGGCAAGCCCGGCAAGCACCCGACGGTGGAAGAACCCGCGGAGCCGGCCGTGGCTGCGCCTGTGGAGCCGGCCGTGGCCGAGCCTGCAGAGCCGGCCGTGGCCGAGCCCACAGAGCCGGTCGCGCCTGCAGTGGTCGAGCCTACGGAGCCGGTCGCGCCTGCAGTGGCCGACGCCGCGATCGGGCCGAAGGATCCCACCGGGCCCGATGAGCCGGACGAGCCCGCGGTGGCCATCGCACCGCCCCCCGTCGTCCCGGACCAGCCACCTGGTGATGGGGTCCTGCCGGGTGGCCCCCGCGTTGGCTTCAGCCTCGATCCCAAGGGCGTCGTGCTCATGGGCGGTGGGGCAGGCTTCGCGGCCGTGGGTGCGGTGCTCTACTTCGTGTGGGTCGGCCCCGCGATGGCCGCCGTGGACGAGGCCAATGCCAACCCACAGGACCACCGGCGCGCCGAGGCGGATGGCATCACCCGCCACGCCCAGGCGGCTCGCTGGACCACCCTGGGCCTGCTGACCGCGGGCGTCGCGGGCGCCACCTCCGGTGCCGTGATCCAGTTCACGGGCTTCACCGTCACTCCCTGGGGTGTAGGCCTCTCGGGCGAGTTCTGATCACTCGCCCCCGAGGGGCGCGATGATCTGTCGGCGTGGCTCCAGCTCCACCAGCAGCGCGTGGTGGGAGTTGTCCATGCGCACGCTCGAGGTGCCCACCGTGCGCCAGTCGGCGCCGGCCAGGACACGATCGAGGCGGTGCTGGGGCAGGAAGGGGAGGGGACCCAGGCGTGCGGGCCAGGTGGGGGCACCGCCGGCGTCGCGCAGGCCGGCGCCTTCCAGCGCGGCGGCCACGGGGGCCATCCCCGCGACGCTGGCGAGGTGACCGGCGGCGATGGTCTCGCCCGCGCCCAGGCCGGCTATGGAGGCCAGGGCCGCGACGCCCTCCTCCAGCGAGGCGGGCCAGGCCCCTGAGGCGAGGTCTGCCTGGGCGCTCGGCACCTGGAAGGCGACCAGCGGCAGGACCCCGCCCCCCTCGAGGCGCGGCAGGGCCAGGGCCAGCCGTGCCCTCTCGGCGCTGGGCTCCGGGTCGCCCGCGGCCGCCCAGGGCCAGAACGCTGTCACGCCGCGGCAGTCGAGGAAGATGCCTCGCACGTAGACGCCGGTCAGATCCCCGCGTGTGCCCAGGGTGAGGAGCTCTCCGGCCCGCAGGGTGACCAGCCGATCGAGGGCCTCTCCATCGGGCAGCCCCGTCAGCACCGCCAGGTCCGGCTCGGTGGCGGCGATGCGATCGATGTCCCCCGCGGAGGGGGACGCCCCGCCCGCGTGCCAGGTGAGGACACGCACCATCGAGGTCGGCACTTCGGCCTGGGTGAGGCAGGCACCGGCCATCTCCACCCACGCCTGATCCGGCGCGAGGGCGCCCCGCGGGGCTGGCGGCAGGTGCAGCAGCCCGAGCGCCGTGGTGCCGCCGAACAAGAGCCCCAGGGCGCAGACCCAGCGGCCGCGTGTCAGGGCGAGCAGCCACAGGTAGAGGCCCAGCGCGATCGCCAGGGGTTCGGCCAGCAGCAGCAGCGCCAGGGGCCGCCAGCGGGTGGCGCCGCTGTGCAGCAGGAGGGCCAACGACAGGGGCCCCACCAGGGACAGCGCGGCCAGCACCCGCCGCCAGGCGAGTGCGCCGTGCAGTGGGGCTCGGCCGGGTTTCGTCATGGCGGGGAGCCTAACCCCGCCGCGGCTGTGGTAGCCTGTCTCCAGCAATGGGAGTGAACACGTGAGCCTCGAGCACCGCACCGATCCCCTCGCCGAGGCCAGGGAGCTGGCGGCTGAGCGGCGTTGGGAGCAGGCCGCGACGCGTTTCGAGGAGGCCGGTGAGCTGCTGCTGCTGGCGGGCGCCGATCACGAGGCGCGGGCGGCGCTGGCAGCGGCGGGGGATGCCGCCTGGCGGGCCGACCAGCCGCGGCTCGCCCTGCGGTGCTTCGTGCGGGCACGGGAGCTCGCCACCCACGACGCGCCGTCCCGCCGCGTCCGAGGTCTGCAGATGGCCGCGGTCTTCCTCGACCTCGGGGAGTTCGACTCGGCTGCGCTGGTGCTCGAGGAGGCCACCGGTGGAGCCAGGGCCCCGGAGCTCGATCTCGTACGCCTCGACGCCCAGATCGGGCTGGAGCTGGTGCGCGCCAGGATCGGCCGCGCCCATGCCCTGCTGGAGGAACTGGGGCAGGCCGCGGGTCCCCTGGGCAGCCCGGTCCACCTGTTCCGCAGCGGGCAGATCGCGGCTCGGCGTGGGGAATTCGACGTCGCGGTGGAGGCCCTCTCCACCTGCGCCGGCCTCATCGGCGAGCGCGTGGCCTACCAGGGCCCTTTCGGCGCGACCCTGCAAGAGCTGGCGGAGGTGGCGATCCTGCGGGGGGACATCGAGGACGGCCTGGCCTTGCTGGATCGCGCCTCGAGCGCCTGGGAACGGGCCGGCCGTCGCGCGGGATTGGCCCGGGTCGCGGCGGCGCGCGCGCGTGTGCTCGCAGACCACGGGGTGAACCCCCACGGCGCCGAGACCCTCGCCCCATGGATCGCCTTCGCGGATCAGCGCGGCCTGCGCGTGCTGGAGGCCGAGCTGCGCTACGCCCTCGGAGCGTCCCTCCTCGCCCAGGAGCCGGCGCAGGGCAGCGCGCACCTGGCCCTGGCGGCGGCGCTCGCGGAGCGCATCGGTGCGGTCGGGCTGCGCGGGTTGGCCCTGCTGGCCCAGCACGATCGCCCTGGCGGCGATCTGGACGCGCTGGAGCAGGCCTGCGGCGATCTCGTGGAGCTGCTGCCCTGGCGCAGCCGTGCCTTCCTCGCGCTGGCGCAGCGCCTCGACGAGCGCAGAGAGCAGCACGAGCGCGCCCTCGAGCTGTGCGCCACGGCGCTGTGCCGGCTGTCGAGCATGGACCTCCCGCGCGACGAGGCCCGCGCCCGCGGGCTGCTGTGGAGGATGAGCGCGGGGATCTAATCCCCTTCTTCTTCGTCCACCTCGAACGCCACCCTGCCCCCGCCGCCGGTGGCGGTGCCGCGGGCGGTGGCGCGGGCCAGGCCGCGCAGGGCGAACCAGGGGTAGATGGTGGCGAAGCCCAGGGAGAACAGCAACATCCAGTAGCCCACCAGGGGATCGAGCTCGCCGCCCTTCGTCAGCTCCCGCCAGGACTTGAACAGGAGGTGCGTGAAGGGGACGGCCGCCACCGCGCTGGCCGCGACCAGCAGCCCGCGGCGGGCCGTGCGGAACAGTACCAGCCCGCAGATCACCACGACCACGCCGGCCGAGATGTAGAGCCAGAACAGCGGGTTGACCTGGGTGGCCTTGAAGGCGCTGACCTCCGCGCCGCAGCCGCGCACCATGGGGAGGAAGAAGCCCACCACCACCAGGGCCCCGGAGCCCGTGACGAAGCGACCAGCGAGCACACCTGGCTTGAGGGGGGCCTTCATGAGGGGGAACCTGGGGGGCGATGAGGTCGAGGCAGCCTATCAAGAAACCGCCGCGGGCTCCCGCGTCCATGTCCTCTGCCCTGTGCAGTGAGGACGTGCTATTCGGCCTTCTCCCTTTGCAGGAGGCACCATGCGGCGTGAGGACCAGGAGCGCATCCTCGTCGAGGTCACATCGCGGGTGGTGGACGCCTGCGTCAGGGCTTCGCCCCCCGGGGACGCCTTCCTCGAGGGGGTCCTGTCCGACACCCTGTACCACGAGGCGCTGCGCCTGGAGCGCGGGGGCGCGGCGGAACCCGCTGGCGAAGCCTATCGGGCGTTGTTCGACCGCGTGCGGCGTGAGCTGACCGGTGCCTCGCCGACCCAGCGCAAGGCCTTGCTCACGGAGGTCGTGCGCCAGTTCGCCGAGGAGGTGCTCGGCCACTTCGACGAGCGCATCTACCGGGTGGCCACCCGCGCCGTGCCCCACGGGCTCTCGGCGCTCCTCAAGGGCACCTCGCTCCGACGGCTCGCGTCCCTCGATCTGCTGCACCACAGCCTCTCCGACCAGGTCACGGTGGAGGGCGAGGTGGATCACGCCCGGGCGCTGCTCTCCAAGGGCACCCTGCTGGTCACCCCCACCCACGCCTCCAACCTCGACTCCCCGGTGCTGGGCTACGCCATCTACCTCATGGGCATCCCACCGCTCACCTACGGCGCCGGCATCAACCTGTTCGCCAACCCGGTGCTGTCCTTCTTCATGCAGAACCTCGGCGCCTACAAGGTGGACCGCACCAAGAAGGCCGCGCTCTACAAGCAGGTGCTCAAGGAGTATTCAACCTGCGCCCTGGAGATGGGCTACCACAGCTTGTTCTTCCCCGGCGGCACCCGCGCCCGCAGCGGCGAGGTGGAGCGCCGCCTCAAGAAGGGGCTGCTGGGCACGGGCCTGGCCGCCTACCAGAACAACCTGGCCGCCGGTCGCGCGCGGCCCGACGTCTTCGTGCTGCCCTGCACCATCAACTACAAGCTGGTGCTCGAGGCCGAGACCCTCATCGAAGACCACCTCCGCGAGGCTGGCAAGGCGCGCTTCATCATCACGGACGACGAATTCTCGCGGCCGCGCCGGGTCCTGGGCTTCCTCTCCAACCTCTTCTCGCTCGACTCCCGCATCGTGCTGCGCTTCGGCCAGCCGCTGGACGTCTTCGGCAACCCGGTGGACCGCGAGGGCTGCTCGCTCGATCCCCGCGGCCGCGTGGTAGACCGCCGCGCCTATGTCAGCCGCGATGGCGCGCTCGCGCGCGATCCACAGCGCGACCACCAGTACACCTCCGAGCTGGCCGAGGCCATCGCCGCCACCTATGGCCGCGAGGCCGTGATCATGTCCACCCACCTCGTGGGCTTCGCGCTGATGGGTCTGCTGGAGCGCGCCAACCCGGGCATGGACCGCTACCGCCTGCTGCGCACCGGGGGTGCGGTGGACTCCTTCCCCATGGCCGAAGTCCACACCGAGGTGGGGCGCGTACTCGACGCCCTGCGCGCCCTGCCCGCCGGGCCCGTGCTCGACCCGCAGCTCGCGGCGGGCGACGTCCCGGAGATCGTGGGCGACGCCCTCAAGCACTACGCCATCTACCACAAGCTCGACGCGGCCAGCCGGCGCGGCGACCGCGTCTTCCACCACGACCGCAACCTGCTCCTGTTCTACGGGAACCGGCTGCGCGGATACGATCTCGGCCGTCGCCTGGCGGGCGCGTGAGGAGGCCCTCATGGAGAAGGTGACCGTGATCGGGCTCGGGTCCTGGGGCACCACGCTGGCCGAGGTGCTGGCCTCCAACGGGCACGACGTGCTGGCCTGGGGCCGCAGCGAGGCGGCCTGCGCCGAGATCGAGGCCCAGCACACCCACAGCCGCTACCTGCCCGGCTTCACCCTCTCGCCGGGCCTGCGCGCCACCACGGATCTGGCCCGGGCCTGCGCCCACAGCCACTGGATCCTGCTGGTGGTACCGAGCCACGTCCTGCGGGAGACAGCCCGGGCCATGGGCGATCACCTCAGCGGCGAGCACATGGTGGTGCACGCCACCAAGGGCATCGAGCAGGGCACCTTCCGGCGCATGTCCGAGGTCCTGCGCGAGGAGACCTGCGCGCGCCGCCTCGGGGTGCTCTCGGGCCCCAACCTGGCCAAGGAGATCATGCGCCGCCAGCCCGCCGGCACCCTGGTGGCCTCCCGCTACCAGGAGGTGCTCGACCACTCCGTGGCCCTGCTGCACAGCCCCGCCTTCCGGGTCTACACCGGGGATGACGTGGTGGGCGCCGAGGTGGGGGGAGCCTTCAAGAACATCGTGGCCGTGGCGGCCGGCGTGGTGGACGGCCTGGGCCTGGGCGACAACACCCGGGCCCTGCTGCTCACCCGCGGGCTGGCCGAGATGGCCAGGGTCGGCGCGGCCATGGGCGCCCGGGTGGTGACCTTCGGCGGGCTGGCGGGCATCGGCGATCTGATGGCCACCTGCGCCTCCCCCCTGTCCCGCAACCACCAGGTGGGCGAGCGGCTGGCCAAGGGCCAGGGCCTGGAGCAGATCCAGGCCGCGCTGGGCATGGTGGCGGAGGGGGTCAAGACCACCCGGTCCACGCACCATTTCGCCCAGCGCCACGGCCTCGACCTGCCCATCGTCCGGGCCGTGCACGGCGTGCTGTACGAGGGGGTGCCCGTGCGGCGGGCCCTGGACGAGCTGATGGCCCTGCCGCCCAGCCACGAGCTGGTGGAGCTGGCCTGGCGGTGAGCATGCGCTTCCCGGTCCATACCGTCCACCGCCGCGTCTTCGAGGACGGCTTCGAGGGCGAGGTGCTGACCTGCGACGTGGACCGCACCTACCTGGACACGCGGTTCTCGTCCCTCAAGGGCATCGCCCGCGTCGCCTTCGAAGGCGCGCTCGACAAGGTCACCATCGCCGGCATGGCGCAGCTGCTCAAGGAGGTGCGCCGCGGGCCGGGGGAGGTCTCGCGGCACACGCCCATCTACTTCGTCTCCGGCAGCCCGGCGCAGCTGCGGGGCGTCATCGAGCGCAAGCTGCTGCTGGACGGCGTGGAGTTCGACGGCACCAGCTTCAAGGACTGGACCGGCCTGCTCAAGCACGGGCGGTTCTCAGGGCTCAAGCGCCAGCTCGCCTTCAAGCTGGCGGCGCTGCTGGGCAACCGGTCCCTGCTGCCACCGGGAGCGCGGGAGATCCTCGTGGGGGACGACCTCGAGGTCGACCCGCTGGTCTATGCTCTGTACGCCGACATCCTGGCGGGGCGCCTCCCGCCGGCGCACCTGCCGGCGGTGCTCCAGCGCCACGGAGTCTCGGCCGGAGAGGCTGAGGGCCTCCTCGGGCTCAAGCTGCGGGCCGGCAACCAGCCTGGGGGTGTCCGCAGGGCGCTGATCAGGCTGGAGCGATCCCA
>JBDRKM010000265.1:0-13620 GCA_043814015.1 Pseudomonadota bacterium
AGCCGGCCGAAGCTGGTCGAGCACGTCGAGGTCGGGGATCGTCGGCCGGCCGGCGACCACCCGGGCGATCAGCGCCCCGATCCCCGGCCCCAGCATGAAGCCCTGGCCGCACATCCCCGCCGCGAGGAAGAAGCCCTGCACCTCGTTGCAGTAGCCCAGCAGCGGGGAGCCGTCCGGCGACATCGGGTAGGTGCCCCGCCAGACCCGGCGGACCTTGAGATGCGCGAGCTGCGGCAGCAGCGCCACCATGCGTTTCGCGACCATCGGCAGGAACTCGGAGGTGTGGCGCCGGTCCGTGCCGGGGACGAGGGGATCGGGGGTGATGCAGAAGACCACCTGCCCCTCGGCGTTCTGGTAGAAGTAGAAGTTCTTCGAGCCAGGCCCGGGGCGGATGTCCACCACCATGGGCTCCAGGAAGCGCGCCACGGGCTCGCTGATGCCGCCCTCATGGGAGTCGGGCACCACGGGCAGATCGAGCCCGGCCAGGGAGCCCAGCGCGGCGGCGTCGGCCCCGGCGGCGTTGACCACGACTCCGGCGGGGTAGTCGCCCTTCGGCGTGCGCACCCCCACCACCCGCTCACCCGCGCGCACCAACGCCACCACGGGCTCATGGAAGAAGAACCGGGCGCCGGCCCGCTCGGCCTCCACCCGGAAGCTGTGGGCGTACAAGAGCGGCGAGGCGGAGCCGTCGCCCGGGGAGAAGGTGCCGCCCAGCAGGCCTTCGGGGGCGATGCCCGGGACCAGCGCGCGGATGAAGGCGCCCTGGTGCCAGGTGATGTCGAGCCCCACGGCCCGCTGGCGCGCCACCAGGGCCTGCAGCATGGCCGCGATGGCCTCGGTGTAGGCCACGAAGGTGTAGCCGCCCTGGCGCCAGCCGATGTCGTGGCCGGTCTGGGCCCGCCAACCGGAGAAGGCCTCCAGGGACGCGAGCCCCAGCGCGATCTTGGCGGGCTCGGAGTGGGTGGCGCGGATGCCCCCGATGGCGGCGCGGTTGTCGCCGCGGCCCACCGAGGCGCGGCCATCGAGCACGGCCACGGACAGGCCGGCGCGGGCCAGGTACAGTGCGATGGGTGTGCCCACCGAGCCGGCCCCCACCACCACCACATCCCAGGCGCGGCTCATTCCTCACCTCCCGCCTTGGCGAACACCCCGAGGGGCACCTCGACGAACAGCGGCCGCAACGTGGGTGATGTGACCTCCTCCCGCGGCACCCCCTCCTGGCGGAAGATGCGGTCGATGTGCTCGGGGCAGTTCTTGCCGCAGCAGGCGCCCATGCAGACCCTGAGCTCGGCCTTCAGCTCGTTGACGTCGCGAGCCCCCGTGCGGATGGCCGCGCGGATCTCACCGGCCGTGACGTGCTCGCAGCGGCAGATGATGGTCTCGTCGGCGTCCACCGGCTCCGACTCCGCCGAGACCGGTCGCAACGCGCCGGGATCCTGCACCCGGAAGCCCGCCACCCGCGTGGCCAGGGCCACCGGGACCCGCAGCCGCACGAGCACGGTGCGATCGGCGACCCGAGGGCTACGGATGTCCACCACCGGGAAGCGCCCCAGGGGCTCGCCCGCCACGTCGGTGGCCTCCACGTCCTCGCCGGGGTGCAGGCCCCCGGTGGGCAGCTCGAAGGGCACGGTGACCAGTGGATTCTCAGCGTCCTTCCGGCCGTCCACCAGGGTGATGGCCAGCCCGGGGCAGATCATGACGCAGCGCGTACAGCCCGTGCAGTGGCCCTCGAAGACCGGCACGCCGAGGATGGGATCGCCCACCATGCGGATGGAACCCTCGGGGCACACCGAGGAGCAGGGGTTGCAGGGGATAGGCTGGTGGCAGTGCAGGACCGGGTGGACCCGGAGCTCGGCGCCAGCCACATCGCGCAACTGGTAGGGGCCGGGGCGGGCCTTGAGCACCTCGAGCTTCTCACGCCAGTCGCCCGGCACATCGCCCACGGCCAGGCCCAGGGCGTGGGCCACCTCGAGCGCCGCGATGCGCCCGCCGAAGGTGGCGGCGGAGGCCTCGGCGATCTCCTGGGCGTCGCCCGCGGAGAAGACCGGCATCCCGAAGGCCCGCGCCTGCTCGCCCAGCTCGCCCAGGGGCGCGAGGCCCACGGCCACGAGCAGGGTGTCGACCTCGTAGCGGCGCTCGGTGCCGGGGATGAGCTGGAAACGCTCGTCCACCTGGCCCACGGTGACGGCCTCCAGGTGCTCGCGGCCGTGCGCGGCCACCACGGTGTGGCGCAGGTGGACGGGCACGCCGAGGCGCCGGATCTTGTCGGCGTGGACCCGGTAGCCGCCCACCTCGGGCAGGGCCTCCACCAGGCCCACCACCTCGATGCCGGCCTGCATGGCGTGGTAGGCCGCGATCAGCCCGACGTTCCCGCCGCCCAGGATGAACAGGCGGCGACAGGGCAGCACGAGATCGCGGTTGAGCAGGGTCTGGAAGGCGCCGGCGCCGTAGACGCCCGGAAGGGTGTGGCCCGGGAAGGGCAGCTGCTTCTCGCGGGCGCCGGTGGTCAGCAGCATCACCTGGGGCTCGACCAGGTGGTAGGTTCCTTGTTTCACGACGCCGACGCGCTTGTCGGCGAACACGCCCACGGCCGTGGCCTCCAGCCACAGCTCCGCGGAGGGCTGCGCCGCCAGCTGCCCGGCCAGGCCGGTGGCCAGGTCGATGCCGCGGGTGCCAGCGCGGGTGTCTTCGATGGAACCGAAGAACTTGTGCGTTTGAAGCACGAGCTTGCCGCCCGGCCTGTCCTTGTCGTCCACGACCAGCACCCGCACCCCCCGGGAGGCCAGCTCCACCGACGCGGAGAGCCCGGCGGGGCCGGCGCCCACGATCAGCACCTGCACCCGGTGCAGCGGGATCTGGCCGCCGGCAGGGGCGGCCTCGGCGATGGGCAGCTCTGGCAGGCCCTCGACGGAGCGCGCCTCGAGCCCGGCGGTGACCGGGCTCATGCAGGCCTTGACCGCCACGCCGTCGGCCATGACGGTGCACTGGCCACACTGGCCGTTGGCGCAGAAGATCCCCAACGCGGCCCCATCGCGGGCGTGGTGGCCGAAGACCTGCTCGCCCGCCGCGAACAGCGCGGAGGCGATCATCTCGCCCGGACGCGCCAGCAGCGGGCGGCCGTTCCAGGTGAAGGGCACGCTGGGCTCGGTGCTCGGCGGCCGCAGGATGGGGTGCTCATGGAGGCGTCGTCCGGACATGGCCTGACCCTGCAAGGGGGGAGACCGATCCTCCTAATCGAAGGTCCCCGACGGGCCAGGGTTGGCCCGCACCGGCCGTGGCCAGCCTGTGATGGATCAGGAGCGAGCGCGTGCGTTAGACACTGAGCCGCGTTCTGCATCCAGCTCGAACGGGGTCGGTTCCGCAGCACCGGGAGCACCCGCGCCCATGAGCGCACCTCTCAAATCCCACTCCTTCTCCAGCTTCGTCGGAGCGGTGGGGGACTGGGGGCGGAAGCGCGCCGGCCGGGTGCGCCTCGATCCCGTCCAGCAGCGTTCGCCGCGCCGGGTGGTGCCGACATGAACAGCCCCCCGGTTCCCGTGGTGCTGGTGGTCGATGACAACGAGGCGGGCCGCTACGTCACCTGCCATCACCTGCGCGCTGCCGGGTACCGGGTGATCGAGACCGCCACCGGAGCGGGCGCCCTGGCCCTGGCCGCCCAGATCCCCGACGGCATCGTGCTCGACGTGAAGCTCCCCGATCTCTCGGGCTTCGAGGTCTGCCGGCGCTTGCGGGCCGAACCCCGCACCGCGGCCATCCCTGTGCTGCACCTCTCCGGCGCCTTCCCCGACGAGGCCTCCCGGATCGCGGGTCTGGAGAGCGGCGCCGACGGCTACCTCACCCAGCCGGTGGAGCCCGCGGTGCTGCTGGCCCACGTCCAGGCGCTGCTGCGCACCGGCCGCCTGCTGCGGGAGATCCGGGAGCGCGAGGAGCGCTTCAGGACCCTCTTCGAGGCCTCCGCCGACGGGCTCGCGCTGCTGGATCCGGCGCAGTACTCCATCGTGACGGTCAACGGAGCCTTCGCCGCGCTGCTCGGCTACTCCCGAGAGGCGCTGACAGGGCGCTCGATCCTGGAGTATTTCCCCGAGGACAAGCACCCGCGGGTCCGGGCGCTCGTCCTGGAGGCCGAGGAGAAAGGCACCCTCGTCGTCTGCGACGTGCTCCTGCCCCACAAGGACGGCACGCTGCGCAGCACCAACGTGTCGTTCTCCGTGATGACCATGGGAGCGCACACCTACGTCCTCGCCTCGGTGCGCGATGAGACCGAGCGCCAGGCCATGGGGCACCGCCTGGCCCAGTCCTCGCGCATGGCTTCGGTGGGCATGCTCGCGGCCGGCGTGGCCCACGAGCTGAACAACCCCCTGGCCTGGGTGCTCTACAACCTGCAGGCCACGATCGAGGACCTCGAGCAGCACGCCGGCGCCCTCGAACCCGCGCTGCGGTCGCGGCTCGACCCCCTCCGGGGCCACCTGCGGGCAGCCGAAGAGGGCGCGCAGCGCATGCGCAGCGTCGTCGCCGATCTGCAGGCCTTCTCGCGCGTAGAGCCCGACCGCCGCGTGCCCTGCGACCTGGCGACGGTGCTCCAGGCGGCGGCCTCCATGGCCCACAACGAGATCCGCTTCCGGGCCCGGCTGGAGCTGGCGCTCTGTGGGCCGCTGCCGGTGCTGGGCAACGAGGGGCGGCTGTCCCAGGTCTTCCTGAACCTGCTGGTGAACGCCGCGCGCGCCATCGACGAGGGCCACCCCGAGCGGAACCACATCGAGGTGCGCGGGGTGCGCGAGCGCGGCGCGGTGCGGGTCACCATCAGCGACACCGGCCCTGGCGTCCCTCCCGAGCACCTCGCGCATATCTTCGACCCCTTCTTCGCCACCCGGTCGCCACAGGGCGGCATCGGCATGGGCCTGGCCATCTCCCACGCCATCGTAGGCGTGCACGGAGGCCACATCGACGTCGCCAGCACGCCCGGCCAGGGCAGCACCTTCACCGTGGTCCTCCCCGAACACCTCACCGCGCACCCCGCGACCGCGCCCGCGCACACGCCCCAGGGACGCTCGCTGCGCCTGCTCGTCATCGACGACGAACCCCACCTGGTGCGAGCCCTCACCCGCCTGCTGGAGCGCGCCGGGCACACCGTGATCAGCGCCGGGAGTGGCCGCGAGGCGGAGACGATCCTGGAAGTGGATCGAGCGTTCGACGCCGTCATCTGCGACCTCATGCTGCCAGACGTGCTGGGCATCGATCTGCACGCCGCCATGGTCGCGCGCGATCCGGAGTTCGCCCGCCGCTTCCTCTTCCTCACCGGCGGGACCTTCACCCCGCGCGCCCAGGAATACCTGGCGGCGACCACCAACCCCGTGCTGGGCAAACCAGCCCCGCGCGCGCGGCTGCTGGAGGCCATCGAGGCGCTGGCTGCCGCGCCAGGACCCACGGCGGACGGTTAGGCTCCAGGCAGCCCAGGAGGCCACCGTGAGCGATTTCGAGGAAGCCCAGGTCAAGGTCAAGACCCTCTCCACCCGCCCGTCCAACCCCGAGCTGCTCGAGCTGTACGCGCTGTTCAAGCAGGGCAGCGAGGGTGACGTGCATGGCCCTCGGCCGGGCATGATGGACATCAAGGGGCGCTTCAAGTACGACGCCTGGGCCGGCAGGAAGGGCACGCCCGCGGCACAGGCCCAGGCGGCCTACATCGCGCTGGTGAAGAAGCTGCTGGCCCGCGACGGGAAGGCCTGGTGAGACAGGCGGAGTAGGCTGGAGCCCGGCGGCTCGAGCGCCTGTGGAGTGGTGAGAGCGCCCCGCTCGCCGCCTGGACCGCCTACCGCCTCCGGCCTCCGGCCTCCGGCCTCCCGGCCAGGCTCCTGCACACCCTGCAGCCCGCGCGCTGGCCGCGCACCGCGCGCAGTAGATCCGCCACGGGCGTGTCCTGCACGCGGCCCACGGTGTCGCGCAGGAACGGGCAGGCCATCAGCTCACCCCGCGGGCTGACGTAGACGAACTCCTGCCCCCCGACGCAGCCGCGCAGGGCTTCCCAGGCGTCGGGCGAGTAGGCCAGCGGCTGCCCGCGCCAGGCGCGGCCGCGACGGGTAGCGGCCGCCATGCGCTCCACCCGCAGCAGGTCAGCCACGGGCAGCGGCTGCAGGCTGTCGTCCCCGGCCACGGGGTGCGGGGTGTTGAGGCTCACGAAGTGCGCCCCCCGCGCACCGGCCCAGCGCACGAAGCCCTCCAGCGCCGCGGGGTCGAGCAGCGACGGGCCGATGAGGCAGTTCACGCCCACCACCAGGCCCGCGTCGCGGCAGGCCCCGAGGGCGGCCACGGCCTCCGCGAAAGCTCCCTCGCGCCCCTTGATCCGGTCGTGGGCCGCCGGATCCTGGCCGTCCAGCGAGATCATCACCCCCCGCAGGCCGGCCCCCCGCAGGCCGTGCATCACCTCGGGGGTCATGCCGAAGCCGGTGGAGACCAGCCACTGCCCCAGGCGCTCGCGGCGGCAGGCGGTCAGGAGCGCGGGCAGATCGGCGAGGCGCAGCATGGGCTCGCCGCCCGACAGGAACACGTTGCGAACCCCGGCACCCGCCAGGTCGCGCACGACCCGCACGAGCAGATCGAGGGGCAGCAGATCTTCCTCGCCGTGGTCCTGGGCGTTGTAGCAGTAGGCGCAGCGGTGGACGCAGCGCGGGGTGACGCACACCATGGCCAGGGACAGCGGCGCGGGCGCCCCCACCCGCAGCGCCTCGAGGTCGTCGAGCAGGTGCTCCACGAACCCGGAGTCGTCCAGGGGCGGCAGCGCCGGCACGGCCCAGACCCGGCCCTGCAGGCGCAGGTAGCGGTCCCCGCCACCCCGTGGCAGGGCACGGGGGTCCCGAAGGTAGGCAGCCAACCGCCGGAGCGCTACGCGCCGGCCCCAACGCCGGGTGGCCGCAAGGAGCACGCGCGCCAGCAGGCCCGCGTCGAAGGCCAGCCGTCCCGGACCTTCGAGCCAGGGTCCGCCTTCAGGCCAGGCCATGGGCGGCCTTCAGATCACGGTAGACCAGATCGGACACCTGGCGGATCACGCCGGACCTGGCCCCGATCCACGAGGAGTAGTGGGAGGTGCACGACGCCTTCTCGATGATGCCGACCACGATGTAGGGCAGTATCCCGCCCGCGCGCCGCCGGGCCACGAGGATGCCCATGTCGCCGCAGAGCATGGAGGTCGAGCCGGTCTTGTCGTAGACCTGCGTGCCCGCCGGGATGCTCGGGGCCCCATAGAAGAGGCGATCGCGGCCGGGCAGGTTCATGATCCGCAGCATCTCGGCGGCCCGCGGGAGCTGGCCCCGCCACGACGCACGCAGAAACCGCGCGTAGTCCTGGGCAGAGGCCTTGTTC
Source organism: Pseudomonadota bacterium (assembly GCA_043814015.1). Lineage (GTDB taxonomy): Bacteria > Myxococcota_A > UBA796 > UBA796 > JAFGLY01 > JBDRKM01. The sequence goes on from JBDRKM010000265.1 coordinate 7,354, forward strand.
CGGTAGGTGCGCCCGCCCGCGGCGATCTTCTCGACCACGCGCGTCTGGGGCAGCAGGCTGCCGTAGTGCTCGTGCAGCAAGGCGTGAACCCGCTCCGGCCCGCCGAGCTGGTCGATGGCCCAGTTGGTGGCGCTGTTGGAGGAGCGCTGGATCATCAGCTCCAGGTTGGTGCGGCTGGTGTCGCCGTAGACGATCCGGCCATGCTCGACCTGGTGGAAGAAGGCCAGCATCACCAGCGGCTTGATCATGCTGGCGGCCTGCCGCGGGACCTCGCCGTTGATGTCGGCTACCCCCGCGTCCGCGGCCAGGTCGTACACCAGCCAGGAGGTCTGCTCGTCTTGCGCCACCAGGCCCCTCTGGCGCAGTCCCTGGATGAAGTCGTTGACGTGGGCCGAGGTGGCGGTGTGGCCGGACCGCAGGGCGAAGCCGGAGCTGGGCGGCTCGGCGGCGGGCTCGGGGACCTTCTCGGGCGCGGGGATCTTCTCGGGCTCGGGAACAGGCTCGGGGGCGGGCTCGGGGGTCTTCTCGGGCTCGGGCTCCTCGACGGGTCGGGGCCGCTGGGCGATAGCCGCGGCCGCGGCGGAAGAGCCGGTCCAGACGATCTCGTTGTTGCGCTCCTCGATGAGGGCGGCGTGCACGCCTGTGCCCTCGAGCAGGCGATGGTGGCGCAGCGCCGCGAGCCGGGTGCCATCCACATCGCCGTAGCGCTTGTAGACCAGGGCGAAGTTGCCGTGATCCGTGCGCTCCACGTACAGCGCCTTGGCCACCCCGCTGCCGAGCATGCCCGCCACCGTGTCCCACTGCGCCTTCAACACATCGAAGTTGGGACCGAGGCCGTAGGAGACGTTGTAGAGGCAGCGGGTCGCGCCCGTGGCGATGGGCTGGGCCAACACCTCGTCGCTGCCTGCATCCTCGGCCAGCAGGACCGCGTGGGCCTGCGCCAGGGCCCTGGCCTCGGCCTCGGTGCCCAGCAAGCGCAGCACCACCGCGTAGCCGCCCTCCGGGCGGGACACGATCTGCAGGCGGGCCACGTCCGCCGCCTCCAGCACGCCCTCCTCCAGGTTGCCGAGCTGGTCGCGGGCCTCGTCGAGATCCGCGACCCAGTCGTAGTAGCGCACGTCCCAGGTCTCTGTCTGGGCCCAGGCGATGGGGGGCAGCACAGCGGCGGCGGCCCCCAGCGCCAGGGCACGTTGCAGGAACCGCAGGGCCTCGCGGCGGGTGCGCATGTTGTCGCTCTAACACCCTGGCGCTTGACATCGTTCCGTAACTCTGTATAGAGTCACTATGCCTGCTCAGAGGCACATGGAGCGACCGTGCACGAGATCATCATCGCGAAGTTCATGGAGCTGGGCCTGACGCGCAACGAGGCGCTGGCCTACGTCACCTTGCTGGAGGACGGCGAGACCGGCGGGCTGACCGGCTACGAGGTCGCGGCTCGCTCGGGCATCCCACGCAGCGCGGTCTACACGGTGCTGCGCAAGCTCCAGGACACCGGCGCGGCCTTCTGCCTGGGCAGCGAGCCCGCGCGCTACACCGCCACCGATCCCGCCACCTTCGTGGCCACCATGCGCCGCACCCTGGTGGCGCAGCTCGAGGGCCTGTCCGACAGCCTGGAGAAGCTCCCCAAGCGCTCCCGCCCGGAGCCGGTCTGGATCCTGCACCGCTACGAGGACGTGATGGCCCGGATCGAGACCATGATCCGCTCGGCGGAGCGCTCGGTCTACCTGTCCATCTGGCCCCGTGAGCTGGCCCGCATCGAGCCCATCCTCGCGGCCGTCACCGAGCGCGGGCTGCACCGCGTGCTCTACTCCCCGGCCAGCGACATGGCCTGCCCCGCGGGCTTCTCGTGCTGGATCGACTCGGTCATCGGCGATGAGGCCAAGGCCGCCTGGTCCCACAAGGCCCTGGTGGTGGTGGATCACCGCGAGGCCCTCATCGGCGGCACCGAGCCCCTGGCCGACAACCAGGCGGTCTGGACCACCAACCCCTCCCTGGTGGACACCGCCACCAACGGCATCATCATGGACATCACCCTGCTGGCGCGCAGCCGCGGTGTGGACTGCACCGACGTGGTCTCCCCCATGATGCGCCCGCACCTCGACCCCAGAGAAACGCCCCAGGGCTGACCAAGGAGACACCATGTCACCACGCATCTGGATCCCCGTGCCCGGCTTCGTCCTCTTCCTCTGTGCCGCGGGCTGCATGGACTACGGGCTGAACGCCCCCCGGCGCGGCAGCCAGCCCGCCATCGAGGACACTGGCGTCCCGGTGGAGCCGCCCCCCGAGGACTCCGGCTACACCCTGCGCGAGGGCACGGTGGACCTCCCCGGGCAGGACCCGCCCGATGACGATCCCGTCGAGCCCGAGGCGGGCTGCGCCGACGGCCAGCGCGAGGGCTACCAGGACTGGGACGCCTACCCCGACATCGCGGCGTGCTCGGGCGCCTGGACCGAGGGCGGCGTCACCCGCGCCGATCTGGCCCCCGCCTGCGGGCACGGGGCCGGCGACGACTCCGGGAACACCGAGGGCAGCGGCTGCTCCCCGGCCGATCTGTGCAGCGCCGGTTGGCACGTCTGTCAGGGCGCGGCCGAGGTAGCCGCCAAGGGCGGCTCGTGCGACGACGCCGTGCCCTGGGGCACCCCCGACAAGTCCCTGCTCTTCGCCGTGGCGCAGCGCAGCGACAACGGCAGCGTCTGCGACGACTCGGCCGCCAACGGCAACGACGTGTTCGGCTGCGGCAACCTCGGCACCCAGCTCACCTCCGACAAGGGCTGCGGCGTGCTCAACCGCGTGCTGGCCTCCATGCACCAGGACGCCTGCGGCTTCAACGAGGCCGAGCCCAACCTGGGGCCCTGGCAGTGCGTGGGCGGCTCCGAGAGCCACTACCACGAGGGCGAGCTGGTCACGAAGAAGGGCTGCCCGAGCGGATCCTGCAGCTACGACGGCAACGCCGTGGGCAACTCGGACAAGGGCGGGGTGTTGTGCTGTCGGGACTGAACTACTACTCGCGAAAGTCCGCGCGCCAGGCGCGGATTTTGCGTGTAGTAGTTCACGCGCCGCAGGCGCGCGCGCCAATAGGGCGCGGGGAGGGGGGAGCGTCAGCGATGCGGGGGGAGGCAGCCTCCCCCCGCAAAAAAGGTAGCGCGGGTGGGTGCGATCACTTTGGGTTGCGGGCGGAGCCCCGCGCTGCGGGAGGCTACTCCGCGCCGAAGAGGCGGCGAAGCCAGGCGGCGAAGGCCACGGCCCTCGGGTGACAGGGATCGAGGTACCGCCGCGTGAGGGCCAGGCCCATGGGGGTGCCCGGCTCCTCCTGCCAGGCCAGCCAGGTGTGCAGGACGGCCTTGGGCTCGTGCACATCCCTGAAGCACCGCGGGGCAGGGAGATCTCGGAAAGTCCGGAAATTGCGCACGAACAGGCTGGGAAGCATGGGCACCTCCAGGACCGGCCCGGTGAGCACCTAACGGCCCGCGGTGAGAGCGTCGCGGGGCTACAGCCCCGGCGGACGCGGTGGTGCATGGCGCGGCACGGGATTCTGGGCAGGCGGCAACCTCCACCCCGGTGGCACCCCCCGGCCGCCCCAGCGGTAGACGCGCACGCGGGCGCCGCGATCGCGGAAGACCTCCTCCCAGGATGGATTCGCGACGATCTGGCGCCCAGGCTCCGAGTCGGGCTCCAGGCGGGCGAGATCCTTGGGGCTCTGCTGGTGCTCGGGGGCACCCTCGGCCCCCGGCGGCAGGGAGGCGGCGATGGCGCGCTCGGAGAAGTCCTGGGGGTCGATGAAGACCACCAGGGCGTAGAACCGGCCGTCGAAGCGCGCGGGCCAGGGCTGGGTGATGCGCCAATGGTCCGCCGGAGAAGGCGCGCCGCCGGGGGGGTAGCTGTCGTTGGTGCGCGCCACGGGGCGCTCGCCCGCCAGCAGCAACCCGGTCATCAGCCAGGAGGTGTCGAGCAGTAGATCGCCTTCCTGCATGTTGGCCTCGCCCCAGTCGCGGGCCGCGACCTCCATCACGCCGCCCATGGTCACGGGCACGATGCGCGGGGCGAGGTGGCGCAGGGCCAGGGGGCTCGGCCCGAAGCAGACCGCCAGCACCAGGAACGCCAGGGTGCCGACCCGCAGCGGCCCCTCGAGCCGGCCGCTGCCCCTGAGCAGCAGCCGCAGGCCGGCGTCCACCACCAGGGCCAGCAGGATGGGAAGAAGGACCAGCCCGTGGACGAGGTAGCGCTCCTGGTAGTTGGAGATCACCGGGACACAAGAGGCGAGCACGGCGCCCAGCGGCAGCAGGCCCAGGGCCACCTGCCAGCGCCGACGGCCACCGGGGGGCCTCCGGATCAGGGGGATCGCGAGCCCCAGCAGGGCCAGGAGGGGCAGGCGCGCGGTCATGCCAGGGAAGTCCACCGCGATGCGCTGGCGGGAGTCGCGGCGCCAGCCGGCGCGCTGGTTGGCCAGCGCGGGGTTGCGCGCCGAGCGCTGGAAGGTCCGCAAGGTGCGCTCGATGGTGTAGACGTCCTCGAAGTGCCCGAAGACGTAGCCGTGTTCGTAGATGGCGCGCTTCTCGGCATCGCCGGCGGTGGGGTCGGCCAGGGAGTTGATGGCCTGCTCCTCGAGGGTCACGGGCAGGAAGTCCTGCTGGTGCATCCAGCCGTAGGCCAGCAGCGTCGGCAGCAGCAGCAGCGCCAGGCGCGCGCCCAGGCGCCCGAGCCAGCGCCCCGCGCGCCGCCCGAGGGAGCCCTCCAGGGCGCCGCGCCCGGCCGCCAGCAGGGCCAGGGCCAGGCTCGCGGCGACCATGCCGAGCCCCAGCGCCAGCCCCTTGGGCTCGGAGGCGAAGATGCCCGCGGTGCAGACACCCAGGCCCGCGAAGGCCCACCAGAGGCCATCGATGGCGTAGACGCCGAAGGCCGCGGCCGAGACCGCCAGCAGGGCCACCATGGGGTAGGGCGTGACCGCATCCGACAGCATGTGGACGCTGGGCAGGGCGAAGAGCATGCCGATGCCGGCCGCGGCCGCCGCGCGGCCCCCGAGGCGCGTGCCGAGGGCCCAGAGGGGGACGGCCATCCCAATCAGGAAGACCCGCGAGACGAGCTGCAGAGCGACGGAGAGATCGAGCCCTGTGACCCGCGCCACGGCCACCCCCAGGGCCGGGTAGAGCGGGTAGCGCCAGATGCTGTAGTACCCGGGATCGTCGTAGCGGATGGCGTAGGCGTCGAGGAAGGAGTCCTGCCAGTCGATGCCCGAGGGGACCCAACCCGGATCGCGCAGGGCGTGCAGTGTGATCCATGTGAGGGCCCAGCCGAGGCCGAGGGCGGCCGGCAGCACCCAACGCGGCCAGGCGCGGGGCTCACCCCGCGGTGGGTGTCGGGCCACCCAGGCGCGCCCGGCCACCCCCGCGACCACGGCGAGGACGGCCACGATCCACAGCAGCAGATCCTCCCAGGCGCCGCTGACCGCGGCCTGCGCCGGAGCGATGAGCGCGCGGCCCGGCGACCCCAGAGCGGCCCACAGGGCCAGGGGCGCGAGCAGCAGCAGCCCGGTCCGGGGCTGGCGCACCCAGGGCGGCACGGGCCTCATCCCGGCTCCTCCCGATCGCGCAGCCCCCGGGCCGCCAGCAGGGCGCCCGCGGTGGCCCACCCCGACCCGAGGGCCGGGCCGGAGGAGGTCACCTGGGGCCAGGTCAAGGCGGCACCTGCGAGCCACAGATCCGGCGATCCAGGCTGGTGGGCGGAGGGGTTTTCATAGCCCGGCGCGAAGACCGGGGAGTACCGTGGCAGGCGGGTGACGTGGCTCCAGCGCGGGCGGAGGTGGTGGTGGAAGGCCTCGGTCCAGGCCTCCTCGAAGCGGGCCACGATGGCCTCGGTGGGCTCGCGTACGAGGGCGCCGGGCTCGTCGGGGCCGTAGGCCGCGAGGTTGAGCAGGGCCTCGCCCGGGGCGGCCAGCTCCGGGTTGAGGCGGTCGAGACGAAAGGCGGTGCCGAAGAGGCGCGTGGGGTGCACGACGTTGGTCCAGTAGGCCCGCAGGGGGAGATCGTCGGGCACCCCCAGCATGACCGAGACCGCCGAAGACCAGCGGGCCGTGCCCAGCGGGGCGGCGCGCTCGGGCGGCAGGAGCCGGGCGAGCAGGGGGGGCGCCAGGGCCCCGAGCACCGCGCGGGCCATGAGGGGGGCGCCCTCGGCCAGATCGACGCGCCAGCGCCCCCGCTCGGGGAGGAGGCCCGCCACCGGACAGGCCGTGCGCAGCGCTGCCCCCGCGGACTGCGCGCGCGCCGCGAGGGC
>JBDRKM010000266.1:0-23094 GCA_043814015.1 Pseudomonadota bacterium
CTGGATACCCCACCTGGCCGCCTGGGACGCCACCCTGCGCCTCGTGGCCGTCGAGGCCCGCATCCGGCGCCGCTTCCGCCCCGGCTTCGTGCTCGACGACGAGTTGGTGGGGCTCACCGCCACCACCCCCAACGGCGGGATTGTCATCTACGTCCACCCGGATCGCTTCGCCCAGGTGGTGAAGGCCCACAAGGAGAGGCCCCTGGCCATCGCCGCCTTCCTGCACGGGCTGGCCGTCCACGAGCTGACGCACGCCGACGGCCGCATGGGCGAGGGACACGGGGAGTCCTACATCGCCGCCCGGGAGGATCTGGGAGCCGCCACCGCCCACCTGCTGCCGGCCATCGCCGTGCTCGTCACCCGCCTGCTGGGGCTACCCATCAAGCCCGCCGAGGAGGAGAAGCGCGCCGCCAAGCTCGCCCGGGACCTGGAGCGGGCCAAGGGCACCGTCAAGGAGCTGCGCGCTCGCGTCGCCACCCTGGAGAAGGGTGGAGCAGGAACCACTACCCCCGGCACCCGCGTCCACTTCGCCACCCTGGCCGAATGGCTGGAGGGCTGGGGGGCCATCACCGACCGCCGCATCAGCGCCGCCCGCCACGCTGCCGAGGCCGCCCACCTCGAAGCCCTGCCCGACGCCTTGGTGGAGGCCGCATCCCCGGCCGAACTGGACGCCCTGGAGGCCATCGTGGAGCGCGAGCGGCCCCCCAGGGGGCAGCGCCAGGGTCACGCCACCACCCGCCTCACCGACGCCATGGACCGTGCTCGGCGCCGCCGACAGAACCCCGCCGAGCGCGTCGTGGACGCAGCCGTGGCGGCCATGCGCGCCCGTCCCCCGTCCGGTGTGGACGCCACCTACCTCGACGCCTTCCTGGCCCGACACCGCGCCAACCTCGTGGGGCTGGTGCAGGCCAGGATGGAGGCTGCGTGACGCCCGAGGCCGTGCTGGGCGCCGCGGTGGCGGCCGATGGCGCTGGGCCACGGTCAGGCCCAGGCCATCGGCCGTTCCTCGGTAACTACATCAGGGACGGCTCGTGAGGTGCCAGCCATCCCCGTAGGGACAGGCGTAGACCCGGAGGCTCACTCCGCGCTGCTCCCGCTGGATCTCGGCACGTCGAGCCGCGGCCTCCTCGGTGTCGTAGGCTTGCTTCCCGCAGGACACGCAGGTGTGGGACGGAGTGTGGCGCTCGGCGGGGCACAGGTGCCAGCTGCCGCAGCGGTCGCAGTGGTAGGGCACCATGGGATGGCCGTGGGCCGTCAGCGCATGTCGAGCTGCGTCCTCGGCAGCAGCGAGGTTGGCGTAGGCGCGCAATAGTCCGCCTCGGCGGCTGGCACAGCCGCCCGGTGTTCTCCGCAGCATCGCGTCACGCCTTGAGGTCGAGCACGAGGCGGAAGGCCACCTTCACGTTCTTGTAGGCACCCCAGGAGGTGACCCCGATGAGGCCCTCCCAGAAGCGCCCGTTGATCCAGCCCGGCTCCTGACACCACTCGTAGGCGTCCCAAGCGTCGATGAAGTGGAGGCCAGCGTGCTCTCCCCAGGGCAGATCCTCGCGCCACGGGGCTCGCGGCGGGAAGTCCTCGCTCCACCGCTTGCGCGACTTGGCGCTCCAGCCGCTTGCCGACGGGAACTCGGGAAGATCCGGCCCGGGTTCCAAGTGGCGAGACTCGGACCAGGCCACCGCCGACGGCAGCTCGAACCGTCGCTCGGAGCCGCCGGGTACGGGCTCGATGATCGGACGCGGAGGGTAGTTCTCCCACAGGAAATCGAAGCCGGCCAACTTAGCGTACCGCTCGGAGTAGAACGGCCTGATGCCGCGGAGTTCGTCCTTGCGCGGCAGGCGCACCACGACACCGATCTGACGCTCCTTCCAGGCGCAGAAGGCCTGGGCATCGGCCCAGTTCACCCCTACCGGGGCGGTGTCGAGCACCGACTCGTTCGCCCTGTCCCATGGCTCGTTGGAGGGTGCACGCCGATCGAGGTAGCCCGTCTCGATGAGCATACGCCGGTAGGTTTCCACATCCACCAAGTCGCTCACGGCCAGAAGTCGGCCGGCGACCTTCACGGCGTGGAACCCAGGGGGCGGTTCGCCCTCCCAACGTACACGCTCGGGCTGAATCACGCCCTGCTCGAAAAGCCACGCGAAGCGCACATCGGCTTCGGATGTCAGGCGACGCGCCTGCGCGTCACCGCCGCGGTCGTAGAAAGCCTGCTCGGCCTCGTGGGCCTCGCGCTCCTCCCACACCTGCTGGCGGAAGTGGATAGCTCGGCGCTGGTCGCTCTCGCTCTTCAGGCTAGCGGGGAGGTCCCCAACTGCCAGGTGGTGCCCTTCTCCTACGTCCTCAGGCTGCGGGGGCTCCTCGTCGCGGAAGGCCCGCCAGAGGAGATCCCACGATCCGTCGTAGGCGCGGAGCACCACGAGGCGGTCATTGTAGCGGAGCACGTCGACCCAGCCCTCGGGCATGGCATCGAAGACGGCGCGGAAGGCCAGGACCGCCGCTTCGACCTTGCCCTGGCTGTCCTTCCGCTGCTGGTCCGTGGAGCCGGGAGGCCAGTAGGTCTTGTCGACGATGTGCTCGACCGGGCCAGCCACCAGCTTGTCGTCCAGGAAGCCCCACTGCCCCACGAGATCATGGCGGAGCTCGAAGAGCTGGGAGGCGCGCTGCCGCGCTGTGCCTGGATCGCCCCCGACCGTTGCGACAGCGTCCTCCGGTGCGGCGTACCCGCTCCCACCGTCCCAGGCGCCCCAGTCCACTCCGTAGCCGAGGAAGACGCGCGTCGGCGCGGAGTCCGCAGCCTCGAAGATCCTGTCGGCGAGCTGGCGGCGGGTCGGCGCGAACACGCCGTGGAAGTACAAGTCCATGCATCCGCCGTGGTCGGCAGGGAACAGCCCGGCCCGGCGCGTGCATTCGTTCTTCGACAGGTACGCCAGGAACGAGGGCCAGCCGCTGCGCTGGAAGTCCCCGAAGTCGCCCTGGAATCCCAGGCGGTCGACGATGGCGGTGAGGGTCTGCCGATGCCGCAGCGGCTCGGCCTCGGGATGAGGGACGCGGTGCTTCGCGCCGTCCTTGATGTTGTCGGGCGTGATGCCGGCGAGCGGGACCGCGTGGCCGTCGCGCAGCAGCAGGTAGCCGAGGCGGGCCTCGACGGTGTTCTGATCTTCAGACATGCGAAACTCCTCTTCGGGCCATGCTGCTTCCCCGATGGCCGCCAGTGGGAAGCGGAGTGGCCCGAGAAGGGCGCGTGTCGTGGTGTTGAAGGTCTACCGTGGTTGATGGAGAGCTTGCTCTCGGCGTTGGCGGCGCCGACGATCCAGCTGGGCGTCTCCAGGCCCAAGCTCACCGTAGCCGACCCGGGCCCGTAGTCAAGTGCGGTCCGGCGGTCGTGCTCGAAACCGCCAGGAAGCGCGGCATGGACGTGTTCGGGCAGCGGGGTGTGGGGAACGATTTCGCCTGCCTTCTGGACCGTCAGCGTCTACATGAAGAGCAGGAGGTTCGCCGTGAAGACCGCATCCACCACCCCAATCAGAGTCGCCATCTACGCCCGCGTGTCCACCGTCAACAAGGGCCAGGACGTGGGCCTCCAGCTCGACGAGCTGCGCCAGGTTGCGGCCCAGCGGGGGTGGCAGCTCGCCGAAGATCGCATCTACGTCGATGATGGCGTGTCTGGCGCCAAGGAGACCCGTCCCGCCTTGGACCGGATGATGGCCGACGCCCAGGCCGGGCGCTTCGATCTCGTGGCGGTCTGGAAGCTGGACCGGCTGGGAAGAAGCGTCCAGCACGTTCTCGGTCTCCTCGACCAGTTCGGCTCCCAGGGCATCGAGTTCGTCTCCATCCGCGACCCGGGCCTGGACACGACCACCCCGGCCGGGCGCCTGTTCACCGCCATCATCGCGGCCTTTGCCAGCTTCGAGAGGGACATCATCCGGGAGCGCGTGCTCGCCGGCGTCCGCCGCGCGCAGGCCGCAGGGAAGCACTGCGGTCGCCCGAGGCTGGACCTGGAGCTGCGCCCAGCGGTGGCCATGTTGAAGGAAGGGCGGGGGCTCCGTGAAGTGGCGAAGATCCTCGGCGTCAGCCGGGCCACGCTGCGGAGGCGGTTGCAGGAGGCGGGAGGGTGGCCGGGGGGCCAGACGAGCGAACAGGAGCAGGGAGCGGCGGCCTGAACGAGGGGCCGGTGGCCTCGGCCGAGCGCTGCCTCAAGTGGGGGCTTCAATACGGCACGGCATCCTCAAGCGGGGAGCCCTGGGCATCAGCGATTTCGAGCAACTCGCAGATCATCCAGAAATAGAATGGTAGAACGCCCAATACCTCCGCGCCATTCGCATGGCGGTTTCTTGAGCGCATGTCAGGGAAATCGTCCCAGCGCCCTGCCGCGGAGATGATCTCGTTCACCTCGTAGTGCTCGGTCAGCCCATTCTCTCGAAAGATCCTGAGGTACTCGTCTACTTGAGCTCGCCTCTCTTTCGACAGAAGTCGGTACTTTCTCTGGGCATCTGCTCTGCTCTGTGGGGTGCTCATGAACCACATCCTCGGCCAACCATCTATCAAGGCCATCGAGGGGCACCACATGAAGCCCTCCCTCAGGATGGTGTGGGTGTTTCTGAAGGGGATCTGAGCGCCTGCTGGCTGGTGACGGGCGTAGTCCTGCGCGCCGGTCCACAACCCCGCCGCCCCGAGGCCCCCCAGGAGCCCGGATTCAGGCTGTCCAGAACGGCCGGTCCCGTGGTGGTCCAGATCCGGCTGGTTTTTGCCGAGAGGCTGCTATCAGGTCAGGCGGAAGGCACCCGCTGACTTTGGCCATGCCCGTGTTTGGTCACTGGTGGCTTCACAAGACCGGTCCCTCGCTTTCAAGGCCCGTCGCTTCACGGTAGAAATCGAGGGACGGGGCGCTGGATCGTGTCCCAGCTCTTGAGCCAGCCTGGCCGGACCACCACACCACACCGTCGGCCAGCGAGGCCAGCAGCGAGGTCGTGGACGGCTTCCTGAGCAAGGGCCCCGGCTACCCGATCCGAGCTTCACCGTCGCGAGGGCAGGCGCAGTCCCCAGGGCCAGCTACCGGTAGCCAGCCCTGGGCCGAGAAATCGCCACATGTGACGACGGCCTCTCGTTCTGTTCATCTTTGGTGGTATGGGACACGCCGGCTCTACGACGCTGTGGCGCCGCAGGCAGGCTGGTGGTGAGCGTGTGGGAGCTGAAGCGGATGGTGGGCGTGGAGTAGCGCGCCTTCGTGCGAGATCGAGTCCACGAGAGGCCGCACAGTTCGTCGGGAAAAGGAGGTCTGACTGCCTGGTCACAGGTGCCACGCCGCTACGCGCTTGAAGCGCGCCACCTCATGGTCCCCGTCAGGGTAAGCGGCGCATCGCCGACCAGGCGAAAGCACCCCTACCTCGCGGGCTGGCAGCATCATCGAGGTTGACCACGCGCTTGTCGTGGTACGCATGAAGCGAACCCGCTACGATTCCCCGGGACCCAGCCAGGAACGACCATGAACGTCTTCGATCTTCGCAAGAGTGTCATCGGGGAGTACGCCGACTACGTCGGCAGCTTCGTGAACATCCTGGACGAGCGCATCCGTGCGCACGTCGACCACGAGATGCAGTCCGAGGTGCTCTGGCCGCAGCCACTCGTGCAGCTCAACCCGGCCTTCGAGCCAGGTGACAGCATGGAGCTGCTCGTCGAGGCCGGAGAGCTGCACCCCAAGTGCCTGTCCATTTTCCGCGCCAAGCCGACGCCCACGGAGGATCACGGGCTGCTGCGGCTTCATCGCCACCAGGTCGAGGGGATCAGGGCGGCCCGCGCGGGTCGCAGCTACGTGCTCACCACGGGAACTGGATCAGGCAAGAGCCTTGCCTACATCGTCCCCATCGTCGACCACGTCCTTCGGAATGGGCCTGGCCAGGGCATCCAGGCGATCATCGTCTACCCGATGAACGCGCTCGCCAACTCCCAGGAGGGTGAGCTGGAGAAGTTCCTCTGTCACGGGTTCCCCGAGGGCCACCCACCCGTCACCTTCAGGCGCTACACCGGCCAGGAGAAGGAGGACCAGCGCAAGGCGATCATCGAGAACCCGCCCGACATTCTGCTGACCAACTACGTGATGCTCGAGCTGGTGCTGACCCGGCCCAACGAACGTCGGCTGGTCGAGGCCGCTCGTGGGCTGCGCTTCCTGGTCTTCGACGAGCTGCACACCTACCGGGGGCGCCAGGGCTCCGATGTGGGCATGCTCATCCGTCGCGTGAGGGAGGCCACGGCATCCCCCGACATGCTGCACATCGGCACCTCTGCGACCCTGTCCGGGAGCGACACCTGGAAAGGCCAGCAGGATGAGGTGTCCAAGGTCGGCCAGCAGCTCTTCGGGGTGAAGGTCGAGCCCGACGATGTGATCGGGGAGACTCTCCGACGGGTCACCTCCGGGGACCTGCCCCCAGCCGAGGAGGCGCGGGCTCTCACGGACCGGGTCTCCAGCGGCGAACTCCCCAGGACCATCGAGGCGTTCCTCGAAGACCCGCTCTCCCGCTGGGTCGAGTCCACCCTCGGCCTCGCTCCCGAGAAGAGCTCGGGGCTGCTGGTTCGAAGCACGCCCATGCCGCTCCGTGGCCCAGAGGGTGCCGCTGCACGGCTGGCAGAAGCCACGGGGCTCGACGAGGGGGTCTGCGAGCAGGCCATCCGAGACACCCTGCTCGCTGGATACCGCTTCCGCGACGAACATGGTCGGCCAGTCTTCGCGTTCCGGTTGCACCAGTTCATCTCTAAGGGCGAACGCGTCTACGCGAGCCCCGAGGCCGAAGCCGACCGGCACATCACCCTGCACGGGCAGACCTACGTTCCCGGCTCCGACCGCAAGCGCATCCTGCTGCCGGTGGCGTTCTGCCGTGAGTGCGGTCAGGAGTACTACGTCGTGGAGCGCATACAGGCGCACGGCGGCTCCACGGTGCTGCTGCCAAGAGAGCTGTCCGAGCGACCTGACGACGAGGACTCTGACGGCGGCTATCTCTTCATCTCCACCGCGGAGCCCTGGCCGACCGACCCGGAACAGCAGCTCGACAAACTCCCCGAGAGCTGGATCGAGCTGCGCAAGGACGGGACGCGCAAGGTGAACAAGAACCGGATCGAGCGCACGCCCAGGCCCGTCCGCGTGAGGTCCGATGGCGTCGAGGGTGAGGGCGGCCTGCTCGCCTGGTTTGTCACCGCGCCTTTCCTCTTCTGTATGCACTGCGGCGTCGAGTACGACGCTTACCAGCGGTCGGACTACGGCAAGCTCGCCACCCTGGGGACGGAGGGCCGCAGTAGCGCGACGACGCACCTGGCCCTGAGCAACATCCGACGGCTTCGCGGGGACATCACGCTCGAGCCCAAGGCCCGCAAGCTCCTGTCGTTCACCGACAACCGCCAGGACGCCTCCCTGCAGGCCGGGCACTTCAACGACTTCGTCGAGGTGGTCCTGCTCCGCGGGGCGCTGCGGCGCGCGGTGGCCGATGCGGGCCCCAGCGGCTTGAGGCACGACCAGCTCATTCCCCGCGTCTTCGACGCGCTGGACCTGCCCACCTCGGTGTATGCGCTCAACCCGAACGTGAAGTTCGCGGCCAGGGAGGAAGCGGACCGCGCGCTGCGCAAGGTGCTCGAGTACTACGTCTACCGAGACCAAAAGCGGGGCTGGCGCGTGTCCTCGCCCAACCTGGAGCAGTGCGGACTGCTCGACATCGACTACCTCTCCCTCCGCGACCTGTGCGAAGACGAGCCGAGCTGGAAGGAAGCTCCCCTGATCCTGCGGACAGCCTCCCCCGCGCAGCGAGAACGAGTCTGCCGGGTGTTGCTCGATCACCTGCGCCGTGAGCTGGCCATCCGAACCCCCGTGCTGGACATCGTGGAGCAGGAAGCCATCGTGCAGCTCTCCCACCAGCACCTCAACTCCGCCTGGGCGCTGGATGAGTCCGAGGTGTTCGAGCGCAGCCGCATGGCCTGGCCCCGCGGACGCAAGCCCACGGATCGTGCCTGGGACCGCGGGATCTTCCTCTCACCACGCGGCGGCTTCGGCATGTTCCTGCGTCGGAGCACCACGTTCCCCGACTACCCGGAGAAGCTCAAGCGCGACGAGTCCGAAGAAGTCATCCGCGCCCTCTTCGAGGTGCTGTGCGACACCGGCGGGCTGCTTGTCCAGTCTGCTCCGGCAGAGGGTGAAGGCGGCGTGCCTGCGTACCAGCTCAAGGCAGGGTTGATGGTCTGGCGTCCCGGAGACGGCAGCCGGGCCTACCACGACCCCGTCCGAATCCCGAACGCTCCCCCCGAGGGCCTTCGAACCAATCCCTTCTTCGTGTCCTTCTATCGCTCCAACATCGCCGACATGCGCGAGCTGGAGGGTCGGGAGCACACGGCCCAGGTCGCCCCGGACGAGCGCGAGGAGCGAGAGAGGCGCTTCAAGAGCGCCGACCTGCCAGTCTTGTTCTGCTCACCGACCATGGAGCTGGGTGTGGACATCGCCCAGCTCAACGTCGTGAACATGCGCAACGTGCCCCCCACCCCGGCCAACTACGCGCAGCGCAGCGGGCGCGCCGGCCGCTCGGGGCAGCCTGCCTTCGTCTACACCTACTGTTCCGCCTACAGCCCCCACGATCAGTACCACTTCCAGCGCCCAGAGCGCATGGTCGGCGGCAAGGTCAGCACACCCAGGCTGGATCTGGCCAACGAGGATCTCGTCCGCGCCCACGTCCACGCGATCTGGCTGGCCTGCTCGAACCTCGATCTGCACAGCTCCTTGGCCCAGGTGCTGGACGTCGATGGCGATCCGCCCTCGCTGAAGCCCCGAGGTCCGGTGATGGCGGCGCTGCAGAACCCCGTGGCTCGACAAATGACGCGTGAGCGCGCGCGCCATGCGCTGGGGCCGGTGATCCATGCGCTCACCGACGGCCAGGGCACAGTTGACGAATGGCTCCAGCGCGTGCTGGACGAACTGCCCACGGCGTTCGTGCAGGCCTGCGAGCGCTGGTGCACGCTGTACCGCTCGGCCCACGCCACCAGCAAGCGCCAGAGCGCCATCGTGATCGATGCCTCACGCAGCGCCGAAGAGCGCGAGCGCGCTCGGCGACTGCGCGCCGAGGCCGAGGCCCAGCTCAAGCTCCTGCTCGCCGCCGAGAGCGCCCACCAGCAGAGCGACTTCTACAGCTACCGCTACTTCGCGTCCGAGGGCTTCCTGCCTGGCTACAACTTCCCTCGCCTGCCCCTCTCGGCCTGGATCCCCGGCCGCCGCCGGAAGTCCGGCCGCGACGAGTACCTGCAGCGCCCCAGGTTCCTGGCGATCTCCGAGTTCGGCCCACGCGGCATCGTGTACCACGAGGGCTCGCGCTGGGTGATCAACAAGGCGATGCTGCCCGTCGAGGGCGAGGACGCCACCATCACCCGGGCTGCGGTCCAGTGCGAGCAGTGCGGCTACCTGCACCCCATCGACGATCAGCACAACCCCGACCTCTGCGAGCGCTGCGGGGTCCACCTGCCCCAGCCCATCGACAACCTCTTCGCCATGCGCAACGTGGTGGCGAGGCGACGCGACCGCATCAACTCCGACGAGGAGGAGCGGATGCGCCTGGGGTACCAGCTGCGGACCGGCATCCGGTACGCAGAGCGCCACGGCCAGGTGGACTACCGCACGGCCCGGCTGACGACCGCGGACGGAACGCTCCTGGCCGAGCTGGAGTATGGCCACGCTGCCACCCTGTGGCGCATCAACCTCGGCTGGCGCCGACGGGCCAAGGACGCGCCCGCTGGCTTCCTGCTCGACGAGGAGACAGGCGTCTGGGCTCGGAACCAGGTCACCGAAGGCGCCCCGTCCGGGGGGAACGACACCGATGAAGGTCCGAGCAGCTCCACGAAAAAGCGCGTGGTGCCCTTCGTCGAGGATCGCCGCAACTGCCTCGTGGTGCGCGCCGAGGGGATCAAGGACGCCAGCGCGGTCGCGTCGCTACAGGCAGCCCTGAAGGTGGCCATTCAGACGCAGTTCCAGCTCGAGGACTCCGAGCTGGCGGCCGAGCCGCTGCCCGGCGAGGACGACCGTCGGCTCATCCTTCTCTACGAAGCGGCCGAGGGCGGTGCTGGCGTGCTGCGCCGCCTGGTCGAGGATCGCACCGTCCTGCCCCTGATCGCCCGCGAGGCGCTGGCACGCTGCCACTTCGACCCCGACACCGGTGACGACCTGCGGCGCGCTCCCAACGGCCGCGAGGACTGCGAGGCGGCCTGCTATGACTGCCTGCTCTCCTACTACAACCAGCGCGATCACCGCATCCTCGACCGCCACGGCATCCGAGATCTGCTGCTGTCATGGCGCGATGGCCAAGTGCATCCCTCGCCTCGCCCATTGACGCGTGAGGAGCACGTCGAGCGGCTGCTGCACCTCTGCCAGTCCGAGTTGGAGCGCCGCTGGCTGCGCTTCATGGCCAGTGGCGGCTGGAACCTGCCCTCCGACGCCCAGTACCGCTTCGACAAGCTGAGGGTCCAGGCCGACTTCTACTACCGCGACCACCAAGTGGTGGTGTTCGTGGATGGCCCCCATCACGACGACCCGGCCCAGCAGGCCAAGGATCGCGCCCAGGGCGACGCGCTCCTCGAGGCGGGCTTCCCCATGGTTTTGCGCTTCCACCACGCCGCCGAATGGCGAGAGCTGCTCAGGGCCTACCCCAGTGTATTCGGGGTCGGCTGGGAGGATGAGAACTGATGGAATTCGCCGTAGGCTCCCTGGTCCGCGCTCGCGGGCGCGAGTGGGTGGTGCTCCCCGAGTCCGAGCAGGAGAACGATGTCCTCTGGCTCAGGCCCCTGGGCGGCACCGATGACGAGATCGCTGGGCTCTACCTCCCGTTGGAGCCCGTGCAGCCCGCGGCCTTCGCCCCGCCCGATCCCAGGCGCGAGCTGGGCAACCACCGCTCCTTGGCCCTACTGCGCGACGCGCTGCGCCTGGGCTTCCGCTCCGGTGCAGGCCCGTTCCGCTGCTTCGCTCGGCTAGGAGTCGAGCCGCGCCCCTACCAGCTGGTGCCGCTCCTGCTCGCCCTGAGGCAGGACATCGTGCGCATGCTCATCGCCGACGATGTGGGCATCGGCAAGACCGTAGAGGCGCTGCTCATCGCCCGCGAGCTGTACGACCGGGCCGAGATCCAGCGGATGGCGGTGCTCTGCCCACCCCACCTGGCGGATGGCTGGGCCCAGGCCATGCGCGAGCAGTTCCACCTCGACGCCGTGCCTGTCCTGGCGGGCACCGCGGCCAGGCTCGAGCGCCACCTGGGCCACGGCGAGTCGCTGTTCGATCACCACCCCTTCGTGGTCGTCTCGATGGACTTCATCAAGAGCGAACGTCGCCGGTCGGAGTTCCTGCGGGCCTGCCCGGAGCTGGTCATCGTCGACGAAGCGCACGGGTCCGCGGCCGCCAGTGGTGGGCGCGCCCAGCAGCAACGGCATGCGTTGTTGGTGAAGCTCGCGGAAAACGCCGAGCGGCACCTCATCCTGGTCACGGCGACGCCCCACAGCGGCAACGAGGACAACTTCCGTTCCTTGCTGGCGCTGCTCGACAAGGGCTTCGTGGATCTGCCCCTCGACCTATCTGGCGAAGAGAACAAGCCCTGGCGCGAGCGCCTGGCCCGGCACCTCGTGCAGCGTCGCCGGGCTGACATCAGGACCTTCCTCGACGAGGACACGCCCTTCCCCGATCGGCTGGTGGCTGAACAGTCCTACGAAATGAGCCCCGCCTATAGGGCTTTCCTCACCCGTGTCCTCGCCTGGTGCCGCGAGCGAGTCTACGACTCCGAGCTCGATGAGCGACGCCAGCGCGTCCAGTGGTGGTCTGCTCTGGCCCTGCTCCGGGCGCTCTCATCGAGCCCGCGCGCCGCAGCCGAAACCCTGCGCGCCCGAGCACGCAACCTCGACGCCGAGTCGGTCGAGGAGGCCGACTCCATAGGTCGCCGCGCCGTGCTCGACCAGGACGAGGTCGAGCTGGACGGAGCTGATGCCACGCCCGGGTGCCAGACCGAGGTGGACTCCAGCCACCCCGACCATCGACGCCTGCTCGACCTGGCCCGCGAAGCCGAAAAGCTCGAGGGCACACCCGATCGCAAGGCCGCCGAGGCCGTGCGGCTGCTCAAGGAGCTGCTCGCGGCCGGCAACCTGCCCATCGTGTTCTGCCGCTTCCTGGCCACCGTGGACTACCTGGGCGAAATGCTCGGTGAGGCTCTCGGCACCGATGTCCACGTGGAGTGCATCACTGGGGCCCTACCACCTGAGGAACGCTCGCGTAGGATCGAGGCCATGGCCAAGTTCCCGAAGCGGGTGCTGGTCTGCACCGACTGCCTCTCCGAAGGCATCAACCTGCAGGCAGGGTTCGACGCGGTGTTCCACTACGACCTGTCGTGGAACCCCACGCGGCACGAACAGCGCGAGGGACGCGTGGACCGCTTCGGCCAGGTCCGCTCCGAGGTCAAGGCCATCACCTACTTCGGCAAGGACAACCCCGTGGATGGCGTGGTCCTGGACGTCCTGCTGCGCAAGCACCGGGCGATCCACAAGTCCCTGGGCATCTCAGTGCCGGTGCCCATGGACACAGATGCCGTGGTGGTCGCCCTGCTGGAAGGCGGCGTGCTCCGCAAGGGCGAGATCAACCGTCAGCTCAACCTCTTCTCGGCCATCAGCAAGCAGGAGGTTCAGACTCAGTGGGACCGCGCCGCGGAGCGCGAGAAGGCCTCGCGGGCCATCTTCGCCCAACGGGCCATCAAGGTGGACGAGGTGCGCGCCGAGCTGGACGCCACCCGCGAGGCCCTGGGTGGCGACGCGGTAGTGGAGCGCTTCGTCCGCGATGCCCTGCGCACGGTCGGCACAGGCCTGGCCGCCCGCACACCCGCCAAGCTCCTCAGCGCCGAGATCCCCGCGGGCCTGCGCGATGCCATGGGCTTGCAGCAGGACGCGATGGTCTGCTTTGGCGATCCGACCCCCGCCGGTGTGCTTCGCCTACGCCGCACCCACCCCGTGGTGTCCGGCTTGGCGGACTGGATGAGCGAGGCCGCCCTGGACCCCCTGCTGACAGGGCCGGCCCGACGTTGCGGCGTCGTGCGTACCTCCGTGGCCGAGGCGCGCACCACCGTGCTCCTCCTGCGCGTGCGCATGCAGATCCTCACGCCCCGACCTGGTGCCGAGCCGAGCGCATTGCTGGCCGAGGACCTGGTCACGGTGGGCTTCCGCGGTAGAGCCGAGAGCCCCCAGTGGTTGACGCCCGAAGCCGTCGAGTCGCTGCTGCGAGCCGAGCCCGACGCCAACATCGCCCCGGACATCGCCCGCGCCCAGGCCCTGGCGGCCCTGGCTGGACTCCCTTCGCTTCGACCCGAGCTTGACCGCATCGCCTCCGAGCGCGCCGTCGCGCTCCACCAGGCCCACCGCCGCGTTCGCAAGGCTGCAGCCCTCCGCCTGCGGGGATTCGAGGTGCGACCCTGGCTCCCGGCGGACGTGCTCGGGCTCTTCATCTACCTCCCCACCGGAGGTGCCGCATGATCGTCGGCGACACCGTCAAGGTTGCGGGTGGCCTGCTGCCCGCACAGCTCCTCGAGCGTATCGTGGCCGGTGATCCGACCCTTCCGGGCACCAAGGCATCCGACTACCACTGCGACTCCACCAACGAGCTGAACCAGGCCATCAACCGCGCCTGGGCGGCCCTCTGTGGGCGATGGGCCACCTTCAAGCCCCAGCTCGATCGCCTGCCCGCGAACGACCGGGCCACCACGCTCACCCGCGAGAAGTGGCTGCTGCCCCTGTTCCAGGAGCTGGGCTACGGCCGCCTGCCATCGCAGCGGGCGGCCCTGGTCTTCGATGAGCGGACTTTTGCCATCTCGCACCTCTGGGGCCACACACCCATCCACCTGCTCGGCGCGGGTCTCAAGCTGGACAAGCGGGTGGACGGAGAGCGGGGCGCGGCCGCGTCCCCACCCCACGGGCTGGTTCAAGACCTTCTCAACACCGCAGACGAGCACCTGTGGGCCTTCCTGAGCAACGGCAAGGAGCTGCGCCTGCTGCGGGACTACCGCAGCCTCACGCGGCACGCCTACATCTCCTTCGATCTCGAGGCCATCTTCGACGGCGAGCAGTTCAGCGCGTTCCGCCTGCTCTGGTTGGTGTGCCACCAGTCGCGGGTGGAGGCAGAGAAGCCCAGCGAGTGCTGGCTCGAGGCCTGGGTCGGCCATGCCCAGCGAGACGGCGTGCGGGCACTGGACCGCCTCCGCGTGGGTGTCGAGACCGCCATCGCCGCGCTCGGGCGCGGTTTCCTGAAGCACCGCGGAAACGAAACCCTCAAGGCTCGACTCTCCTCGGGCGACCTTGCGACCCAGGAGTACTACCGTCAGCTCCTCAAGCTGGTGTACCGCCTCATCTTCCTGTTCGTCGCCGAGGACCGCGACCTGCTCCTGGTGCCAGACGCTCCGGACACGGCCAAGGACCGCTACCGGAAGCTCTACGCCACGAGGCGCCTGCGGGGGCTCGCCATGAAGCGCAGAGGCGGGCCCCACGACGACGGCTGGCAGGCCCTGCGACTGGTGATGCGACAGCTCGACCGAGGCAACCCGGAGCTGGCGCTCCCGGGCTTGGGGAGCTTCCTGTGGAGCACCGACGCGAGGGGCGAGCAGCGCGTCTCGCGCGCCATCCCTGACCTCGATCCCGCCACCATCACCAACGAGGATCTGTTCGCCGCCCTGCTGGCGCTATGCGTGGTCCAGGACGGCCCGGTGCGTCGGCCGGTGGACTGGGCGGGAGTGCAGGCCGATGAGCTCGGCAGCGTGTACGAGTCGCTCATGGAGAAGGTGCCGCGCATGAACGTGGTCGCCGGGACCTTCGAGCTGGCGGACGCCGCAGGCAACGACCGCAAGACCAGCGGCAGCTACTACACCCCCACCTCTTTGGTGGACTTCCTCCTGGACACCGCGCTCGATCCAGTGCTGGACAAGGCAATGAGCGAGCAGGACCCCGCAAGAGCCATCCTGGGTCTATGCGTCGTGGACCCGGCCTGCGGCAGTGGGCATTTCCTGGTGGCCGCCGCCCGCCGCATGGCGCACCGCCTGGCCAAGGTCCGCTGCGGGGGCATCGAGCCCAGCCCGCCGGACGTCCAGCACGCGCTGCGGGACGTGGTCGGTCGCTGCATCTACGGCGTGGACCTGAACCCGATGGCGGTCGAGCTGTGCAAGGTGAGCCTGTGGATGGAAGCCATCGAGCCAGGGCGTCCGCTGTCCTTCCTCGACGGTCACATCCGGCACGGCAACGCGCTGCTCGGTGCCACGCCAGAGCTGATGGACAGAGGCATCCCCAACGAAGCCTGGGCTCCTCTCGAGGGTGATGAGAAGGGAGCAGCCAAACGACTCCGGGCGTTCAACAGGACAAGCTCCGGTCAGGGCACCCAGCTCACACTGATCGGAGCGGGCGCTCCCCTCAGTCCCGCCGAACTGGCAAAGAAAGCCAGTGCCATTGACGAGGGTGACGACGAGACCCTCGACGCCGTGCAGGCCCGGGCAGAGGCCTGGGAGGGCTACGAGCGCAGCACGGAGGGCCTGCGGTTGATCGCGGACCTGTGGTGTGCGGCCTTCGTCTGGCCGAAACGCCCGGGCATCGAGGAGCAGGCTGCTCCAGTCGCCTCACTGTGGGCGGCGGTCAAGACCAAGCCGCAGCTCATCCCAGAGACGACAAAAGGCATCACGCAGAGCCTCGCGCGCCAGTACCACTTCTTCCACTGGCACCTGGCCTTCCCCCAGGTGTTCGAACGGGGCGGCTTCGACGTAGTGCTGGGGAACCCGCCGTGGGAACGCGTGAAGCTCCAGGAGCAGGAGTTCTTCGCCACCCGCAACGAGCCCATCGCCAACGCCCAGAACGCCGCCGCGCGCAAGAAGCTGATCGCGGCTCTGCCGACGACAGACCCCGTGCTCTGGACAGCTTGGTGCGAGGCGAGCCGAGAGGCCCAGGGGCAGAGCCACTTCGTGAGGCAGTCCGGGCGGTACCCCCTGTGCGGCAAGGGCGACGTGAACACCTACGCCCTGTTCGCCGAACACAACTGGCACCTCCTCGGCCCACGGGGGCGTGCGGGTTTCATCGTGCCGAGCGGCATCGCCACCGACGACACGACCAAGGACTACTTCCAGGCCATCATGCGCACCCGTGCCCTGCACTCGATGTGGGAGTTCGAGAACGAGGGCTTCTTCACCGCGGGCAAGGGCCACATGCTGCGCTTCGCGCTCACCACGCTCTCTGGCCGCGACGATCCGGCCGAAGCCGCCGACTTCATGTTCCAGGGCCTGGCCGTCTCCGACCTCGACGACCCGCAGCGCCACTTCACGCTGAGTGCCGAGGACATCGAGACGATCAACCCGAACACCGGCACTTGTCCGATCTTCAGGACCCGACGTGACGCGTCGCTGGCACTCACGCTTTACCGCAAGGCGGGCGTGCTTTGGCGCGAGGGCGATCCGAACGGCAATCCCTGGGGGCTGCGGTTCATGGCCATGTTCCACATGGCCAACGACTCTGAGCTGTTCCGGACACGCGGTGAGTTGGTGTCGGAGGGATGGAGGCTCGAAGGGAATCGCTTCGTGCGGGATGGACAGGTGATGCTGCCGCTCTACGAGGCGAAGATGGCGCACATATACACCCATCGAAGCGGATCATACGAGACGGCAGCGCCCGGGGAGCGCCCTCACCGTCTGCCGACACCGACAGATGAACGGCTGGCCGACACCGGATACTCGCCTCTTCCATTCTACTGGGTGGCCCAATGTGATGTGGACTCCAAGCTCGATGGCGTATCAGATCTTGGCTGGGTATTGGGATGGAGAAATATCACAGACGCCCGCGCCAGCATCCGATGCGTAGTGCCAGTGTTGTTGCCAAGAGTCGCGGTTGGCCATGCAACACCACTAATGTTTTCAAGCAAGGAACCGCGCCAGGTCGCTTCTCTCATGGCGAACTTGTGCTGCCTTCCTCTAGACTATGCCGCCCGCCAAAAAGTAGGAGGGTTGAATCTCACCTATGGCTACCTTCGGCAGTTCCCGGTAATCGCACCTTCAAAGTACAGCGAACCCGTTCCATGGACCGATGTTTCTTTGGGTGATTGGCTCCTCCCCCGAATCCTCGAGCTGACCTACACTGCTTGGGATCTCCAGCCCTTCGCCCAGGACTGCGGCGACGACGGACCACCCTACATCTGGGACGCCGACCGCCGCTTCCAGCTCCAGTGTGAGCTGGACGCCGCATTCTTCCACCTCTACGGGGTGTCCCGCGAAGATGCGGAGTACATCCTGGGCACCTTCGACGTGCTGGAGCGCGCGGACATCCGCAACCACGGTGAGTTCCGCACCCAGCGGGTCATCCTGGAGATCTACGACGCGCTGGCCCACGCCGCGGCGAGCCGCCAACCCTACGTCTCGCCCCTCGGCCCCCCTCGGCGCGCAGCGATGGGCTCGCGCCCGATGGGCTCATGACGGAGTGCAAGGCATGACCTCACCACAAGCATCCACCGCGGTGGAGTTGACCCGGTTTCGTGGACGCCTGCTGAGAGGTGGGAGGCGTCTTCCATGGATGCAGCGGGATGCACCCCGCCGTGAGAGGCAACAAGCAGCCGGATCTGGACCACCACGGGACCGCCCCTTGTGGTCAGCGAGATCCCGGCCTCCAGGGGGGCCTCGGCGGGGCGGGGTTGTGGACCGGGAGCCGCGGCCGAGACCAGCGACGTTCCTCAACGACATCCGCATGCGAGAGTCCCTCCGTGCAGGCCGCCGTGACCGCTGCCAGCACGGCGCTCCCTGGTGAAGTATACTCGCCGTCCTTTTATGTTTTGGAGGTTCCGTGCCGGACTACGCCGCCGTTCTGCTGTCCGGGCTCACCGATGAGCAGGGGGAATCCGTCAGCTCACGAGCCCGCCGCCTCCTCGTCGTCGCTGGCGCTGGCTCGGGCAAGACCGAGGTGATGTCACGCCGTGTTGCCTGGTGGGTGAGCGTCGACGGCGTCGACAAGAGCTCCATCGCAGCCTTCACGTTCACCAATGCCGCTGCCGAAGAGATGAAGTTCCGTATACGCCGGCAGATGCAGAAGACAACGGCGCCGGGCGAGGACGTGACTCTCGGCGACATGTACGTGGGGACCATCCACGGCTTCTGCCTCGCGCAGCTCCGCGAACATGCCCCCGACGAGTACTACAACTACGACGTCATCGATGAGGCCGCCCGGGCCGCCCTCGTCGCGCGCGGCTTCCACGGGTTCCTCGGGTTGGCGGCCTTCAAGGATGCCCGCAGGTCGAGCCAGATCCAGGCGACCGAAGACTTCCTTCAGGCCTATGACCTGCTCAACGAGTATGGGCAGCTTAGGGTCGAACTGCCGCCCGAGCCCCCGCCGCGGGACCTCCGGGACGAAGTGGACTGGGTACGTCGGGCTCGCTTGCTCACGGACGTGGGCGTAGGGCCGGCAGCCCAGGCCTTCGCAGTCAGCGCAGCCCGCTACTACGCCTACCTCCGGGCCCGCCGGTTCCTGGACTTCAGCACTGCTCAAGGGGAATTCATCCGAAAACTCGACGAGGCGCCGGACTTCCTCGACCGCGTCCGCGCCCGGTTCCGGCACGTGATGGTCGACGAGTTCCAGGACGTGAACGTCGTGCAGGACCGCCTGATCCGCGCTGTGATAGGCGACGACGGCTGGCTGACAGCGGTGGGCGACCACCGGCAGGCCATCTACGGCTTCCGGGGTTCCAGGGTGCAGATCATGGCTGCGCTCTCCTCGGAGCTCCGGCGTGCGCCGCACGGCGACGTGCTGACGCTCTCGGCCAACTTTCGATCAACCCCCCGGATCGTGGGTCTGGCCAACGAGTGGGCACGCACAATCACGGCGGAGCCGGCCTTCCCACCGGCCGACATGGTCCGTGGCACGCCCGGGGGGAGGGCCGATGATCGCGACCCCTCACACACGCTGTTCACCACGTTCCCCGACCGCAATACAGAAGCGGAGTGGATCGGCGCGACCATCGACCGCCTCGTCGCCGGCGACCAGGGCATCGCCCAGGACCGCCGCGGCGACGGCGATCGCGGAATCTCCTACGGGGACATCGGGCTGCTCCTGCGGTCTTCGACCGACGCCCGACGCTACATGGAGGCGCTCGAGCGCCGCGGCATCCCCGCCATCTTCCGCGCGGGTCCGGACCTGTTCTCCCAGGCCGAGGTGCTGCTCTTCGTTGGGTTCCTCGCGTTGATCGCCGGGATGAACGAGTTCTACGACACCCGCACGGGCATGGCCGCCCGAATCCGCGCGGCGCTGGGCCCGACGGTCGTGCTCCAGCCCGAGGCCGTGCTCCGGGCAGCGGCAGCGGCACTCCGGGTTCGAGGCCTCCCGCTTGCCGACGATGTCGAGGACAGGGTCGTTCATGCATGCCGACTGCTTCAGCGCCGCTTCCAGGAGGATCGCCCTTCCACCGAGGGCGAGGTCCGGCCCCTCGTGACCCCCGAGCTGCGGTCCTACCTCAAGCGGCCGCCCTCACGGCGGGTGTTCCCACAACAGGTCTTCCAGCTTCTGCTCGCAGAGGCCGAGGTCTGGCGGTGGGACCAGATGGGTCCGCGGGGGCAGACGGCCATGTTCCACGTCGGCGCGTTCAGCAACCTCATCAAGGGCATGGAGACACCGGGCTGGACGCAGAACAGCGACTTCCGGTGGCAGATCATAGGGTTGCTGAACTGGGGGGCCGAGAACGCGCGCACCGATGAGGCACCGCTCTTGGTGGAACCGGACGCCGTGCGCATCACGACCATCCACGGCGCGAAGGGCCTTGAGTACGCCGTCGTGTTCCTAGCCGACGTGAACGCCCGACGGTTCCCGTCCAACTTCGCCCGACGACAGCCGAACCTGCCCTTCGAGGGAGCCCTCGCGCAGACCATCGACCCTGCTCGGCTCGCGGACAATGCGTCATACGACGCCGAGCGACGGCTGATGTACGTCGCGCTGACCCGTGCCGAGCGGTACATCTTCATCTCGGCATCGGGTGCGCAGCAGTCGAAGTTCCGCAGGCAGCTCGTGCCGCTTGTCCAGCACGTCGGCGGTGTGGTCCAGGGCGCGCCATCTGCTAACATCCCCGTGGTTGATCGGATTTCCCAGCGCGATGCGGAGGGCGGGCAGCGCCTCGTCACGAGCTTCAGCGACCTGCGCTACTACCTGGAGTGCCCACACGACTTCTACCTGCGTAAGGTGCTCGGTTTCACGCCCACGATCGACCAGGCGTTCGGGTACGGGAAAGCCGTCCACAACCTCATGCGAGCCGTCCACACCGACCCGCGGCGATGGGCGGAGCTGGCCGACGACCCAGCGCGCCTCGAGGCAGCCGTCAGGGCACTCGTCAATTCCAGCCTGTTCTACCTCCGGTACACGACCGGCGACCCAGCGCGGCAGATGCGCGAGAAAGCCGTCGCCATCGTCCACGACTACGTGACGGTCTACGCTGGCGAGCTTGGGCGGATGGAGTTCGAGCCGGAGCGGGCCTTTGAGACGCTCCTGGAGGAGGGTGACGTGCTGGTGTCCGGCGCGATCGACGTGGTGAGGCTCGACGACCCGCCGCGGGTGTCCCTCATCGATTTCAAGTCCGGGCTCGGCGAGGGCGAGGCCGGCGCGCGCCTCGACTCCGACGAGATGCGCCTGCAGATCAGCCTGTACGGGTTGGCGGCTCGCAAGGAACTCGAGTACAGCCCCGATCTCGGCCTGTTGCGCTACCTGGGCGAGCCGGACCCGACGAGCCGCGAGGTCGAGGTGCCGCTCACCGAGGCGGTGATGGACGAGGCGCGGCAGCTCGTCCTCGGCATGGCGTCCGCCATCCGCTCGCGACGGTTCGACCAGGGACCTCGCCGGCCAGCGATCAACGGCCAGCGCCGCTGCGGGACCTGCGACTTCGTGCTCTTCTGCGGACGCGGCGAGGCTGCTGCGGCTCGGGACGACGGTGATTGATCCCTTCGGGCTTCAGTCTGGGAGTGCGCCAGCGACGGCCTCCGCGTGGACCTGGGCGAACAGAGGCGGGAAGGCGTTCCCAATCATCGCGGCCACCGGGTACTTCCCGCTCATCATCGGGAACTTGTAGCAGGACGGGAACGACTGGAGGAGCGCCGCTTCCCTCGGCGTGATGCATCGATCCTGCGCCGGATGCAGGAAACGGCCCTTCGACGGGTTCACGAACCCGCTCGTCAAGGTCGGGGACACGTCGTCCCACGCCATCCTCCCGTAGACGTCGTAGAACCCGTCGCAGCGACGGTGGCACCCTAGCGTGGACGCCTCGTCGAGCGCGCTTCTGCTTCCGCCATCTTTGGGGATCCGTCTGATCAGCTCGCGGACGTGCGGTGCACGGTTCTCTACGACGTCGTGGGCGTCGTCACCCGTGTTTCCAGGAGGCATCAGCTTGCCGATAACGTCGCGGACCGTGCGCCGCTGCTCAGCTGCGACCGGCGGAGGGAACGGAACCGCAAACCCACGGCCGGCCAGCAGAATCAACCGTGACCGCCGCTGCGCCACCCCGAACATTGCGGCGTTCCGCACCTCGGTGGCCGTCACGTACCCGAGGCCGAGGAGCTTCTCTTCCAGCCGGCCGAACCGCGCGTCGCTTCGCAGCCCTGGGACGTTCTCGAACATCAGCGCACGGGGCCGCTGAACCCTTACGAACTTGAGGTATTGGAAGACGAGGTCGTTGCGGTCGTCGTCCACGTCACGCGTGCCGTTTAGCGTCCTCATCCGGGAGAATCCCTGACATGGCGGGCACCCCGCCAGGAGATCGAGCTGCCCAGGCTCAAGGTTCAACGCCAGCATGACCTCCTTTGCTGTGACCTTTCGGATGTCCCGAGACCAGACCCGGATTCCCGGGTGGTTGGCCCTGAAGGTTCTCACTGCGAGGGGATCCCGCTCGATCGCACCGAGAACCTCAAACCCTGCGTCGACCAGACCCTGGGTGAGCCCGCCGCAGCCGGAGAACAGGTCTATCGCTGTTGGCTTTCGGTGATTCTGCTGGTCCGGCTCAGTCGTCAACGGTGTTGCCTCCAACAGTTTTATTACTACGGCGCAGGAGCCTTGAGAAGAACACGTCTCGCGGAATCCCAGGAGTTGCTGACTCTGGGCCTGGGAGGGCAGCCCCGAGCCCGCAGTCGCCCCAACGACCGGCATCGTGACGGCACCCCGGCCTAGACGGTTGCAGCGCGTGACCGGAACTGGGGTTGACTGCTCAATTCTCCGGGGCAGCAGGCGGACGGTGGCTCGGGTGGCCCAGGACATGGGCACCTCTTCGGCGACAGGCGGGCGGCCCCGGCCGGGTCGGAGCCGCCCGCGGGTGATGGCGATCCCGGCATCACGAAGCTGGAGGGTCAGGCCCCGGATACCACCGGCTCGACCACGACGTACCCGGTGTCCACGCTGGCCACGCGGGCGGCGAAGCTCACCCTGGAGCCCGGCCGCAGCTCGGCCACCTCGGCCCGGGCGGCCTCGGGGTAGAGGGCCTTGAGGGTGTTGTAGGTGTCGATCTTGAAGTGGACCCGGATACGGCCGCGGTGGTCGCGGTCAATGTGGTCCACCTCGCCCTCCACGACCAAGGGGTGGTCTTGGTAGCGCGCCTCGGCGGCGACCTGGTTGTCGTAGTAGTCGCGCCAGAGGGTGGCGGCGTCCACCCGGAGTTCGCCGCCGGGGTTCTGCTCGCCCTGGGGCGGCTCATCCGGGCGACTCTCTGCGACGGCGGCCGGCGCGGTGGGCGTGGTGGGGTCTCGACGAAGCCAGTTGAACCAGCTCATGGTGAAGTCCTCGATGATGGTCGGTTACGCCGTGAGGGCGCACGGCCCCCACGGCCCAGGGGAGGCCCATTCCTCCCCTGGGCTGCCGGTCCCCCTTCGGGGTTCGTCCGGCTGGGCCTCGCCTTGGCCCGGAAGATTGCGACAGCTTGCTGGCCTTGGCGAAGACGGATCATGGCGAACCTCCCTCGGGCACCTCGCGGGGCCGTGCGCACCACAGGCGCACGCGCTCCTCTGCCAGGCGCTCGGCAGCCTCACGAGGGAGTCCACCGTCGAACTCGATGATGGCGGCTCTTTCTTCCCAGATTTCACGGGCCTCCTC
>JBDRKM010000267.1:0-78609 GCA_043814015.1 Pseudomonadota bacterium
GGCGGTGGGCGCGGCGGCCCCCGGCGCGACCGCGGTGACCGCGGCGACCGTGGCGACCGCGGAGGCCGTGGCCGCGGTGGCTGGGGCGATCGCGACTAAGCCGCCCACGAAAAGGCGTCCCGCCTCAGGCGGCGCCTTCTCCGCGCGGTCCTGCCGTCCACACTGACCCTCCCCGCACGCCATCACCTGGAGAGTGACCGGGGCGACGCGATAGGTGTGCGCCATGTCGAGGTTCGTCCTGACCTGCGCCTCCTGGCTTGCCTGGAGCATCTTCCTGACCGTCTCCGCCACCAACATCCTGGTGGGGGGGCTGGTGCAGCTGGCGGTGGCGCCCTTCGACCGCGAGCGCCACACCAGCCTGGTGCTCAACCGCTGGCTCTGGGGCAAGGCGCTGTTCGCCCTGGAGCCCTCCTTCCCCATCCTGCGGCGCGGCCTGGAGCGGGTGGGGGGCGGGCCCTACGTGGTGGTCTGCAATCACTCCTCCGTGCTCGACATCCCGGCCTGCATGGGCCTGCCCGTACCCCTGCGCGTCGTGGGCCGGGTGGGCCTGTTCCGGGTGCCCTTCATGGGCTGGTACATGCGCTTCTGCCGCCAGATCCCGCTCGACGCCGGCGACCCCGCCTCGGTGGAGGCCTTCGTCGCCGCCACCCGCCAGACCCTCGCGGCGGGCATCTCCGTGCTGGTGTTCCCGGAGGGCACCCGCTCGCAGGATGCCACCCTCGGTCCCTTCAACCGCGGCGCCTTCCGCCTGGCCAAAGACACCAACACGCCGGTCTTGCCCGTGGTGGTCTACGGCACGCATCGCGTGATGTGCAAGGGCGCCCTGCCCCTGCAGAACCTGTTCACCCGCATCCGGGTGCAGGTGCTCGACCCCATCGATCCGGCCGCCTCCAGCACCGCGCGCAAGCTCTCCAACCGCGCCCACGAGGCCATCTCGGCCGGGCTGGAGCAGCTGCGGGCCGAGGGCGTCCGATGAAGGCCCTGGTGACGCAGGCCTCCGCCCGCTACCGCGCCCGCGGGCGGTTCGCCGAGGGCTTCGCCAAGGGCAAGATGTCCGGCGACCCGGCGTACGCCGCCGTGCTGGAGCGCCTGCCCGCGCGCGGGCTGGTGGCCGATCTGGGCTGCGGCGAGGGCTACCTGCTGGCCCTGGTGCGCGCGGCCCGGCCAGCGCTCGACCTCTGGGGCGTGGATCACGACCCCGCCAGGGTCGCGCTCGGCCAGGAGGTCCTGGCGGGCGAAGAGCGCCTCACCCTCGAGGTGGGCGACGCCCGCACGGCCGCGCTGCCCCGCGCCGCGCTCATCGCCTGCCTCGACCTGCTCCACTACATGATCCCCGCCGAGCAGGACGCCCTGATCGGGCGGCTGGCCGCCTCCCTGCAGCCCGGTGGCCTGCTGCTCATCCGCGACGGCGAGACCGGCGGCGGGCTCAAGAGCTTCCTCCTCGGTCTGTCCGAGCGGGTCGCGGTGGCGCTCGGACGCCACAAGGGCGACGGGGTGTTCTTCCGCTCGGCCGAGGAGCTGCGCGCCGCGCTGGAGGCCGAGGGCCTCGTGGTAGAGGTCCTGCCCTGCCGCCAGGGCACGCCCTTCGCCAACGTGCTGTTCCAGGCCAAGAAGCCGGAGTCCCCGTGAAGATCGCCGTCACCGGCGTGGGCGCCGTCTCGGCCCTCGGGCGCGGCGCCGGGGTCCTGTTCGACGCGCTCTGCGAGCGCCGCGACGCGCTCTCGCACGCCCCGCTCTGGGACGGTCGTGGGCCGGCGGCCATGCTCCCCGGAGGCGAGCAGCGCCTCAGCTCGGAGCTGGCCCTCGTCGCCGCCCGCGAGGCCCTGGCGGGCTTCGATGGCCTGGCCGGGCTGGCCGTGGTGGGCGCCACCACCAGCGCCGACATGCGCGCGGCCGAGCCGGCCTGGCAGGCCCTGGCGCGGGGCGAGGCCCCTGATCCGGAGCGCTTCGTCTGGCCCCAGCTCTGCCACCAGCCCACCCAGCGGGTGGCCGCGGCCCTGGGCGCCGGAGGCCTGCGCCTCTCCCTGTCCACCGCCTGCACCTCCGGCGCCTGCGCCGTGGGCGTGGCGGCCGATCTGCTGCGCGCCGGCCGCGCCCCGGCGGTGCTGGCCTTCGGGGCCGACGCCCTGTGCGACACCACGGTCCACGGCTTCGGCTCCCTGGGCCTGTACGACCCCGAACCCTGCCAGCCCATGTCCGCCGGGCGCAAGGGGCTCAACCTGGGCGAGGGCGCCGGCGCCCTGCTGCTGGAACCCCTGGAGGCGGCCCTGGCCCGCGGGGTTCGCCCCCTGGCCCTCATCGGCGGCTACGGCAACGCCTGCGACGCCTACCGGCTCACGGCCCCCCGACCCGGAGGGTGTGGGCGCCGAGGCCGCCATCCGCGCCGCCCTGGGCACGCTCGACCCCGCGATGGTCGGCTGGGTCTCGGCCCACGCCACGGGCACGCCGTTGAACGACGCCACCGAAGCCCTGGTGCTGGCCCGCGTGCTGCCCCACGCCTGGGTCTCGGGGCTCAAGGCAGCCATCGGCCACACGCTGGGCGCCGCGGGCGCCCTGGAGGCGGTGGTCACGGTGCTGGCGGTGGCGCGCGGGCGCCTGCCGCCGGATTCGGGCAGGTCCGAGTCCGGCTTCCCCACGCTGCGCCTGCTGCCGGCCCCGATGGATCAGCCCCTGGAGGCCGCCCTGTCCGTCAACTTCGCCTTCGGCGGGCACGACACCGCCCTGCTGGTGCTGCCGTGGGCGCCGTGATCCGCATCGCCGCCAGCACCATCGCGGTCCCCGGCGGGCCCGAGGGCCTGCTGGAAGACCTGCTCGCCGGCCGCCGGCGCGAGGGCCGCGCCCCCGAACCCGCTCGCCCGGCTGCCGTGGACGCGGGCTCCTGGCGCCGCATGAGCCGCCTGACCCGCCTGGTGGTGGCCACCGCCGGCCCCCTGCTCGCCGGGCGCAGCGACCTGGATCGCCTGCCGGTGGTCTGGGGCAACGGCCTCGGCGAGCTGGCCCCCATCGCCCGCTTCCTGGAGCGGCTCTACGGCGAGGGCCCCCAGGCCGCCTCCCCCCTGGCCTTCCAGAACTCCGTCACCAACGCCCCCGTGGGGCATCTCTCCATCGGGCTGGGCCTCAGGGGCCCCTCCGAGACCCTGAGCGCCGGGGGCGCCAGCGGCGGCATGGCCCTGCTGCGCGCGGTGGACCTGCTGCGCCTCGGCGTCCACGACGCCGTGCTCGTGGTGGCCGGCGACGATCTGAACGAGGTGGTGGAGCGCGCCTTCGGGGGCCTCCCTTCCCCTCCCTCCACGGGCGAGGCCATGGCGGCGCTGCTCTTGACTCGCGGCGGCACAGGCCCCGTGATCGAGGTCGAGGCCGGCATCGTCCCCCTGGCAGGCGCCCCTGTCCTGGCCCGTGGCTGGCCCCTGCCCGGTGAGGGGATGCTCCAGCCCGTACCCGGGGCCGTGGCCCCGGAGGCCTGCCTCGGGCTGGTTCCCGCCATGGGCGCCGCCCTGGTGGCCGCCCTCGCCCAGGCCCGACGCGCCGGCTCCGTGGTGGAGCAGGACGGCCCCTTCGCCCTCACCGCCTGCGTGCTGGAGGCCCCATGATCCCAGCGACCCTGCTGCTCTGTCTCGCCGCTGTGCTCGCCCAGGAGCCCGCCCCCGCCGAGGGAGCGCCTCAGGAGGGTCCGCCCGCGGACGACGAGGCCCCGCTGGGCGCACCGCCCCCCATGCCCCACCACCTCGTGCCCCACGTGGAGGTCCCCCACCACCCCGTGGCGCCCGACGATCCCCCTCCGGGCGCGCCGGACGAGCCCCCGCCCCCCGCCGAGCCCGGCCTGACCCGCGGCCCGCTGCTGCTGCACGACGTGGTGCCAGCCTACCCCCAGACCGCCCGCGACCAGGGCATCCAGGGCGATGTCCTCCTGCAGCTCGAGATCCTGGAGGACGGCAGGATCGGTGCTGTGGAGCTGCTGCAGGCCCCCCACGAATTGCTGGCCTGGCCCTCCATCGAGGCCGCCCCGCGCGCTGCTGTTCCAGCCCGCCCTGCAGGAGGGCACCCCCATCGCCGCCATCGTCACCTACCGCTTCAAGTTCGACCTCGGTCTGGCGGATGAGACCGGCCAGGCCGTACCCGGCAGCCTGCACGCCGCCATCCTCGATCCGGAGGGACTGGCGGTCCCGGGTGCGAAGGTCACCCTGCTGCACCTGGACGACCCCGACGCCGCCCCCATCACCCCGGAGATCCGGCCCGACGGCAGCTTCAAGGCCCTCTTCCTGCCGTCTGGGCGCTACCGCGTGCGGGTGGAGCACCCCGCCTTCTCCACCACCGAGGCCGAGGTCGTGGTGCACAGCGGCGAGGTGCAGCAGCGCTGCTTCACCCTCTTCCCCACCGGCGCCATGGAGATGGTGGTCTCCTACGAGACCCACACCTGGCGTGAGGTGGAGCGCGCCCCGCTGGAGGCCAACCAGGGCACGGTCACCGGCACCTACGAACTGACCCGCCGCGATGTGGAGGCCAACCCGGGCTCCCTGGAGGACGTCTCCCGCGCGGTCCACACCCTGCCGGGCGTGGTCTCCGACGGCGACATGCTCGCTTCCTTCCACGCCCGCGGTGGCGAGACCGACGATGTGGTCTTCATGCTCGACCGTGTGCCCCTGCAGAACCCCTTCCACCTGGCCGGGTTCAACTCCATGTTCAACCCGGACATGATCTCCGGAGTGAAGTTCTACGCGGGCACCGCCCCCGCCCATGTCCCGGCCCAGACCTCCGCCGTGCTGGCGGTGGAGTCCTGGGACGGCACGCCCAAGCAGGACGGCCACGACATGGACGGGGCGCTGGACATCTCCGCCTCCTCCCTGCGCGCCCACGTCATGGGCCCCATCGGCGAGAACACCAGCTTCGCCCTGGCCGCCCGCCGCTCCTACCTGGAGTCCTACTTCCAGGTCATGAAGTGGATGAACCTGCTGGACACGGCGTTTGCCGCCCCCGAGTACTCCGAGATCTCGGGCCGCTTCGCCTGGCGCCCCGACGCGCGCCAGCGGGTCATCGTCACCGCCATGCGCTCGGGCGACTCCCTCTCCCTGGTGGACTCCGAGGACGAGAGCCTGATCGGCTTCTCGGGCCAGCTCGAGCTGGACAACAACCTCTCCCTCATCTCCCTGGACCACCGCCTCGAGGTCTCGGACAGCACCACCCTGCAGTCCACCACCGCCTGGACCCGCGACCGCTCCTACCTGCTGCGCGACATGGGCGGCGAATACCGCCAGGACGTGCTGACCAACCGCTGGTTCGGCCGCACGGATCTGACCTTCACCAGGGCAAGGCACACGCTGTCGGGCGGCGTGGACTTCTCCTACGTGGCGGTGGACGCCGAGGGCGCCATCGAGGACACCCGGGCCGATCCCACCTGGTACAACGGCCCCCTGGCCGAGTACGAGCACCCCAGGGTCACCCTGGACGGTGGCCTGCTCTACCCCGAAGGCTCGGCCTACGTGCAGGAGCTGTGGGAGGGCCCCGTGCAGATCCGCGCGGGCGGCCGCGCCACCGCCACCGGCGCCACCGGCGAGCTGCTGTTCTCGCCCCGGGCTGGCCTGTCGGTGCCCCTGCCCACGGGCACCGTGCCCAAGATCTCCTGGGGCATCTACCAGAAGACCCCGCGCGACCCGCGCATCTACGATGCCACCCTCGGCAACCCCGACATCGAGAGCGAGCAGGCCATCCACTACGTGGTGGGCGTGGACCAGGCCTTCCCCCTGCCCGGCGAAGAGGCTGGTGGCCTGTTCCGGGTCGAGGGCTACTGGATCGACCTGTCCAACCTGGTGGTCAACCCGGACAACTGGGAAGCCATCGACAACGGCGTGACCTACACCAATCAGGGCTCGGGCACCAACAAGGGCTTCGACACCATGCTCGGCCTGCGCGCCGGCCGGCTGCAGGGCATGGCCACCTACTCCCTGCTCTTCGCCGAGCGCACCAACCCGCTGAACGAGCAGTTCGCCCAGACCTTCGCCCCGGCCCAGGACCAGCGCCACACCCTGGGCCTCTCCGTGGAGTACCAGCTCTCCTCCCGCTGGCGCGGCACGGCCCGCTACAGCTTCCACTCCGGCCGCCCGGTCTCCACCGTGGACGTGGTGGAGGGCGCCGACCTGGTGGCCCTCTCCTGCCTCAACTGCGAGCGCCTCGGCGCCTACCACAACCTGGATCTGCGCGCCGAGTGGCGCAAGGCCCTGCAGCACTACCGCCTGAGCTTCTACGTGGAGGTCCTCTCCGTCACCAGCGCCTTCGCCCCCTCGGACTTCATCCCCACGGTCACCGTAGAGGAAGGCATACGGGAGGACGGCATGTTCTCCCACCTGCCCACCCGGCCCTTCATCGGGATCCGGGCGGACTTCTGACAGCAGGACAGCAGGGGTCAGGTTGTTGGACAGCAGGGGTCAGGTTGTTGTTATTACTTTTTCTGGCCATTGCAGCACCTTGGAAAGGTGGTTTTGGCCAGGCAGAGGGGAGCAGGCTGTAGAATTCGCGTTCTTGGAGCCGCCACGGCACGTTTCAATGCCCTTTTTGGGCAGTTTTATCGTAATAGAAACATCCTGACCCCTGTCTCCTTGCCCCCCTCCGGGCTCGGCGATATTCCCGCCGGCCCCTCCTACGGAGTCGCCATGGACGCGCTCGAGCTGCAGATCAAGAAGCTCATCATCGAGGCCCTCATGATCGAGGACCTGGAACCCGAGGGTATCGGCGATGATCTGCCCCTCTTCGGCGAGGGCCTGGGGCTCGATTCGGTGGACGCCCTGGAGCTGGCGGTGGAGATCGAGCGCGTGTTCGGCGTGACCTTCCCCGAAGCCGCCCGCAGCCGCGAGGTCTTCCAGAACGTGGGCACCCTGGCGGCCTACATCGCGGAGCATCGCGTCCGGTAGAGTGTGGTAGGCTCCCCGGTCCAGGCGGACCCGGACATGACCAGCCTCACCCTCCGCATCCAGCTCGGCCGCCGAGATGACGTCGAGGATCCCTTCGCGTTCCGCTGGGGGACGGCGAGCTACCTGCGCCACTTCCCCGGACGCCCCACCCTGGAGGGGCGGCTGGCGTGGACCGGCCCGGTCCAGCAGGACCTCGCCACGCTGGCCCTGCACCCGGGGCATCCCGAGGCCACCGCGCGCCTGGGGGACGCGCTGCGGGCCTTCCTGACCCAGGTGGGCTGGGCCGAGGACGAGGCACGCATCCAGCGAGCTCTGAGCGCCAGCCCGCCGCTCCCGGTGAACGTCGTGCTCTGCCTGGAGGCGGCCGAGCTGTTCGCGCTGCCCTGGGAGCTGGCCACCCTGGGCGACGGCAGCGCCCTGGGCAAGCTCTCCGGGGTGAACCTGCGCTTCCAGTGGCCAGGCACCGTCCCCGCCGAAGAGCGCCCGGCGCCGCGGCCCGAGGGTGGGCGGCTGCTCTTCGCCTGGTCGGCCGCCGGGGGCGCGGTCCCCGCCAGCGAGCACCTCGACGCCATCGCGACGGCCATGGACGCGGCCGGCCTGCCCTTCGACCGCGAGCGCGACGTGCTGCCCGACGCCACCTACGACGCCCTGGCGGCGCGGCTGGCCACCACCCCCACCTGCTGCGCCCTGCACCTGCTGGCCCACGGCGTCGCCGTCCCCGACAGCGGCGCCTCGGTGGGCCTGGCGCTCGGGGATGGCGTGCTGCACGCCGGGCTGCTGCACGACCTGCTCCACCCCCACCGGCACGCGCTGCGCCTGGTGGTGCTCTGCGGCTGCCGCAGCGGCGATCCGGGCACCCTCGGCAGCCACCTCGGCTCCCTGGCCCAGCGGGTCCACCGCGCCGGTGTCGAGAGCGTCATCGCCTCCCGCTTCCCCCTCACGGTGCCGGGCTCCGTGACCCTCACCCGCATCCTGTACCGCGCGCTGCTGGCCGACCCGCAGCCCCGCTCCCTGGAGCAGGCCCTGTCCGACGCCCGCACCGCCCTGCGCGCCCAGCGCGCCACCGCCTCCGACGCCACCAGCGTCCAGCTCTACGGCAGCGACGGCGACATCCTCGACACGCGCCCCTTCGTCTTCCGCCCCTACCGCGGCCTGCTGGCCTTCGGGCCCCAGCACAGCCGCTTCTTCTTCGGCCGGGACCGCGAGCGGGACGAGGTGCTGGCGGCGCAGCGCACCCTGGCCGACCAGGCACGCCCTCGGCTGCAGGTGGTGGAGGGCCCCTCCGGCAGCGGCAAGTCCTCGCTGGTGCTGGCCGCGGTGGTGCCCGCTCTGGCGCGCGAGGGCTGGAGCTGGGTCTCCCTGGTGCCGGGCGCCGCCCCGCTGGAGGCCCTCGCGGCCGCCGAGGCGCGGCTCACCGCCGGCCCCCGGCGCCTGCTGGTGGTGGACCAGCTCGAGGAGCTCTTCACCCAGGTCTCCGACGAGCGCCGGGCCGACCGCGATGCCTTCGTCCAGCGGCTCTGGGTGCTGGCCAGCGCCCCCGACGGCCTCGCGGTGATCTGCACCCTGCGCACCGACTTCCGCGGCCGCTGCGGCGAGATCGCCCTGGAGCCCGACGGCGGGCGCAGGCTGGACAGCCTGTTCACCAGCGGCGCGGCCGGGCACAGCCAGTACGTGCCCCAGCTCGACCCCGACGCCCTGCGCAGCGCCATCGAGCGGCCCGCCGAGGCCGTTGGCCTGGGCCTGGAGCCCGGCCTGTGCGGGCGCATGCTGGCGGACGTGGGCGCCGAGCCCGGCGCGCTGCCGCTGCTGGAGTACGCGCTGGACCAGCTCTGGGAGCGGCGCGAGGGCCGCATGCTCACCCAGCAGGCCTACGAGGCCATCGGCGGCGCCGCCGGGGCGCTCCGGGAGCGCGCCGAGGCCGTGGTCGGCCAGCTGGAGGAGGGCGCCTGCGACCAGGCCCGCCGGCTGCTGGTGCGCCTGGTGGGGCCGGCCGACACCGGCGCGCGCGACACCCGCCGGCGGGTGGCGCTGGCGCACATCGGCACGCGGTCGGGCGAGGAGCAGGGCGAGTTCGCCGCCATCGTCGACGCCCTGGTGGCGGAGCGGCTGGTGGTACGCGGCAAGGGAGAGGCGGGCGAGAGCACCCTGGAGGTGGCCCACGAGGCGCTGATCCGCTCCTGGCCGCGGCTGCGCCGCTGGGTGGACGAGTCGCGCGAGGTGCTGCAGCAGGTGGAGCGGGTGGAGCGGGCCCTGGCGGACTGGCAGGCGGGCCAGGGCGATCTCTTGCGCGGCCGCTCCCTGGTGCTGGCCCAGGGCGTGCAGCAGGAGCTGGGCGAGGCCGCCGCTGACTTCGTGCGGCGGAGCGAGCAGGCCGAGGGCCAGCGCGCGGCGCGCGCCCGGCGTCGCACCCGGATCATCCTGCTGGCGGCCACCCTGGTGGCGCTGGCCATGGCGGGGCTCGCCCTCTGGGCGTTGGGCCAGCGGCGCACGGCCCTGGAGGCCACCGCGACGGCGGAGCAGGCACGCGAGGAGAAGGCTCGGGAGGCCGCCAACGCCGAGGCGGCCCAGCACCGGG
The DNA here is from genome assembly GCA_043814015.1 of Pseudomonadota bacterium. Classification (GTDB taxonomy): domain Bacteria; phylum Myxococcota_A; class UBA796; order UBA796; family JAFGLY01; genus JBDRKM01. The sequence continues at coordinate 9,478 of JBDRKM010000267.1, forward strand.
CGCAGGACGCCCTGCTGCTTGGGGCGGCACAGCGCATGGCCCGGGAGCAGGCCCCCACCCGCGCGGCCATGCTGCTGGCCGAGATGAACACGCCCGCCGACCTGCCCGGCTTCAACGCCCTGGCGGTGGACCTGATCTACGGCCCATCCCCCGCCGCCACCACCTTCTGGGCCGGCCACGACATGGCGGTGCTCTCCGTGGCGTTCAGCCCCGACGCCAGCCTGGTGGCCACCGGCTCGCTGGACACCACCATGGCAGTCTGGCGGGCCGACGGCACGGGGGAGACCGAGCGCACCCAGGTTGACCGCTGGGTCCGGCGTGTCTCCTTCGCCGAGGACGGCGCCAGGGCCGGCGCCAAGGGCGGGTCCGCCGCCCCCGCCGAGGTTCCACCGCGTCTCGCACAGCTCGAGGAGCTGCCGCACGCCGTGAGCGCCGACGGATCCCTGGTCGTCGCCGGATACCATGACGGCACCGCACAGGTCTGGCGGCTGGCGGAGCGCGCCCCCATCACCCTGGACGGCGGCGGCGGCCCCATCCTGGCGGCGGCCTTCACCGATGGAGGGGCGCACATCCTCACGGTGGCGCCCGGCGGAGTCCTGCGCTGGCCCGCGGAGGGCGGCGGGGCCCCCCGAGCGCCTGCTGCCCGCGCTGGCCGAGGCTTGGGCCGCGGCCCTGAGCCCCGACGGCACGCTGCTGGCCTGGGCGGAGGGGGCGCTGGTGCACCTCCAGCGCCTGGACGGCGGCGGCACCCCCGTGGTGCTGGAGGGCCACACAGAGCCCGGCAACGCGATCCAGTTCAGCCCCGACGGTGCCCGCCTCGTCACCGGCTCCAGCGACGAGAGCGCCCGTGTCTGGTCCGTGGACGGTGCGGGCGAGCCCGTGCTGCTCCAGCACGACGAAGGGGTCCCCAGCGTGTCCTTCAGCGCCGACGGCGCGCGCGTGTGCAGCACCAGTGCCTCCTGGGGGCAGAGCGGCACCGCCTGGCTGTGGCCGGCGCTGGGGGGCGAGGCGCTGGACACCTTCTCCGTCTACATGGAGAACATCTACCTGGCGGCGCTGTCGCCCGACGGCCGCCAGGTGGCCACCGCGGGCGACTGGCGGGTTCGTCTCTGGACGCTGGGCCAGGGTGATGACCCCTCCCCGACGGAGGGCGGGGAGGGGTCACCGCCGCTGTGGAACCTGGTGGGGACGCCCGAGACCCTGACCTTCAGCCCCGACGGGGCCTGTGTGCTGGTGGGCACCAGCGAGGGCGGCATCGAGCTGGGCAGGGTGGCCCGCGACGCGGAGGTCTTCCGCTGGAAGGCCCACGAGGACGCCGTCTCCGGGCTGGCCTTCAGCCCCGACGGCGCCTGGCTGCTGAGCAGCTCCCGTGACGGCACCGCCCGCCTGTGGCGCTACTCCTCCACGAGCCTCCAGCAGGCCCTGCGCGCCATCCGCGGCTGCCTGCCCCCCACCGACCGCATGCGCCTGCTGGGGGAGCCGAAGAGCGAAGCCGCCGCGCACTACAGCGCCTGCCAGGTGAAGCTGGGCCGCGAGGAGGAGCCCTGGTTCCCCGTGGATGTCCCCGGCGTGCAGCGCTTCGCTCCCCGAGACACGGGCGCAGCGGAGCGGTGAGCCCCGAATCGTCCGACGATTCGGCGTGAGCGGGGTCTGGTCTTCACCCTGGGTTGTGGAGGTATACTGCCCTCCGTGGGCTCCTCCCGGGGCCCGGGGAGCCGCCATGGACCATCGCTGCGCCATCGGACTGCTGGCTCTTTCCCTGACCGCCTGCCCCAAGGACGATGGCGGGGACGACTCCGGGGGGCCGGTCAACACCTTCCCGTCGATCACCCTGCTCTCCCCCGCGGACGGCGACGTCCTGGCCGAGGGCGAGCCGCTGCTCGTGGAGGCCGAGGTCGCCGACGCCGAGGAGCCGCCAGAGGACCTCCGGTTGTACTGGTTCTCGCCTCAGGACGGGGTACTCTCCCTCGACCCCGCCGACACCGACGGGCACGTGTCATTCAAGGTCGCCGATCTGGCCGTGGGGAGCCACGAGATCCATGGCGAGGTCGCCGACAGCGGCGATCTCATCGCCACAGTCCGGGTGACGGTGACCGTCGACGGCCGCCCGAGCGCCCCGGTGATCACGCTCGCGCCCGACCCCGCCACCAGCGCGGACGATCTCTGCGCCACCATCGACACCCCCTCCGTGGACCCGGAGGGCGACGAGGTCAGCTACGCCTGGGCCTGGTTCGTGGACGGCGCCCCTTCCGGCGCCTCCACCAGCGCCACCCTGCCGGCCCACGCCACCACGGCGGGCGAGACCTGGACCGTCGAGGTCGCCCCCGGCGATGGCATCCAGAAGGGGCCAGCTGGCGAGGCCTCCCTGCTGATCGGCTCCGCCCCGCCCGACGCTCCGGGGATCGCCATCCTCCCGGAAGGACCCGTCGAGGACTGTGACGATCTCGTCTGCACTGTGATCAGCCCCTCCACCGACCCCGACGGCGACGCGGTCACCTACAGCATGACCTGGACCGTGGACGGAACGGCCTGGGGCGCGGGGGAAACAACCACCTGGCCGGGCGACACGGTCCCAGCCGGGACGCCCCGCGCGGGCGAGGTCTGGACCTGCACGGCAACCCCCACGGACGGCCTGGAGGAGGGTATCCCCGGGAACGCCTCGGCCTCCATCCTGACCATCCCCTGCCCCGTCTACACCTCACCGGACGGCGCCGCAGACGCCCGCGGCTGCCACGGAGACCCGCTCGACACCATCGCGGCCGCCATGGCCCAGGCCGAAACCGACACCTGCCCCACGGTCATCCTGGAGCCCGGCACCTACGACGAGCGCGTTGACTTCTCCGGGCAAGCCGTGACCCTCACCTCCGAGTCCGGCCCGGCAGTCACCACCATCGCGCCCTCGGCCGGCGGCACCGTGGTCACCTTCGCCGCGGGCGAGGGCCCCGACAGCGTGCTCGACGGCCTGACCATCACCGGGGGCACAGAGCACGGCCTGCTCATCCGCGCGGCCTCGCCCACCGTCACGGGCTGCGTCATCCGCGACAACACGGGCGAGGACGGCGCTGGGGTGTACGCCAGCGACTACGACGGGCTGTTCCAGGGCAACACCCTCAGCGGCAACGTGGCCAGCGACGCCGGCGGCGGTCTGTACCTGGACGGCGGCAGCGCCGTGATCGACGCCAACCGCTTCGAGGCCAACGAGGGCGGCGAGGCGGCGGGGATCTGGCTGGAGGCCACGGCCACCGTCTCCAACAACCTCGTGGTCGGCAGCGTCGGCGACGGGATCCTGCTGCACGCCTCCGGCGAAGACGATCTGGACGACTCGAACCTGCTGAACAACGTCGTGGCGCTGTCCACCCACGACGGCGTCGTCATCGGCTACTACACCACGGGCCCGTACGCCTGGCAGGTTGGCTACGCCTCGACCAACGTCCAGAACAACATCTTCTACGAGGCGGGGAGGTACGACGTCTACGGGCAAGTGACCTACTCAACCCTGCCCATCACCGGTCCGAAATGGCACTACAACGATGTCTTTGGAACAGGCGGATACAGCCAGGGCGGCGTTCCGATGTCGTACGGGAACTTCTCCCAGGACCCCCGCTTCACCGACCCGTCTGCGGGTGATTTCACCCTCACCTGGGGCTCCCCCTGCATCGACAGTGGGGTGGATGTGGGCGACTGGGGCGTCACCACCGACATCGACGGCGCTCCCAGGGCGCAGGGCCCAGCCATCGACCTTGGCGCCTGGGAGTACCCCGGCCCCACCGACGACTGCGATGGCGTGGACGACGGCCCCCAGTGCGCCACCGGCTGCCCAGTCTACGTGGACCCCAACACCCTGCCCGGTGGGAACGGCGACAGCGCGATGCCCTACGCCAGCATCCCCTACGCCCAGGCCTACCGAGCTGCGTGCGACGAGATCGTCCTGAGACCTGGAACCTACCAGGTCGAGCTCGACTACGGCGGCGAGGATCTCTACATCCACTCGTCGGAGGGGCCTGAGAGCGCGGTCCTCCGCTCCCCGACCGGCCGGACCGTGGTGACCTTCGAGGACGGTGAGACCGCGGCGGCCATCCTGGAAGGAGTGACCGTCACGAACAGCATCTGGGGCGGCATCGACATCGACGGTGCCGCCCCCACCATCCGCGGCTGCATCATCACGGGCAACACGGGCAGCAACGGCGCAGGCGTGGAGGCCTGGGACTACGACGGGCTCTTCCAGGGCAACACCGTGAGCCTCAACACCGCCGAGGACGAAGGCGGCGGCTTCTTCCTCTACGGCGGCAGCGCCGTGATCGACGGCAACTGGTTCGAGGCCAACGAGGCCTCCATCGGGGCGGGGATCTGGCTGCTGGGCACGGCGACGGTGTCCAACAACGTGGTGCTGGACTCGGTCGGCTCGGGGCTGTTCCTCGCCTCGGAGTGGTGCGTCGGGGATGCCTCCTTCGTCCTCGGCAACACCCTCGTGGGTGCCACCACCAACGGCGTGCAGGTCGACCGGGACCACGGCTACGGCGACCCATTCTGCGGCGCGACCACCCGCGTCGTGGGCAACATCATCTACGGGTCCGGGGACGATGATGTGCACTTCCCGGTCGACGAGGACTACCCCTTCGTCGACTTGACCTGGCAGAACAACGACGTCTGGGGCGGGAACGGGTACAGCAGCCAGGACCCCGGAAGCACATGGGGCAACATCAGCGAAGACCCTGCCTTCGTGGACGAGGCCGCCCACGACTTCCACCTGGCCGCGGCCTCCGCCTGCATCGATCAGGGCCAGGATCTCAGCGCCTACGGGGTCACCACCGACCACGACGGCACCGCCCGCCCCCAGGGCGCCGCCTACGACATAGGGGCCTACGAGAGCTACTAGCGATCGCCCAGGGTTAAGCTCAGCCTCGACGCCACCATCCCCCGGAGAGTCGGATGAACGCCATGTCCCGCCCCCTGCTGACCCTCGTCCTCGCCACCCTCGTCGCCTGCCCCGAGCCCGAGAAGCCAGACGACACCGGCACGCCCGACACCAACGTGGTGGACGCGGACGGTGACGGTTTCGGCGTCGACGAGGACTGCGACGACGCCGACGCCGCCATCCACCCAGGCGCCGACGAGGCCTGCAACGGCCTGGACGACGACTGCGACGGCGAGACCGACGAAGGCGTCACCACCACCTTCTACGCCGACGTCGATGATGACGGCTACGGCGATCCCGACGCCACCACCCAGGCCTGTGAGGTCCCCTCCGGCTACCTCGCCGAGGCCAGCGACTGTGACGACGGCGACGCCACCATCCACCCCGGGGCCGACGAGGCCTGTGACGGCGTTGACCAGGACTGCGACGGCGAGATCGACGAAGGCGTCACCACCACCTTCTACGCCGACGCGGACGGCGACGGCTTTGGCGACGCCGCCACCACCGCCGGGGCCTGCGCCCGCCCCTCGGGCTTCGTGGAGGACGCCACCGACTGCGACGATGGCGACGCGAGCGCCCATCCCGGCGCCCCCGAGGACTGCGACGGGGTGGACGACGACTGCGACGGCGAGGTGGACGAGGGCGTGACCTCCACCTTCTGGGCCGACGCGGACGGCGACGGCTACGGCGACTTCGCCAACCCCACCGAGGCCTGCACCGCCCCTTCGGGCTTCGTCGCCGACGCTACCGACTGCGACGACGGGCAGGCCTCCGCCTACCCCGGCGCCACCGAACGCTGCGACGGCCGTGACACCGACTTCGACGGCGCCGTGGACGAGGCGGGCGCCGAGGGCATGTCCACCTTCTACGCCGATGCTGACGGCGACGGGTACGGCGATCCCGCCACCACCGCCGAGGGCTGCACCGCCCCCACCGGCTTCGTCGCCGACGCCACCGACTGCGACGACGCGGAGGCCGCCGCCCACCCCGGCGGCACCGAGGTCTGCGACGGCCTGGACAACGACTGCGACGGCGACACCGACGAGGACTCCGCCATCGACGCGGCCACCTGGTACCTGGACGCCGACGCCGATGGCTACGGCTCCCTGGTCTTCACCCTCACCCGCTGCACCGCCCCCACGGGCTACGTCGCCACGAGCGGCGACTGCGACGATCTGGATGCCGACATCTCCCCCGCGGCCACCGAGGTCTGCGACGACGCGGACAACGACTGCGACGGCGCCATCGACGAGGCCGGCGCCGCGGGCGCCCCCACCTGGTACCTGGATGCCGACGGCGACGGCTACGGCCTCGACGCCACCACCGTCGAAGCCTGCGACGCCCCCAGCGGGTATGTGGCCGACCCGGGCGACTGCGACGACACCCAGGCCGCGGTGAACCCCGTGGCAGACGAGCTGTGCGACGGTGTGGACAACGACTGCGACGGCGACACCGACGAGGAGGACGCCACCGACGCCGCCACCTGGTACGCGGATGTGGACGGCGACGGCTACGGCACCCCCGGCACCACCGTCCTGGCCTGCACCGCCCCCTCCGGCTTCCTCGGCAACGCCGAGGACTGCGACGACACCGTCGCCGCCGTCAACCCCGCCGCCGCCGAGCTGTGCAACGGCGCCGATGACGACTGCGACGGCGTCATCGACGAGGACGACGCCACCGACGCGCTGCTCTGGTACCTGGACGCCGACGCCGACGGCTACGGCGACGCGGCGAGCACCGCCCGGGCCTGCGCCGTGCCCAGCGGGTACTCGGCCGACGACACCGACTGCGACGACGCCGAGGCCACCACCCACCCTGGCGCCGGCGAGACCTGCGACGGCCTCGACCAGGACTGCGACGGCGCCATCGACGAGGACGTGGCCTGGTTCGACGCCTACCAGGACGCCGATGGCGATGGCTTTGGCGATCCCGCGGGCTCCACCTGGGTCTGCGATCTGCCCTCCGGCGCCGTGGCCGACGGCAACGACTGCGACGACGCCGACCCGACCGTGCACCCCGGCGCCGCCGAGGTCTGCGACGGCCTCGACCAGGACTGCGACGGCACGGCGGACGACGGCGTGCTCGGCACCTGGTACCTGGACGCCGACGCCGACGGCTACGGCGACCCGGCCACGGCTGTGGAGGCCTGCGCCGCCCCCTCCGGCTACCTCGCCGACGACTCCGACTGCGACGACACCGACGACGCCGTGCACCCCGGCGCCGAGGATCTGTGCGACGGGATCGACAACGACTGCGACGGTGTGGTGGACGGCGGCGGCGAGGAGCTCTTCTACGCCGACCTCGACGGCGACGGCTTCGGCGATGCGGAGAGCAGCGTCACGGGCTGCAGCGCGCCCAGCGGCTACGTCACGGACGACACGGACTGCGACGACACCGATGCCAGCGTCTACCCCGGCTCCCTGGCCCCCGAGATCCCCGACGACGGCATCGACAGCAACTGCGACGGCAACGACGGCTGCACCGATCTGAACTGCGATGGCCTGCCCGATCTCGTCTTCGCCGGTCTGCGCTCGGGCACCTCCGGCTCCTACACCACCAGCACCTACCTGTACTACTCCACCGGCTACGGCTTCTCGTCGTCCTACCGCGACACCCTGTCGTCCGAGGGCGCCAGCGGCGTGGTGCTCCAGGATCTCGACCAGGACGGCTACGTCGATGTGCTCCTGCTCAACGAGTACAACGGATCGTCCTACTCCCGGAACTCCTACGTGTACTATGGCTCCGGGTCCGGCTACTCCTCCTCCGACGCCCAGGCCCTGCCCACGGTGGGCGCGCTGGACGCCGCGGTGGAGGACCTCGACAACGACGGCTGGCTCGACATCGTCGTGGCCAACTACTACACGGGCTCCTCCTACTCCACCAGCAGCTACATCTACTGGGGCTCGGCCCTCGGCTACTCCAGCGCCGACCGCTCCTCGCTGGCCACCTACGGGGCCTACGACGTGGACATCGCCGATCTCGACGAGGATGGCTGGCTCGATCTGGTCTTCGCCGACTTCCGCAGCAGCAGCACCGACTTCACGGTCAACAGCTACGTGTACTGGGGCTCGTCCGCCGGCTTCTCCTCCTCCGACCGCACCAGCCTGGCCACCAACGGCGCCCGGGAGGCCCTCATCACCGACGTGAACAACGATGGCTGGCTGGACATCGTCTTCGCCTGCTACCGCAACGACAGCTCCTATTCCACCAGCTCCTATGTCTACTACGGCTCCGCCGGCGGCTACTCCAGCGCCGCGCGCGACGCCCTCGCCACCTACGGTGCCTTCGACGTGGCCGTGGCCGATCTCAACCAGGACACCTACCCCGACCTGGTCTTCGCCAACTACTACTCGGGCAGCAGCTACTCCACGAGCAGCTACATCTACTGGGGCACCGCGGGCGGCTACTCCAGCTCAGCCCGCAGCGCCCTGTCCACCCTGGGCGCCCGCGACGTGGCCATCGCCGACTTCGACCAGGACGGCTGGGACGACCTGGCGTTCGCCAACTACTACAACGGCTCCAGCTACGGCATCTCCTCCTACATCTACTGGAACTCCGCCAGCGGCACCACCTCCTCCTACTCCACCTCCGACCGCACCAGCCTGACCACCTACGGCGCCACCCGCGTGGCGGCCGCGGACATGGACCTGGATGGCTGGGACGACCTGGTGTTCAACAACTACTACACGGGCAGCACCTACAGCACCGACTCGTACGTGTACTACAGCACTGCGGGTGTGTTCAGCGCCTCCAACCGCGACGATCTGCCCGCCCAGGGCCCCTGGGCAGCGGCGGGGATCGTGGGGGTGGACTGATCCGCCCATGGGCCCAGGCCCAGGGCCCGGCCCGCCCAGGGGTCAGGTTGTTGTGATTACCTTTTTTTTCGCGATATTACGCTTTGAAACTTGCCCGCGCGGTTGCACCGTCAACACCTGGCCCGGTCAGGCGGTCGCCGCAGGGTAGGTTCTCCGGGAGAAAGGACAATAGCAACGTCACGTTCCGGCGCGAGAGAAATTGTAATTGTAACGTCCTGACCCCTACGCCTCCACCCACACTCGCTCCCACACGCCCCCTCCGGCGCTCACGCTGGCCCAGGTGCCGCCCGCCACCGGGGCGAGGCTGTCGATCCAGGGGGTGCCGGTGCTCGCGCAGGCCGCACCGCTGCCCGGTTCCAGGCGACACACCTCGGCCTCACCCTGCTCTGCCCGCCGCGCCCACCAGAGCGTCCCGTCGGGGCCGAAGGCCGGTGGGACGTGGGGGTAGAGGGTCGCGGAGTCATCCACCAGGCTCGCCGCGGCCCAGCCCTCCTCGCCGCGCAGCGCCAGGCCCAGGGAGGTCCCCTCCCCCGCGATGGCCAGGAAGGCCAGCGCCAACGCGCCGTCGCGCCGGCCGAGGGCCGGTGACTCCAGCCGATCGCCGGCCTCCAGGCCCAGGTCCTGCGCGCGCAGGCTCAGCTCGGCCTCCCACATCGGCTCCCCTCCCGCGGCCCAGGTCACACGCTGGACCTCGAGGTGCCGCGTGGAGCGGCAGGTCTCGATGCTGTCGCCCGCGCCCCAGGCCATGAGCGCGTCCGAGCCATCCAGCAGCAGCGCCGGGTGCAGGGGACCGTAGCTGTGGGCCGAGGTGTGCTCGGGCATGTCCCAGCCCTCCCCCGGGGTCCAGCGCACGAGCCGGACCTCGCCGTCGTCCGCGATGGTCCGACCGTTGTCCTCCTCCGGGTAGATGTCGGCGAAGGCGGCCCAGAGGCGATCTTCGCCATCCACCGCCAGGGCTGGCTCCACGTGCCCGCTCACCACCGACTCCGGGAAGCCCAGGTCCTCGCCGCTGTCCAGGCGCAGGCAGCGCAGGCTCCAGCCCCAGGTTGGCTCGGGGCCGCCCACCGAGACCTGGCGCCAGCAGGCGAAAGCGGCCCCCTCCCCCACGGCCACCCGGGGTTCCTCCAGCATCAGGGCGTCGGGGTCCGAGAAGACCTCCCCGTCCACCACCACCTCGGTGCGCGGCTGCCAGCCGCCGGTGGGCTGCTCCCAGGCCACGAGGGCGCCGGCTGCGGACAGGCGGCGCGGGCCGGTCGGCTGGGCGGGCGCTATGTCCCCCACCAGGAAGTCGTCCATCACCCGCCCGCTGGCGTAGGGCATCTCCAGCCCCATGAGCCAGGCCGCGGTGGCCATGGCGTCCTCCCAGACGTGGGGCGTGTTGACGATGGCGCCGCGATGGACGCCGGGACCGAGCAGCAAGAGCGGCACGCTGCGGCAGCCGGAGCAGGCGCAGCCGTGGTCCTGCCAGGGGGTCTGGGAAGGCCAGAAGCGGTGCCGCCCGTGGTCGGTGGTCACGATCATCAGGGTGCGGTCGGCCAGGCCGCTCTCCTCGGACTGGATCCAGTCCCAGGCCTCCACCAGGGGGGTGTCCGTCAGGGCCACGGTGTCCGCGTAGCGCCAGGGGTCATCGTGGCCCACGCGGTCGATGTGGTGCAGGTTGGCCAGCACCAGGCGCGCGCCCTGCGCCAGGTGCGCGCGGGCCGCCCGGAGCACGGCGGCGTCGGACTCGCCCGAGACCGTCGGATCGTCCGGATCGGTGATCCAGTCCCAGGTGGCGGCCACAGGGTCGCCGAAGCCCGGGGCGATGGAGCGGTCGAGCTGGGCCAGCAGGCTGGTGTTGCCCAGGAGAACCGCCGCCTCGGGGCCCATTCCCTCCTGCGTGCGCAACAATTCGAAGGCGGTGGGGAGGTCCGGGCGGTACCGCTCGGGGCCGTCCGGGAAGGGCAGGTTCAGGTAGGGGCGCCGGGCAGCCATCAAGAGAGCGGCGTGGGCCGGCACGGTGACCGTGGGGCCCACCTGGAAGGCCGGGACGACCAGCGTGCCCGCGGGCTGCAGCCGCGCCCGCGTCAGGGGCAGGATGCCGGCGGTGGGGCCCTGGAAGGCGTCGGACCAGCCCAGCCCCCAGCCCGTGGGCAGGCCCAGGGACTCCTCCTCCCGCGCGCCGTCGAGCACCACGATGAGCACCCGCTCCGCGATCCCGGGCATCGCGGGCTGGGCGGTGTCGCCGGCCGGGGCGCAGGCGGCGAGGATCAGGCCGAGGGCTGGGAGGAGGCGGGGCACGCGCCCATCATACCCCTTCTTGGTGGGCCCCCCGCCGCTGGAACCGGCGCGCCGCCAGCCACACCACGGGGCCGAAGAGGGCCGCGAGCACGAGCCCGATCAGGGCGTCCCCCAGCATGCAGGAGGCGAACAGGTCCGGCAGCCGCCCGGAGAAGATGGAGAGCTTGGCGGCGAAGTCGCGCCCCTGCTCCAGATCGAGCGGGCGCCAGGCGCCGAACCTGAGCCACTCGCCGATGGCGATGCCCCCCGCCACCAGAGGCGGGATGAGGAGGGGATTCGAGATGTTGGCGAACAGATAGACCGTGGCTTTGTTGAGCCGGAGCAGCCAGGCCAGGGCGATGCAGATGCCCAGGTGCAGCCCGTAGAGCGGCAGCGCGCCCACGAACAGGCCGAGGGCCGCCGCGAAACCCAGCTCCCGGGGCGAGCTGTGCTCGTCCTTGAGGAGGTGCCAGATCTTGCGGAGAGCCTTGCGCACGGGATGCCCCAGGGGTCGCGCGTGCTATCCGGGGATCGCCCGGGAGGCACGTCTCGCCAGGACCCTCGGCCCCCATCGGCCCTCCAGGCCCTGGCGCGTTAGAGCCGTGGCTTCCGCAGGAGGCCGCATTGGAGCGCGTCGTCATCACCGGAATGGGGCTGGTCTCATGCCTCGGCCGCGATCTGGCCGAGGTCGGCGAAGCGTTGCGCACGGGGACTCCCGGGCTCGTGCGCGATCCCGAGCGGGCCAGGCTCGGCTACGGCGTCCCCCTCACGGGCGCCCTGAAGGACTTCGATCCCAGGCGCTGGATCTCGCGCAAGGAGCGCCGCGCCATGGGTGAGCCGGCCCTGTACGCGGCCGCCGCCGCGCTGCAGGCCGTGGAGGGGGCCGGGCTCGCGCGCGATGCCCTGCGGGGCCCCGACTTCGGCGTCATCCTGGGCAACGACTCCTGCTGCGGCGCCGGCTACGAGACCGCGGCGCGCACCCTGGCAGAGGGCGGCACCCGGGGCCTGGGATCCTCGGCCGTGGTGGAGTGCATGAACTCCTCGCCGAGCATCAACCTCTCCGTGCTGCTCGGCACCCAGGGCGCCGCGTGGACGGTCTCTGGCGCCTGCGCCTCGGGCGCCCACGCCATCGGCCAGGCCTGGAACCTGGTGGCCACCGGCCAGCAGCTGGCCGTGGTCTGTGGCGGCACCCAGGAGCTGCACTGGGCGGGCATGGCGGGCTTCGACGCCCTGGGCACCTTCGCCACCTGGGAGGGCGATCCGGCCGAGGCCGTGCGGCCCTTCTCCCGCGACCGCACCGGGCTCGTTCCCTCCGGCGGCGGCGCGGCCCTGGTGGTGGAGAGCCTGGCCCACGCCCGGCGGCGGGGGGCCCCCATCCTGGCGGAGATCCTCTCCTATGCCTTCTCCTCGGATGGCAGCCACGTCACCTCCCCCTCCGGGCACGGCGCCGCGCGCTGCATCCGCGCGGCCCTGGCGCGCGCCAACGTCCACCCCGGCGAGATCGAGTACGTCAACGCGCACGCCGCCGGCACCGTCGTGGGCGACGAGGTGGAGGCCCGCGCCATCCTGGAGGTCTTCGGCGAGAGATGCCCGCCGGTCTCCTCCACCAAGGCGCTGTCCGGCCACGAGTGCTGGATGGCGGGCGCCTCCGAGGTGGTCTACACCCTGCTCATGTGCCAGGGGGGCTTCCTCGCGCCCAACCGGAACTTCACCGCCCACGATCCAGGCCTCGAGGCCCTGGACGTCGTCACCACCACCCGCGTAAAGCGCGCCCGGTTGGTCCTGTCCAACTCCTTCGGGTTCGGCGGCACCAACGCCGTGCTCGTCCTGCGCGCCGAGGAGCCCACGTGAGCGAGCCCTACCCCTCCGTCCAGGACATCATCCCCCACCGCGGGCGCTTCCTGCTGGTCGAGCGCATCGTGCGCATGGAGCCGGGCGAGATCGAGGCCATCGGCCGCTTCTCGCCGGAGGACGTGGAGGGTCACTTCCCCGGCCAGCCCGTGGTCCCCGGGGTGCTCTTGCTGGAGGGCCTGGCCCAGACCATGCTCTGCCTGCACCTCTCCCAGCCCGGCACCGAGCACGGCACGCCCTACCTCACGGGGTTCGAGAAGGTGCGCTTCCGCGCCCCGGTGCTGCCGCCAGCCGAGGTGGTCTACCGGGTCAACATCACGGAGCTGCGCTTCGGCCTGGTCCAGGCCTCGGGCGTGGTGCTGTGCGACGGCAAGCGGGTCTGCAACGCCAAGCTCTCGGGGGTCATCCTGCCCACCCAGGGCAACCCTCCGGGCGAGGCCTGATGCCCGAGCGCCCCACCGCCATCGTCATCGGGGCCGGCATGTCCGGCCTGGTCTCCGCGATCCTGCTGGCCATGCACGGCTGGCGGGTGCGGGTCTTCGAGCGCCACATCAAGCCCGGCGGGCTGCTGCATCGCTTCTCGCGGGCGGGGGTGCCCTTCGAGACCGGCTTCCACTACTGCGGCAGCATCGACCACGACGAGATCCTCGGGCGCGCCCTGGCCCACCTGGGCGTGCTGGACCGCCTGGCCTGGGTGCCGCTCGACCACGACGGCTTCGACCGCATCGTCATGCCCGGCATGAGCTTCCGGGTGCCCGCGGGGCTGGAGGCCTACCGCGCGCGCCTGGTGGAGGCCTTCCCCCACGAGCGGGTCGGCATCGACGGCTACCTGGCCGATCTGTGTGAGGCGGTCGAGCACTACGGCCTGTACCGCTTCCGGGACATCATCGACACGCGGCAATTCCTCCACTGGGAGGGCGTCTCCGTGGACGCGGTCGTCGAGCGCCACGTGCGCGACCCGCTCCTGCGCGGCGTGCTGACCGCCCAGTCCTCGCTCTACGGGGTCTCCACCCACGAAGCCCCCTTCGGGCTGCACGCCGTCATCACCCACCACTTCCTGCAGGGCCCCTGGCGCGTGCGCGGGGGCGGCGATGCCCTGGCCGGCGCCCTGGTGGCCCGGCTGGAAGAGCTGGGGGGCGAGGTCCACCTGCGAGCGCCCGTCGCCCGGCTGGTGGTGGACGAGGATCGCCGCGTCCAGGGCGTAGAGCTCGAGTCCGGCGAGCGCCACGCGGCCAGCCTGGTCTTCTCCAGCCTGCACCCGCGCGCCCTGCTCGATCTCATCCCCGATGAGGGCGTGGTCCGCAAGGCCTACCGCACCCGCATCCTCGACCAGCGCACCGGGCTCTCCCACTTCGGGGTCTACGCCGAGCTGGCCGCGCCTGTCCCGGCGCTGGACGGCTGCAACCTCTACCGCATGTCCGAGGCCAACCCGCGCTGCATCCTGCAGGACATCGAACCAGACCACGTGCCCTTCTACTTCGCGGCCAGCCCGCCCCCGACGGCAGGCGCCGACGGCCACCCGCAGCACACCCTGCTGCTCACCGCGGCCCTGCGCTGGGAGAACGTGGCGCCCTGGGCCGCCAGCCGCTGGGGCCAGCGCCCCCAGGCCTACCTGGACCTCAAGGCCACCCTGCGCGACACCCTGCTGGAGGCCTTCTTCGCCGACCACCCCGAAGTCCGCCCGCTCGTGCGGCGGGTGGAGACCTCCACCGCCCTGTCCACCTGGCACTTCGTGCGCTCGCCGCAGGGTGCCATGTACGGGCACTACCACAGCATCCCCCAGATGGGGCGCTACCGGCTGCCCCAGATCATCCGCATCCACAACCTCGTGCAGGTGGGCCAGGGCGTGTTCACCCCGGGCATCCTCGGGGCCACCCTCTCGGCCTACTACGGCTGCGGCTACCACCTGGGCCTGGCCCGGCTGGTGGCCGAGCTGGAGGCCACATGAACCGCGTCGTGATCACCGGAGTCGGGCTCTGCAGCGCCCTGGGCAACACGCCAGGGGCCCTGTTCGACGCCCTCTTGGCCGGCCGCTCCGCGGTCCGCGCCTTCCCCGAGTGGCAGAGCATCGCCGAGCTGCAATGCCTGGTGGGTGCGCCCCTGGAGGGCTTCGACCCCAAGGCCATCCCCCGCAAGCACCGCCGCAGCATGGGCAAGGTGGCCATGCTGGCGGTCAGCGCCGCGGTGGACGCCGTGGCCATGGCCGGGCTGCCCGAAGCCGCGCTGACGGGCGGGCGGGTGGGCGCCGCCATCGGCTCCACCATGGGCTCCAACCAGGCCGAGGAGGAGTTCTGGCGCCACTTCGTGGAGAACCAGACCGCCCACGGCCTGTCCGCCACCCACTTCCTCAAGGTGATGTCCCACACCTGCGCCACCAACGTGGCCATGTTCTTCGGGCTGACGGGCGAGGCCATCGCCACCAACGCGGCCTGCGCCTCCTCCAACCGAGCGCTGGGCGCCTCGCTGGACCGCCTGCGCTCGGGCCGGGCGGACGTCATGCTGGCTGGCGGGGCCGACGAGCTGCATGTGGCCGCGGCGCTCACCTTCGACGTCATGGGCGGCGGCACCCGCGCCTTCACCGCCACGCCGACGCTCACCCCACGGCCCTTCGACGCGCGCCGCGACGGCATCGTGGTGGGCGAGGGCGCCGGGGTGCTGGTGTTGGAGACCCGCGCGCACGCCGAGGCCCGCGGCGCCACCATCCTGGGCGAGGTGCTCGGCTACGGCGGCGCGTCGGACGCCGTGAACATGGCCCACCCCGCGGCCGACGGCATGGAGACCTCGGTGCGCCTGGCCCTGGCCGACGCCGGGCTCCAGGCCAGCGAGATCGACTACGTCAACGCCCACGCCACCGGCACCCCCATCGGGGATGCGGCCGAGGCCGAGGCCCTGCACCGCATCTTCGGCGAGCACGTGCCGGTCAGCTCCATCAAGGGCCACCTGGGGCACACGCTGGGCGCCTGCGGCGCGCTGGAGGCCATCGTCTGCCTCGAGGCCATGAGACGCGGGATCGTGCCGCCCACCCGCAACCTGGAGGAGCCGGATGTCGCGCCCATCCTGCTGCCGACGGCGCCGTTGGCGCATCCGGTGAGGCACGCGGTGTCCACGAACTTCGCGTTCGGGGGGGTCAACACCGCGGTGGTGCTGGGCGCGCCCCCAGCACCCTGACGGCTCCGAGCACGGCCAGGGCGCCCACCAGGGCGGAAATCACCGCCGGCACCCCGAACCCGGCCGGCAGGTAGCCCAAGAGCAGCGCCAGCGTGGCGGCCAGCAGGGCGTAGGGGAGCTGAGTGCGGACGTGCTCCACCAGCGGGCAGCCGCTGGCCGAGGCAGAGAGCACCGTGGTGTCGGAGATGGGGCTGGCGTGATCGCCGAAGCAGGATCCGTCGAGCACGGCGGCCACAGCGGCGAGGGCCACGGGCGCGGCGCCCCCGCCGGCGGTGACGGCCAGCGGCACCACCACGGGCAGCAGGATGGCCATGGTGCCGAACGAGGTGCCGGTGGCGAACGAGCAACCGGCGGCCACCAGGAAGACGGCGGCGGGCAGCAGCACCGGCGGCAGCCAGGCGCCCACGGTGCCGGTGATGTAGCTGGCCGCGCCGAGCGCGGTGAGGCCGGCGCCGAGGGTCCAGGCCAGGATCAGCACGATCAAGGTGGGAAAGAGGCCGCCCATGCCCTCCTCCACGGCGGGCACCAGGGCGGCGGGCCTCAAGGCGCGGGTGGCCAGGGCCAGGCCCGAGGCCAGCAGGAGGGTGGCCAGAGAGACCACCGCCATGGCGCGGAAGCCGTCGGCGACATCGAGCACGGCGCCGAGAGAGGGCGTGCCGCCCGCAGCCAGGACCTCGGCGCGCCCCTCCAGCAGCATGAAGCCCAGGGTGCCGAGCACGAGGGTGGCCAGGGAGAGCAGCGCGATCCAGGCGGGGCCGGCGCCGTGCGGCGTGGCAGGAACCGGCTCCCGCGCGGCGAGGGCGCGGGCGTTGGCCTCCACCCGGCGCATGGGGCCCCAGTCACGGCCCGTGGCGGCCACGGTGCCCACCAGCACGATGGTGAGGATGCCGTAGGCCCGGTACGGCAGGGCCTGGAGGAAGAACCCGTAGCCCGAGAGGCCCTGCCCGGCGGGGGCGGCGGCCAGGCCGTCGCCGATGAGGCCCACCTCGTAGCCGATCCAGGTGGAGACCAGGGCCAGCGACGCGATGGGCGCGGCGGTGGAGTCCACGATCCAGGCCAACTTGGCGCGGCTCATGCCCACCCGGTCGGCCACGGGGCGGAACGCGTGACCCAACACCAGGCAGTTGGCGTAGTCGTCGAAGAACAGCAGCAGCCCGCCCACCCAGGCGGCCACGGCCGCGGAGCGTGGGCCGCGGGCGCGGCGGGTCACCAGGCCCACCAGGGAGGCGGTGGCCCCGGCCCTCGAGAGCACGCCCACCATGCCGGCGATGCACAGGCTGAAGAGCACGATCTTGACGTGGTCGGCGTCGTTCAGCGCGCCCACCAGCCAGGAGTCCGCCAGGCTCGCCAGGCCGTCGATGGGGTGCCCGCCGGCCAGCATGACGGCGGCGACCAGGCAGCCCAGCAGCAGGGAGGGGACCACCTGGCGCGTGAGCAGGGCCAGGCCGATGGCCAGCAGGGCCGGGAGCAGGCTCCAGGCCGTGCCGGCGCCGAGGGGAACCGGGGTCACTGCTCCGCGGGCTCCGGCTGCTCCGGGCGGGGCATGTCGCCGCCGAGCCGCTCCTCCTGGGGTGGACGTACGACGGCGGGGACCTCAGGTGGGACCGGCGGGATCGGCTCGGTGGCCGGCGGGGCCGGCTCGCGCGGCGTGCCCGGGGTCCGCGGCAGGTCGGGATCGGGCGCCACCTCCGGGATGGTGCCCGGCGCGGGTTCGGAGCCCTGCGGCTGCTCGGGCTCGACCCGCGGGGCCTCGCCCGGGGTGGGCACCGGCTCGACCTGCACGGGATCGCCGGGGGTGCGGCACCCGCTGCTGCCGAAGGTGGCGGCACCGAGGGCCAGGCCGCCCGCGGCGAGCAGGCCCAGGGCCCAGGGCGAGCACACCAGGTCGGGGTAGGTGGGGGTGGGGGCGCGGAGGACCGGGACGCGGCGCATGGGGGGCTCCAGGCTCGGGGTTCGGAGAGCGTATCGCGGGCGGGGCGCCGAGGGTCAGCCCTCCAGGTCTCCTGCATCGCGGAAGCCGAGGCAGGACACAGCGACACGCGCGGTCAAAACTCCGCCAGTGGTGCGCCACTGACCCCGATCTGGCCGCAGAAACCCCGAAAAGCGGTCAAAACTCCGCCAGTGGTGCGCCACTGACCCAGATCTGGCCGCGAAAACCCCGAAAAGCGGTCAAAACTCCGCCAGTGGTGCGCCACTGACCCCGATCTGGCCGCAGAAACCCCGAAAAGCGGTCAAAACTCCGCCAGTGGTGCGCCACTGACCCAGATCTGGCCGCCCGCGGCCGTTCACGCCTCCAGCATCAACTCCCGCCACCACGCATCCTCCGCCCCCCGTCGCGCCAGCGCATCCGCCAACCGCCCGGTGAGGTACAGCTCCACCCCCCCGCGGTCCGGCGGCGCGGGCCACAGCAGGATGGGATCGGGCAGATCGTGGGGGATGGCCCGCAGCGGGCGAACCGGGGCCTCCGGGGTGCCGAAGTCCACGTCGTAGACGGGCATCTTCACGAAGCTGTTGACGTAGAACACCGTGGGCCGCGCGGTGTGCATGGCGCCGAGATCGAAGGGCGCGGTGAGCACGCCCCGGGCGGCCCCAGCGCGCGCGAGGCGCACATGGTGCTCCAGGGTTGCCGAGGGTCGTGCCAGCCACGGGGAGAGCGCCGTGTGGGTGCGGGCGACGACCTCCGGGAGCGGGTCGTCCGCCGCGAAGGTAGCGCCCGATGCGCCCATGGCGGCGTTGCCCGCGAAAGCCTCGGGCACGCCTGCCAGCCGACCGCGGCCGTCCAGCACCACGGCCTGCCGACACACCACGCTCGGGGCCTGCTCCACCAGCCGCGCGCAGGCCCGGGAGAGGTGGGCGGTCAACCTGTCGTTCAGCCCATGCTCGCCCGGGCCGGCGGCGGCGCGCAGCCGGTCGAGGAAGGCCGTGTCCAGGTGGATGGGCGCGCTGCGGCGGGTGAGCCCACCGAGCAGCAGCCGCACGACCACCGGGAGCCCGCGCAGCAGATCGGGCGCGACCCAGCCGGCCTCCCGCGCGGCCGCCCGCACCTCCGCTTTGCCGCCCTCCAGCGGCGGGGGCACGAGGGCCTGATCGAGCACCGGCGCCTGCACCGGCTCGCCCCGGCAACAACGGCCCCAGTCGCGCACGAAGCCGTAGAAGGTGCGGCCGTCGCCGCAGGCGTGGGTGGCCGTGACGCTCAGGGCCTGACCGTCGGGCAGCTCGGTGAGCCGGGCCGCCAGGGGGGCGTCCAGCCCGCGCTTGACCCGCCCCTGGCGCCAGCGGGGATGCAAACGGCGAGCCAGGGCGTGATCGGCGGAGATGGCGGCCACGGAGAGATCGGTGCGGGCCTCGTGGGTGAGGGGCACGCCGCAATCGTCCAGCAGCACCCGCCGCCCTTCACGCATCCGCCCGGCGTACTGCGGATAGTGGCCCAGCAGCGTCCGCAGGCCCGCCTCCAGCCGCACCGCGTCGAGGCCCCCGGCGAAGAGCCAGGTGCCGCGCAGCACCAGGAAGTGGTTGGCGCGATCCAGCTCGGTCAGCTCCCAGACGGAGCCGGACGCAGGGGCGACGGCCGCTCTGACCAGCTGCGGGATGGTCATGAAGGGCTCCCGGACAGAGACCTGGGAGCCCTACCCCGCCCGCCCACGGCGAGCCCGGAGGTACCGTTTCTTGATACAGCCTCCGACCTTGCTCGGAGGTATCCATGGAGCTCGCTGGCTTGAACGCCATCGTCACCGGGGCCGGACGCGGCATCGGGCGCGCCATCGCGCTCGAACTGGGCCGCGCGGGGGCGCGGGTGCTGGTCAACTACCACCGCAGCGCCGAGGGCGCGGAGGAGGTGGCCCAGCAGATCCCGGGGGCCCGCGCGCTGCAGGCCGACGTGGCCACCACCGAGGGCTGCCAGCGCCTGGTGGACACCGCGCTGGAGTGGGGCCGGCTCGACATCGTGGTCAACAACGCCGGCATCACCGCCGACGGCCTGTGCATGACCATGACGGACGAGGAGTTCGACCGCGTGCTGAACGTCAACGCCGGGGGCACCTTCCGCATGTGCCGCGCGGCGCTGCACCCCATGGCCCGCCAGCGCTCCGGCGCCATCGTGAACCTCACCTCCATCTCCGGCTTCCGCGGGAACAGCGGGCAGACGAACTACTCTGCGTCCAAGGCCGCCATCCTCGGCATGACCCGCACCCTTGCCAAGGAGATGGGGCGCCGGAAGATCCGCGTCAACGCGGTCGCGCCGGGCTTCATCGAGACGGACATGACCGCCGTGCTGCCCACCGAGGCCCTGGCCCAGGTCAAGCAGACCATCCCCCTGCGCCGCTTCGGCACCGTGGAGGATGTCGCACCCCTGGTGCGCTTCCTCGTGGGACCAGGCGCCAGCTACATCACGGGGCAGCTCTTCGTGGTGGACGGCGGCCTCTCCACCTGATCCGGCGCTCGTGAGGCGCGGTACTGCCGGGGGACACTCGCTTGCCTCCCCAGACGGAGCCGAATAGACGCGGGGACCCAAGCCGCGACCGTCCCGCGCACCTGGAGCAGCCGCGATGACCCCCGACACCATCATCGAGAAGATCGACGCCATCCTGGTCGAGGAGTTCGAGCTCGAACCCGAAGCGGTGGTCCCCGACGCCCGCCTGCGCGAAGATCTGGATCTGGACAGCCTCGACGGCGTAGACTTGGTGGTCGCGCTGGAGAAGGCCTTCGACTTCCGTATCGACGGCAAGGTGGTGGCGGAGATGAAGACCGTGGGCGACATCCACGCCTACGTGCGCGATCACTTCGGCAACGCCGAGCAGATCGACGCCGCGCGCGCCGCCGCCACCGTCGCCTGAGGCGCCAGGGGCCGCGGAAGGCGCATCCCGCGGGAAGACGGGGGAAGAAGGGGTCAAGCCGGGGCCAGATGGGCCGATAGGTTCACCGTACCCCTGCCGCTGCGCCCTGGGCGTGGGGGCGGAGAACCATGGACGCTCTTCGACCCGAGACCCTCGTCGCGCGTGATGCATGCGTCTTCAAGGCGGGCCTGCTGGGCCGGCGCGGGCAGCTCGCGCTCTACGGCGACGCGGTGGTCTTCGCGACGGCGTCCGGCTCGCTGACCTGGAGGCTGTCCGTCGAGGCGGTCGATCACCTGCGTCTGCTCGGCCGCCGCCAGCGCCTCCTCGCCATCGGCAGCGAGAGTGGCGAGGCCATCTTCAAGCTTGACCAGGCCAACGCCCGCTTCGGCGATCTCTGCGCCCTCCTGGTCCAGCTCCACCCGCCCCTGCCCTGGCTCGACGCCCGCTTCGGCACAGTGGACCAGGCCGCCGCGGCGGCCATGATCGCGCCCCATGGGCTGGCGCTGGAAGACGACGAACGCCTGGAGTTGTGCGAGTGGTCCCTGTCCTGGGAGGGAGAGGAGCTGGTCCGCTGCGGCTGGCTGCTCCTGACCAACCGGCGGGTCCTGTTCCTGCATGCCGGCGAGGGGGCCGGGCGGCCGGCTCCCATCGCGCTGCGCCACGACCAACTGCGGCGCTGCGAGCCACGGCGTGACGGCGAGAGCCACCTCGTGCTGGCGGTGGAGGAGGCGCGCCTGCGCTTCGCTCCCCACGGCGGCAGCGAGTTCATCCGCGCATTCTGGGACCGCTGTCGCCGCGCCATCCAGCCCATGGATCGCGACGCCGTGCGCCGAGGGCAAGCCCTGACGCAGCTCACTGGCCCCGCCCGGATCTCCCGGCTCCAACTCCAGGGCGGCCCCCAGCTCAGCCTCCGCGATCTCGCCTGGATGGCGGAAGGCCAGCGGCTGCGCGCGAGCGCTCGCTTCCGGGAGGTCGAACACCTCCAGGCCGGCGCCCCCTGCGCCGTGGAGCTGATCATGCGCGGAGGTCTCTTCGTGTTCGAGGGGCGCATCGAGGCCGTCACGCCGGAAGACGACGGTCCGTTCAAACCCTCGCAGGCCTGGCTGGCCCTCACCCCGACCTCCGACATCCAGTTCGTGAACCGCCGGCGCGCCTTCCGCGTGGAGATCAACCGCCCCCTGCACGTCCACGTGGCGCGGCGCGATCCCGAGGGTGGCTGGGAGGAGCCCATCTCGACCGTGTTCCGCCTGGCGGACCTCTCGAGCATTGGCTGCGCACTCGTGGGCCCCACCGCGATCCCGCTGGACGCCCGCTTCGCCTTCGACCTGCCGCTGGGGCCCGAGGAGCGCAGGCTGCGCCTCGTGGGCGAGTGCGTCCACGCCCGCCCGATTCCGGGCCCGCCCGGACGGCGCATCTACGGCCTGCAGCTACAGGGCCTCAGCGAGCACGACCAGGACGCCCTCCAGCGGGAGGTGGTCTGCCAGGAGCGCATGCAGCTCCAGCGACGGGCGTTGGTTCGATAGTCGGGAGTCCACCCCCGGCCAGCCCATGCCCGCTGTGCAAACCCCACGAAAATCGGCGTCGCTCGGCAGGCCGCCCATCGGCTCCACGCCAGGGTGGACACCCGCATTCCCCAGTGTCTGACACCCGAGTCCCCGAGTCTGGGCGCCCTACAGCGGCTTGACCCGCCTCCGCCGCGGCAGCCCGATGAAGATGAACACCGCGGCCGCAGCCACGCTGGCGGGCACGGCCACCAGCACGGCGAAGGCCGCCGCGAGGAAGCCGATCACCTTCTCCACCATGTCCCAGGTGATGGGGAAGGTGCTCTCCCCGCGCAGCACGTGGACTCCCCGCAGCTCTTCCACCTCCTGCACCGCGGCGCGGTAGGCGGGCACATCGTCGGGGGCGACCTGGGCCCTGGTGACCTGCAGGCGGTAGTTCACATCGAGCCGCCCCTCCTCCTCGACGCCCTCGGCGCTGAAGTGGAACCAGGGGCAGTCGATCACATCCTCGGCGGCGGCGATCTCCCACCCGGGATCGGCCAGGACCGAGATCTGCTCGCGCTCGTCGAGGCCCATGGGCAGGGCCAGGGGCTGCTGGCGTGCGCCGACGGGCAGGGGCAGCCAGTCGAAGATGACGGCGTCCGGGATCAGCAGCCGCTCGCGGCCGTCTCCCATGGGCTGCCAGGCCGCCAGCCAGCGGTAGCGCTCGGCGATGTCCACCACGTTGCCCGCACGGTCATCGCGGATCGCCATGGCGGCGATGGGGCTGACGCTGAGACCAAGCTGGGCGTACTGGTCCACGTAGCCGGCCTGCAGGTGCTGCAGGCTGGTGTCCGCCAGCATGGCCCGCACATCCTCGGCTCGGTGCGCCCGGTAGACCGTCTCCACCGTGATCCGGGAGCGCTCGGGATCATCGCGCAGGTCGTAGCTCACCCGCAGGGTGGCCTGGCCCTGGGGCAGGGCCGGCGCGGGCACATCCACCAGGGCGCCCATCCCGGGCGACAGCACCAGGGCCTTGCCGAAGGCGGGGAGCCAGGCCTGATCCAGCGCGCCGCCCTGATCGCTCTCGGTCGGATCCACCCAGCGCTCCACGCCGCCCACGCGCGCGACGGTGACCACGTGATCGAAGATGGCTGGGGAAGGGAGCATCTCGGCGATGCCAGCCCCGCGCTCGCGGGAGACCAGCGCGGGCCAGGCCTCCAACCCGCGGGCCCTCAGGAGCGCCACCAGCAGCAGGGTCTTGTCCTTGCAGTCGCCGTAGCGCCGCTCCAGCACCACGAGCGGCGGCGATGGCACGTGGGAGCCGTCACCCAGCTCGATGCCGAAGTAGCGCACCTCGTCCTGCACCCAGCGCAGGCTGGCGAGGGCGAAATCCTCGGCGTTGGGGTGCTGCGCCCAGAGCTGGTCTGCGAGGGCCTGGATCCGCGCCGGGGCGGGCTCCTGGACGGCGTAGACCTGCTGGGCCCAGGTGGCCACCTCGGCCCAGGATGTGAAGTCGCTCACCTGCACCCAGGGAAAGGGATCGTAGCCTTCGGGTTGGGAGTCCTCCTCGTCCACCGCGAGCCGGTGCCTCAGATCCCAGCGCGCCTCACGCCAGTCGACGCCCACCTCGCGCACCGTCGGCACGGGCACGCCGTGGCAGGCGATGGACAGGGGCCGCGCGGGCTGCCACAACAACCGCAGCTGCCGGCGCTCGGCAGCGACACCCCAGGCCATGGCCCAGCCCTCGCCGTAGTGACCGTCGAACACCGGGTTCATGCCATCCACCGACCAGGCCACGTCCACCACGTCGCCCACGCGGACGTCGGGCGGCACCACCACCAGGGTGCGCGTGCCGTCGAAGATGTGCTGCCAGAGGGAGGCCTCCTCGCGGATCACCGTGGCGTGGGCGCCCTCGAGGCGGTCCTGCCAGGCCCCGTCGCGCCAGACGCGCAGGTGGTGCACCTTCACCCGCTCCCAGGAGGGGTCGAAGGCGATCTCCACCCGGGAGAGGCCGTCCAGCCCCGCGCGGGTGACGATGCGGTAGGTGGTGTGGGCGTAGCGCTGTACGTCGTGCGCCCCGATCCGCACCTCGTCGTCCACCAACAGGTACTGGGCGGACTCCACCGCCGCCCCCGCGGGCGCGGGTGTGCCCACAGGTGGCTCGATGGGCTCGACCCACGCAGGCGCCGGGCCGACGGACACGTTCGGATCGTCGAGGTCCCAGGCGAGGACCGGCGGGCAAAGCAGCAGGGGGAGGGCCGCGAAGAGGAGCATCGCGGTCCAGTAACCGGAAACAACCGCCGGCTCCCCTGCCCAGGCGCCAGGGTGACCGCGGTCGCCTCGGGCACCTGCGGGGCGAGTGGGATATCGGTGCTTTCCACCACTGGCACTCAGCAACAGGGTGACCCACACCACGGCGCCGACCGAATCAGCCGACAGTCCAGGGCCGTCGGAGAGCTGTCAGCCATCAGCATTCAGCCGTCAGCATGTTGGTTTTCGCTGGCCACTCCGAAAGCAGTCGGCACCCAGACCGTGTCTCGGCAGCTTCGGCCGTAGCCTTCTCGGTATCGAATTTCGTACCTCGTTCGTAGCTGATTGCTGACCGCTGACCGCTGACCGCTCCCCACACCACCTCCACTCCCCCCGCGCGCACCCCCCGGGCCACACACCCGTGCGCCTGCGGCCTGGCCCTCACCCTCCTCGCGGGCTGCTCCGCGCCGCCGCCGCCGACGTACGACGGTCCTCCGAACTTCGTGATCGTGGTGATCGACTCCATGCGGGCCGACCGGCTCGACCCCGAGGGGGAGCACCCGTCGTCCACCAACCCCTGGGGCGCCCAGGGAACCCCAGAAGTTGCCAGAAGGCGCCCTGCATACCCCGGGAGTTTCCAGGCGCCGTGGAACAGGCCGGGCCGCCTCACGAAAACGCACATTCTATCGTCGAGAATACCCCCAGAGCCGGCGGTGGACGTGGTCCCTGGCAACTTCTCTGTGACCCTGGGCGCAACGTGGCAACCTTGGCGACGCCCTGGGCGCTTCGTCCCCCCACCCCAGCCGGTTACCAGGGTCCCACCATGGAACCCCGCGCCCTCACCGTCTCCCAGCTCACCCGCGCCCTCGCCGACCTCGTGGAGGACAGCTTCGGCTATGTCCGCGTCGAGGGCGAGATCGGGCGCTTCACCCGCGCCGCCTCGGGCCACTGGTACCTCAGCCTCAAGGACGAAGGCGCCGTGTTGTCGGTCAACGTGTTCCGCGGCGTCAACGCGCGCCTCGGCTGGGTGCCCCGGGAGGGCGAGCGGGTGGTGGTCACGGGCGAGCTCTCCATCTACCCGCCGCGGGGCACCTACAGCCTCAACGCCCGCAACCTCGAACGCGCCGGCGCCGGCGACCTCGCCGCGCGCCTGGAGGCGCTCAAGCGCAAGCTCGCCGCCGAGGGCCTCTTCGCCCAGGAGCGCAAGCGCCCCCTGCCGCCGCTGCCCCGCGCCGTGGGCGTGGCCACTTCGGGCACCGGCGCCGCCGTGCAGGACATCCTGCGGGTGATCGAGGAGCGCTGGCCCGGCATGACGGTCTACGTGGCGCCCTGCAAGGTCCAGGGCGAGGGCGCGGCGGAGGACATCGCCCGCGCCCTGCGCCTGTTGCAGGCCCACGGCGAGGCCGAGGTGATCATCGTGGGCCGTGGTGGCGGCTCCGCCGAAGACCTGTGGGCCTTCAACGAGGAGGTCCTGGTGCGGGCCGTGGCCGGCTGTGCCGTCCCGGTGATCTCCGCCGTGGGCCACGAGACCGACGTCTGCCTGTCGGACCTCGCGGCCGATGTGCGCGCCGCCACCCCCACCCACGGCGCTGAGCTGGCGGTGCCCGAGCGCGCCGTGCTGGAGGAGATCGTCGCGGGCCTCCAGGCTCTGCTGGTGGCCGCGGCCGGGCGCCAGGTCCGTGCCCGCCGCGAGCGCCTCCGGGCCCTGCGCCTGCGCGATCCCCGCCGCCGCGTCACCGAGGGCCGCCTGCGCTGCGACGAGCTCGACCGCCGCCTGCACCTCGCGGTGCACCGCCGCCTCGAGCGCCATCGCGCCCGCCTGGCGCTGCAAGCAGGCCGACTCCAGGCCCTCTCGCCCGTCGCCGTGCTCGAGCGCGGCTACGCCATCGCCCTGAAGGGGGGGCGCGCCGTGCGCAGGGCCACCGAACTGAACCCGGGCGACCGGATCGAGCTGCGTCTCGGCCTGGGCCGCGCCGGCGCGCGGGTCGAGGACGTGGAGGGGTGAGTTTTCCCTTCGACGCGGTCCTGATCCTGGGAAAAGCCCTGCGCCGCGATCCGGAGCGCGCGCGCCGGGAGCTGGCCGCTCGCGCCGCCGCGTCCTCCGCCGCCCTGCGGGCCGGCGCCCGCCGCGTCCTCTCCCTCGAGGCCCTCATGCGCGGCCAGGATGAGCCTGGCAGCGCGATCGTGGCCGCCCTGCTGGCGGGCCTCGGCGTCCCGGCTGGGCGCCTGATCGCCGCGGCGCGCTCGCGCTCTACCCGCGAAGAGGCCCTGGTGGCCCTGGACCTGGCCGACGCCCACGGCCTGCGCCACCTCGTGGCCGTCACCACGGGCTACCATGTCCCCCGTGCGCGCCGCGTGCTGGAGGAGGTGCTGGGCCCGGAGCGCGTCTCGGTCCACGCCACCACCGCCTTCCTGGCCCTGGCGAGCCCCCGCGAGCGCGCCATGATCCTGGCGGGTGAGCCCGGGCCCGGGGCGCTACACCGCGAAGCCCGGACAGAGCGCCTGCTCTCGGCGGCCGAGGCCCTCGTCTCTCCCCTCCCCCACGCCCTGCGCTGGCGCCTCGAGACCGCCACCGCCACCGGGTGGCGCCACGCCCCTGGAGCGCCCCGCGCCTGATCAAAACGATGACGGGCGACGTCTGCGATCCCGGTCACAGGCAACCCGGTCCCCGGCGGGCTAGGCTCGCGCTGTGAGCACACCGCCCCCCGCCATGCCCGGCAGCTACCAGGTCCTGGAGACCACCGGCATCTGCAACCTGGCCTGCGTCCACTGCGACCGCAGCGCCGTCCCGCACCCCAACCGCGACGAGCACGCCCACGGGGGCCCCTTCCTGGACCTCGACCTGACCCGCGCGCTGCTGGAGGACCTCGGCCAGGCCAGCGCGCGCTTCGACACCCTGATCCTCTTCTGGCTCGGCGAGCCCCTCCTGCACCCCCACTTCCCGAGCCTCTACCCCGCCCTGCTGCGGGCCAACGCGCGCTACCGCATCTTCGGCAAGATCGAGGTCCACACCAACGCCCTGGCCTTGAGCCCCACCATCGCGGCCGCCGCCCTCAACGAGGCCGACACCCCCCAGGTCTGGCACCTCACCCTGGACGCCGTACACCGCGACACCTACCGGAAGGTCAAGGGCCGCGATGCGCTGCGCGAGGTGGAGTCCAACGTCGAGCACCTCATCGCCCGCAAGGTCGCCCTGGGCGCCCGGTGGCCGCGCCTCGTGCTGCAGTTCATCGTCAGCGACCTCAACGTGGACGAGGTGGAGACCTTCCGCGCCCGCTGGGCCCGCGTCCTGGACCGCGCCGGTCTCTCGGTGGTCACCGCCGCGGGCCAGGTCCCCGCGGGCCCAGGCGATGAGGCGGTCATCTTCCTGCGCCAGCTCGACTGCCCAACCCCAGAGGAGCAAGGCCGTCAGAACGCCGTCTTCCGCGGCGCCGCCCAGGCCATGGGCCTCGCCCTCCCGCCCGAGGCCTGCCCCACCGAGCCCTCGACCGCCGCCAACCCCACGCCCTGCAGCGGCTTCTGGAAGAGCCCTGTGGTGCACTGGGACGGCGATGTCACCGTGTGCACGCGCGACTCCGGGCTGGCCATGCGCCTGGGCAACCTCCACCGCCAGCCGTTCTCCGAGATCTGGTGGGGGCCGCGGATCGAGGCCCTCCGGGCCCGCGTCGCGGCCGGCGACTACTCTGGCCTGCCCCTGTGTGACACATGTTTCATCCCGCGCTCCGCCAACTACACCGGCATCGACGCGGAGGAGATCACACGGCACGCCGCCTGGGCCCAGGCTCGGGGCGAGGAGGCGCGGCCATGAACGAGCACCTGCGCGCCGCCCTCCGCGCCATCGCGGCGCGCGCCCACCTGGAGCCGGCCCCGGCGCCGCCCACCCAGGTGCACCTCTCGGTCACGGACCGCTGCAACTTCGCCTGTCGCCACTGCGCCATCCACAAGAAGCGCACCAGGGACCTCCCCACCGCCGACTGGCTGGCCTTCATCGACGCGGTGGGCGACTGGCTGGGGGGGGGCGGGATCAACTTCGCCGGGGGCGAGCCCCTGCTGCGCCGGGACCTCGAGCAGCTCATCGCACGCGCCGTGGCCCGCGGCTTCACCACCACCTTCAACACCAACGGCTGGGACATGAGCCCCGCCCGCGCAGCCTCCATCGTCCAGAGCGGCGTGTCCATCGTCTATGTCTCGCTGGACGGCGCCACCGCCGCCACCGTGGACTGGACCCGCGGCCGCCCCGGCGCCTTCGACCGCGCTCACGCCGCCATCGACGCCCTGCAGGCCGCCGGTTGCCCCCAGGTCATCGTGGCCACCGTCCTGCACGGGCGCAACGCCCACGAGATCCCGGCGCTGCTGGACTTCGTCCGGGAGCGCGGGCTGCAGCTCGTGATACAACCCTTGTATCAGACCTTCGACGAGCCATACGACCCGGGCTGGTATCACCGTTCAGAGCTATGGCCGCGGGATCTCTCCGCGATCGAGGCGGCCTTGGGCCTGCTGTCCGACACACGCCGCGCCTGGGGTCCGGTGTGCAACGCCAGCGCCCAGCTCGAGGGCATCCGGCGGTATTTCCGCGCTCCGGGCACCCACAACGGGCTGCCCTGCCGGGCGGGGCACACCGATCTGGCCGTGGATCCCCAGGGCAACCTGCGGCTGTGCTTCATGCTCGATCCAATCGGCCGCATCGGCCCCCGCCCCGAGCGCGCCTGGGTGGGGCCGCGCGCGCTGCATCGCAGGTGGCAGGTGAGCCACTGCACGCGGCCCTGCAACCTGCTGAATTGCAATTTCTCGGTTTAATTCTCCATTATGCCTATTTTTCCTGTGTTTTGGGCAGTCAATACCCCTCAGCCCAGCCCTCGGAGACACACCGGGGACACACGGTGTCCCGATCCCGTTCGCCCGGCCGAGCCAGCGCACCGATCGATACGGTAATCTCCGAGCCCCTTCTCAGCCTCCGGTTTGCACGATCGGTCACCGGCGGCCCAGAGCACGTGTCTGCGAATGTGTTGCAGCGTTGAATGCTGCTTCCATCGCCGACGAACGGCATGTATCGCAATGATCTGTC
The DNA here is from genome assembly GCA_043814015.1 of Pseudomonadota bacterium. Classification (GTDB taxonomy): domain Bacteria; phylum Myxococcota_A; class UBA796; order UBA796; family JAFGLY01; genus JBDRKM01. The sequence goes on from JBDRKM010000267.1 coordinate 39,117, forward strand.
CTATTTTTCAGTTCAACAGATCACAGGCCGCCTCGTCCGCCGCAGCGCCCCAATACGCGACACGTGAGGCGCCTCGAACGAGCGCCTCCCCCACGAACCAGACTGACTCACTCCGCGATCAACTGGAGCCCGAACTGGCGGACTTCCCCGAGGTCGCCGGCCAGGAGCCTCCGGAACTGCCCGTCCCCACCCCAGAGCCGCACTCCCTCGGGCAGACCCGAATAGACACTCGCCGGCGTCAGGCTCCGCGCAGGCGCAGGATCTTGTCGCCGATCTCGAGATCCTCCTCCCAGAGGCGCTGCTCCCAGGTGCGCCCCGCGCGCTGGTCGAACACGAGCAGCCAGCCCTCCCGAAGCCCCAGGGTGTCCAGGTAGCCCGCGAGCTGGTTGATGCCGTCCGACCGGACTTTCTCCAGGGTGCGATGCCGCGGGGGCACGCGCTTCAGCTCCACGACGTGGCGCTCGTTCCCCCAGGTCACGAGCAGATCGACGCGGCCGCGCGCAGCAGCGTACTCGCGGTAGACCGCGCCGCCCCCATTGACCACACGTTGCAGGAAACCCATGAAGGCGAGGTGGGCGGCGGCCTCGCGATACCCCTCCTGCTCGGTTTCCACCAGGATCTCGGCGTTCTCGCGCCACCATTCCAAAAATGCCGCGATGAGCGCGGGGAAGTCGAGCCCGCCCTGGGAGGTGCGCCAGGGCCACCAGGGCACCGGCAGCACGTCCTGGCGCCGCTGCGTGAGGGCCCGGGCCAGGACCTCGCGGTAGAGCGGGTTGGCCACCTGGGGCCCCTCGGGCCCGGCGCGGACCAGCCCGAGGTCCTTGCAGTACTCGAAGTCGTCCGAAGACGGATCCAGGTCCAGCGAGCGGTCGCCCAGGAGGATCGACGCGAGGATGGGGGCGACCCTGGGCTCCTTGAGCCGCCATGCGAGGTTGTCGAGGTGGGTCGTGCGGGCAAGGATCAGCTCATCCTTGGCCCGATCCACATGGGCCGCAGTGATGACCGCGCCGTCCGGGACCATCCAGGTGGTGATCCGGTCGGCGATCGCGTTCACGAGGAAGGGTTGCCCCTCGGTCCACCACCAGGCACGCGCGATCGCCTCGGAGGAGAAGGCCTGGCCGGTCTCGGCGGTGTGCTGGGCGTATAGCTCCGCGATCTCATCCTCGTCGAAGTTACGCAGGGTGAGCGAGGCGGCCTTGATGTTGAAGGGCGAACCCGGGTTGATGGGCACACCGTCCTTAGCCAGGGCGAGGTAGTCGCGCAGGTCCCGCATCCCCACGAGGGCGACGGAGGAGGGGTAGCCGTCGGGGCGGAGGGCGAAGCCGGAACGGAGCTGCCGCAGGAGGTTGACCATGGGCTGGCCGGAGACCACGTCGGCCTCGTCCAGCAGGAGCATCACTGCGCGTGGGGCCACGGACCGGCACCATCTTCGAAGCCACTCGGCGAGGCGCTCGCCCGAAGCCGCTCCTTCCACGTCGCGAGGTTGTGGAGGTTGGGCCTCGGGTTCGAGATCCTCGATCGCAGCCCTCCAGATCGCCTGGAGCCACTTCGGCTCGGCCTCCGCGATGTCCTTGTCCCCCTGGCTGGTCTCTAGGGTGGCGACCAGCGCGACGTGTCCGGCTCGCCGCAGCCGCGCCGCGAAGGCGCGCATGGTCGTGGTCTTTCCGGTCTGCCGGGCGGCGTGGAGCACGAAGTAGAGCTGCCGTTCGACGAAGTGATCGAGGTCGGGCAGCCGCCGCTCGGCGGGCAGCATGTAGTGGCGCGCGGGATCGCAGGGGCCGGTGGTGTTGAAGAAGCGGTGCATGGTGGCGCCGTATCCCGTCCGGCGAGGCCAAGCCTCCGCGGGTCGCGGTGGGGACCCGCGCCGGGCTGGAGGGGATGGGCATGGGTACGCCCGTGGGTGTCCCGGGCTTCGGGGGCGGAATCTCCAAAACCCGCCAACTCGCAGGCCACGCCGGACAACGACCTCCGCCCCGGCCTCTCCGGTGGCGCCCTGCGCGTCCACTACGAAAACCCAACCTCCCTTGCGCCCCGGCCAGGGCCTCGGGCGCCAACGCCAGGTGCCCCGCCTCGGCCACCACGCCCGCCCCCCGAGACGCACCGAGGACACACCGCCAGCCCCTGCAGGTCCCTGCAGGCCCTCGCGGGTCCTTACAGTTCCCTGCATGAAAACCGCTTATCGAAAAGCCATTTTCAACCGTACGCCGACGCCGAGTGCGGTATCTCGGAGCGAGCTCGTCGTTCACTGCAGGCGACCCGTGCTCCGCCCCGCGACGCCCCGGGATAGACAATCTGGTCCACCCCTCCCTGGCAGGAGCCCATGGTCGTCGGCACAAACGGGCTCTGCCTCCACTGCGGGCGCGCGCTCGACAGGGCCGCCATGCGCGCCCATCTCGAGGCGCTCCCCCCGCACGCGGGAGAGGGGGCCATCCTCCTGCAGGTGCTGGAAGCGGGCGGGCGCTGGCTCTTCCTCGTCATCCGGTCCTATCTGCACCTGGAGGAGTTGGACGCCTTCCTGCGCTTCTGTTGGCCCGACCTGGGGCGCCGGCCGGGGGCGTTCCATGCCGGCCTGCGGTGCTACGCCGACGATGGCCCAGCCGCCAGGACGCGGACGGGCTCTCTCGGCGCGGAGCTGTCGCTCGTGCTCGCGCCCGGTGAGAGCTGCACCTTCGCGACCGGCACCCGCGCAGCCCCCGCTATCCGCATCGGCCGATTGCGGTGCACGCCCAGCCTGCCCCCGGGAGCCCGGGGGATGCTCCTGGCGCGCAGTGCTGGCCCCGCCCTGCCGGGGGAAGGCATGCCATGGCGCGGCCTCCCGGAGGATCGCGAGCAGGAACCCCGCGTGGCCCCTCCTCGGGAGCCGGCCGCCGTCCCGGCGCAGGCCGAGGCCAAGGTCCCGGAGCCCCCGCGGCGCCGACCCCCTCCCGCCGCGCCGCCCCCGCGGTCCGTTGAGCGCCCGCCACCGGCGCACCCTTCCCCGGCCACGCCGACGCAGCTCGCGACCCTGACGAGCCTGTTCCCGGTCCGGGGCCTGGCCGCGCTCCGCCACCCGGACATCGCCGTGATCGCGTTCGCGGTCACGGGCCAGCGGGTCCTGACGGTCGAGGAGATCGGGCAGGCCGTGGCCCGGGTCGGGCTGCGGGTGGCCCCTGGGTTCTGGGATCTCCCCACCGCGGCGTTCGCGCGGGCCGGGACCGTCGGCGCCACGGGCGGACACCTGGCGCTCATCGCCAGGTCGACCGAGGCGGATCTCGAACGCCTCATCTCGGAGGTCCGAGCCACTCCACCCCCGACCCGGGCCGCCCCACCGCGCCCGCGCCCGGGGCCCGGCCGCTCAGCGAGGCCTCCCGCGCCGGCCCCGAAGAAGCGCAAGACCGGCGCGGCGCGCAAGCCCGCCGGCAAGACCAGGAGCACGGCGGCCTCCGCCGAGGCGCCGCCCCCCATCGCCGTTCCCCCGCCGCCGCCCCTGGAGGTGGCCCCACCGCGCTGGGAGCCCATCGATCCGATTCCCCTGGCCGCGCTCCTCTCCGGTGCCCCACTGCCCGACGGCGACTTCACGCACGCCCTCGAGGCCCACGCCCTCGCCGCGGCCGAGAGCTTCGAGGAGCTGCTGTCCCCCCCGGTGTTGCGAGGGGTCGATGCGCAGGCCTACCAGCTGGAGACCGTCCGCCGGGTCCTCAGGCAGTTCCGCGGACGCGCCCTGCTGGCCGACGAGGTGGGGCTGGGGAAGACGGTCGAAGCCATCATGGTGCTGCGCGAGTACCAGCTGCGCGGCATGGTCCGCCGGGCGCTCATTCTCGTCCCACCGGCGCTCGTGGGCCAGTGGGAGGAGGAGCTGCGCTCCAAGGCGGCGCTCGATCCCCGCGTCGCGGGTGACCTGGACGATTCGGGCGACTTCTGGCGCCAGGACGGCGTGATCCTGGCCTCGCAGGGGCTCGCCCGCCTGGCCCGCCACGCCACGGTCATCCAGGAACAGGCCTGGGACCTGGTCATCGTAGACGAGGCCCACCGTTTCAAGAACCGCGCCACCCTCGCCTGGAAGCTGATCGACGGGCTCAGGAGCCGCTTCCTCCTCGCGCTGACCGCGACCCCCGTCGAGACCGACCTGGAGGAGCTCTACAACCTCGTGACCCTGCTGCGACCGGGTCAGCTCGCGACGCTCGCCGAATTCCGCCGCCGCCACGTGGACCGCAAGGATCCGACCGCCCCGCGCGACCCAGCGCTGCTGCGCGAGCGGCTCGCCGAGATCATGGTGCGCAACACCCGGGCCACCTGCGGGCTGGCGCTCCCCCCGCGCTACGTCACGACCGTGACCGTGCCCCCCGCGCCCGGCGAGCAGGCGCTCTACGCGGCGGTCCTCGACCTTTTCCGGCGCTTCCGCAAGGGACAGGCCACGCGGTTGGCCGACACCCTGCTGATCGAGGCCGGGTCGAGCCCGACCGCCGTGGCGGCGACCCTGCGGCGCGCCATCGCGGGCGATCAGCCCCCCGAGCTGGCCGAGGGGCTCCGGCAGCTCGAGCGATCCGCGGCCGCTGTGACAGCCTCGGCCAAGACGACAGCCCTGGTCGATCTGCTGCGCGCCCACCGCGAGAAAGCGCTGGTGTTCACCCGTTTCCGGGAGACCCTCGACCACCTGGAGGCGACCGCGCGCGCCGCCGGGATTCCCACCGCGGTCGTCCACGGGGGCCTCGGTCGGGCCGCCAAACAGGAGGCCTTCCGCCGCTTCCGCGAGGAGGCCCTGCTCCTGCTCGCCACCGACGTGGGCAGCGAGGGGCAGAACCTGCAGTTCTGCCGTCTCCTGGTGAACTACGACCTGCCCTGGAACCCCATGCTGATCGAGCAGCGCATCGGGCGGCTGCACCGCTACGGCCAGACCGAGCCGGTCCACGTCTACAACCTCTGCGCCCAGGGCACGGTGGAGGAGCGCGTGCTGGACGTGCTCGACCGGCGCGTGCATCTGTTCGAGCTGGTCGTGGGCGAGATGGATCTGGTGGTCGGCAACCTGGTGGAGCAGCAGGATTTGGAGGCACGCATCCTCTCCCTCTACGCGCAGAGCGACAGCGAAGAGGCGATCGCGGCGGGCTTCGACGCCATCGCCGAGGAGCTGGCGCGCGCCCGCGGCCAGTACGACAAGGTCCGGGCGCTCGACGAGGCCCTCTTCGGGGAGGACTTCGAGACATGAGCGGCGCCGTCCCCCTGCCCGACCCGCTGCGCTTCACGGCCGCCGCCCTCGATCGGCTCGGCGGCGTGACCGAGCGCCGGGGCGACCAGCTCACGGTGCTGCTGCCTCAGGAAGCGGCCTGTTCCCTGGGGATCGCGGAGAGCGCCGATCTCACCGCCCACGGCGACGGCGGCACCGTAGCCTGCGGCCTGGGCAGCCCCCTGCTGGAGGCCCTGGTGGAGCGCGGCCGACGCGGGGTGCCGGTCTGCCGCGGGCGCGTGGACATGCCGCCCGCCTCGCCGAGCTGGGCGCGCTCGCTGGCGGAGGGCTACCTCATCCGCAACGGTGTCTCGTCGCTCGCCAAGGTCGTGCTGCCGCGCGAGCCCACCTGGTACCTGCAGGTCGCCTTCGCCTGGAGCCTGCAGGCTGACGAGCGCCACGAGGGGCTCGTCCTGGGCAGCGTCCACCTCGAGGACGGCGCACGCCCCGCGCGCGCGTTCCCGCTGTCGCCGCCCGATGTCCCCCAAGCGGCCCCCGACCCGGAGCCCCCGGCCTTCGACGCCACGCGGGCGGCGACCTGGATCGCGCGCCTGGGCCCAGCCCTGGTGGCCCCGGCGGTCGCCGACGTGCTGGCGCGCACCGCGCGACGGCAGGTGCGCGACCACGAGCGCATCGCCAACTACTACGCGGCGCTGGTGCGCGAGGCCTCGACCCCACGCCGCCGCGCCGCACCCGACGTCGTGGCGGCCAAGATCGCGCACCTGCTCACCGAGCGGGACAGCCGCCTCGCGGACCTCGGGCACCGCTACAGCGCCCGCATCCACATCCAGGTGGCCGGCGTCGCCTTCATCCCGGTCCCCGCCGTGCAGGTGACCCTGCTCGCCCGCCGTCGCAAGGGCGAGCGAACCCTCACGCTGCGGCTGCCCGCCGGTGCGAGGGCCCTGGACCACCTGCCCTGTGAGGCCTGCGGCGGTTGGTGCTCCGACCCCGCGCTCTGTGACGGGCGGCTCCACCTGCTCTGCGAAGCCTGCCTCCCCGTGACCACCGGGCGGCCGCGCTGTGGCGTATGCGAGCGGGAGAAGGGCCCGTAGCCGGGCGCGGCGCTTCCCGAGCCTCGAGGTCAGACCCGAAGGGCGGTCAGCCCTCCAGCAGGCGCGCCACGAACCGCAGGTTGAGCACCCGGCCCTCGACACCGCGCTGGGCGAAGGCGTCCATGGCCTTGCGGGCAGCCTCCGCGACGTCGCGCGCCACCACCAGCCAGGTGACCCCCGGCTCGATGGTGACCTCGTAGCCGTCGAGATCTCCCGCGAACGCCGGCGCAGCCGGTGCGCTGCGGATGGGCGCCGGGGAGGACGCCGCGATGGTCAACGCGGGGCTCTCGACCGCGGCCGCGGTGCGACCCGCGTCGAGCAGACGGATGGCCTCCTCGTTGGGCAGCGGCGAGCCCTCGCCCCGCCAGCGCGCCGGGACGCCGTGGCGCAGGCGCCAGGCGCGGACGTTCGCCGGGCTGGTACCCGCGAGCTCGGCGATGCGCGCGTCGGTGAGGATGCCGATTTGCTCCTGGTACGCCGCGAGCTTGCCGCGCCGGCCATCTGAGCCCTTCGCGAGCGCCTCACGCTGCGATTCGCCACGCCAACCGGCGGGGATCCCGCGACGCTTCCGGTAGGTCCGCACGTTCTCGGCGGTCACCCCGGCCATGGCCGCGATCTCGGCATCGGGCAGGACCCCGAGTTGTTCGAGGTACTTACCGAGCTTGGTCCTGCGGGAACGCGGCCCCTGCGCGGGCGCGCGCTTCCGGGTCTCAGGCCTGGCGGGCGGTGTGATCGGCTCGGTGGGCGCATCGACCACATCATCGACGTCCACGGCGGTGCCAAAATCCGCCACGCTATCCGCCTCTGGGATGGCATCCGTCACAGCGAGATCACCGTTGCTGTCCGCAGGTTCGGGTGGGAGCGCTGCCGCCGCCTTTCGCTTGGCACGCCCTCCGGAGGGCTTCTTCGGGGGAACGACCTCGCTGACGTCGGCGACGTCCTCGGGGCCCCCCTCACCGCGCCAGCGGGCGGGGATTCCCCGGCGCGTGCGGTAGGCCCTGACATTCTCCGCTGTGACACCGACCAGCGCCGCCAGCTCCGCATCCGGGAGGACGCCCAGCTGGTCCAGATAGGGATCGAGCTTGGTTTTTCTGTGCAGACGGGGTGCCATGGGATCTCCTTGGCATGTAGGTCATCGATGTAGCTGCCGAGCACCCGAATGTTAACACGCCCCAGTGTCCCAAGCGACTTTTTTTTTCATGCTCCAACGTGGGCAGACTACCTAAAACGCGATTAGCTATAGCACTAGCTCGCCAGCAGAGCATGACCCACCGCCGCCGCGCTGTTATTTTTCCTTTCGATAAATAGTGGTTTTCCCTGATCTCCTCGCCAGGCGGAGGCGCCCCCTCGAGCCGAACGCCTGCGGTGGTGTCCCGGCGACCACCGTGATCACGCCAAGGGTGGTACATTCCGCTGCGGAGCAGACCTGATGCTACTCACCATACTCTTCGCCGTCACCACCGCCCTGGCGCTCACTCCCCCAATTGGCTGGAGCGCCACCGGGCCAAACCTCGCGACGCTCATCCCAGCGGACCCTGGCCGTGGCGAGCTTCGGGAGCTTCGGCTACCAGGCGCCAGCCTCGCGCCCGAAGGGCTGGTGGCCGCGCTGGCGGCCGAGGGCACCGTGGCCACGGTCCTGGCCCGTGAAGCTGACGGCACGGTGACCCTCGCCCTCGGACAGGACCGGATCGCCCGAGCGCGCGCCCAGGGGGGCACGGCGGAGGTCACCTGGTACCTCGTGCAGGCCACGCGCGCGGCCTCGGCCCAGCTCGACGCGGACGCCCTGCTCGCGGCCATCATGCCCCGAACGGGCCCCCCGCTGCTGCAGGGCGCCCAGATCGAGGTGCTGCCCGCCGGCGCCGACGGCACGCTGTGGGATCCCACCGGCGCCCCGGCGCCCGCCGCGCCGGTGCTGGCCGGCCCCTGGGGCGCCACCGCGGAGCCCTCCTCCCCGGGATGGGCGCCCCTCGCCGCGCTGGTGGGAGTCTGGGGTGGCACCACCACGGTGATGTGGGGCGCCGAGCGGATGGTCCTCAGCCTGGATGTGGACGGGCACCTCCGCATCGAAGAGCATGGCGCCGACGGCACCCGCCTCACCGAGGGGACCTGGGGTGCTGGGGCCGACCAGCTGCGCTTCGCCCCCCTCACCGGCGCGCCCGTGCTCTCCGGCTACTCGGTCGATGCCCAGTCCCTGACCTTCGTGTGGGAGGGCCGCACCGTCACCCTGCTGCGGCGGCGCTGATGGCCCACTCCAACGCCCCTGTCCTGGGCAGCCTCCCCTTCGAGGAGGCCGTACGGCGCATCCCGGCCGAGCTGCTCCCCATGCTGGAGGGGGTGCGCCCCCGCCGGGTGGCCCGCATGGTGGAGGTCCTGGAGCAGCGCATGGGCTCGGTGGTGCTGGTGGCCGAGGCCGTCCGGCGGCGCCACAACGTCAGCGCGCTCCTGCGAACCGCCGACGCCTTCGGCCTGCACGAGGTGCAGCTGGTGGCGGGCGACTTCCAGCCCAGCCGGGGGGCGGCGCGCGGCTCGGAGCGCTGGCTCAGGATCCGGCGTCAGCCCGACACCGCCACCTGCATCACGGAGCTGCACGCCCGCGGCTTCCGCGTCATCGCCGCGGACCTCGCCCCCGGCGCGGTGACCCCTGAGGAGATCCCGGTGGACCGCCCGGTGGCCCTGCTGTTCGGCTCGGAGCTGGCGGGGATCTCCGCCACGGCCCGGGCCAGGGCGGACGGCTTCGTGCTCATCCCCATGGCGGGCTTCGTCGAGTCCCTGAACGTGTCCGTCGCGGCCGCCATCACCACCCGGATCGTGGCCGCCCGCCGCCGAGCCCTGGTGGGGGCCGATCTGGACGAGGCCGACCGCGCCGCCGCGCTGCAGGAGTGGCTGGAGCGCGAGGACCGCTACGGGCGGGCGGCGTACGTCCGCTGCCGCGCCGAGGGGGGGTCCACCGCGAGGTAGATCCAGACCGGCCGGTGGTCCGAGATGTTCTGTTGGCCGCCGAAGCCGCCCTCGTAGTCGCTCCAGGGAGGGGTCTCGTCGTGGGCGATGACCTGGCAGGCGCCCGGCTGACCGCCGTCCCGGTAGGCGGGCCACAGGGGCTCGCTCAGCACCAGGTGATCGATCAGCGATCGGTAGCCGATCTGGGAGTAGCCGTCGGTGTCACGGGTGGCGAAGGTGAAGCCCGGATCGTCCTCGAACACGGCCAGGGAGGGCCAGACGCTGTTCAAGGGGGTGAAGGCGTCGTTGAAGTCGCCCGCCACCAGGACGCTGGTGTGGAAGGGGGCGCGCTCGGGCTCGGCCGCCAGCTCCTCCACCAGCCAGGTGTGCAGGGCCTCGGCCTGCGCGTAGCGCTGGGCGGCGTCCTCGTTGTCGGCGTAGGGCTTGTGGTGGACCACCACGAAGGTGAAGGCGAGCTCGCCGTCGAGGCTGGCGACGTCGGCCACCAGCGGATCCTTGGAGGGCCACTCGTTGACCTCCAGGTGGACCTCGCGCACGTTCTCCACCCGCAGGCGGTCCGCGCGCCAGAGGATGGTGGGGTTCTGCGACCAGCCGGAGGCACCCACCGCCCAGGCCCAGGGCTCCGGGAGCTCCAGCAGGGCCATGGCCGCCTCGCCATCGACCTCCTGGAGGGCGACCAGATCGAGGTCGAAGCCGGTGAACATGCGGGCGATCATGGCGTAGTCCACCGCGTTGCGCGGCGTGTAGCCGTCCTCGTAGGCCGCCCAGAGCCAGGAGGTGTTGAAGGTGGCCACCTGCAGCCAGGCCGGATCCACGTACTGCTCGGGGGTGACCCAGGGCGCGCCGGTGTCCACGGGCACGGTGCGCTCGCGGGGAATGAGGCCGCAACCGCACAGCAGGAGGAGGGGCCAGATCATGCGGTCACGAGAGGGCCGCCAGGAGGTGCTCCCGCACCAGCCCATGGCGCGGGTCGTCGTCGGGGAGGACCTTCGACAGGGCCTGAGCCCGCTCGGCCACCCCCGGCTCCCCGCGGTTGCGCGCCAGCAGGGCCGCCAGGTAGCCGTCGATCCAGGCCGGCTGACGGGCGTGGACCGCGATCTGCTGCAGGAGCTCCTCGGCGCGGGCGGGTTCGAGGCGGTCCTCGAGGTACAGCTGCGCCAGCATCCGGACGGACTCCACGTCGAGCGGCTGGCTGCCGCACTTGCCCGGGCCCTTGCACAGACGGGTGAGCCCGCTCTCCAGCACCTGCATGGCCGCGACGCGCTGCCCGCCCTTGATGCGGATGCGGGCCAGCATCCTGTGGACGCCGAAGTCGCCCGGCGCCTGGCGCAGCAGGGCCAGGCCGGCCGCGTCGGCTTCGGGCAACCGCCCGAGGGCCTCCAGCAGGGCGACCTCGTTGGCGGCGAGCTCCAGATCGGTGTCGGTGGCGCGCTGGTCGCGGAGGACGCCGAGGGCTTCCTCGAGGCGGTGGTCCGAGGCCAACGCCCGCGCCAGCATGACGGCGGTGTGGAAGGCGCCCACACGCCGGTGGCCGAAGGCCTCGCCGAAGGAGCGCAGCTCGCTGGCGGCGCGGGCGAACTGCCCGAGGGCGAGGGCGGCCTGGCCCCGAGGCAGCCGCACGGCGGGCTCACCGGCGGCGAAGGGCTCCAGGGACTCCCACGCGCCCTGGGCATCGCCATCTTCCAGGCGCAGGACGGCGGTGGCGAAGCCCGGCCCGAGGGCCAGCAAGCGGGCGCGGAGATCCGCGGGCCAGGCCTCCATCAGCATGGCGTAGCGCACCTGCGGGTGGTCCGGGGGCAGGGAGAAGATGGGATCGGCGCCGAACCCGGGCGAGGGGGCCTCGTGGGGGACGGGCCCGCGGACGCCGCAGCTACCGCCGGCGCAGGAGCTGCGACCCAGGTGGCGCTCCTCCCTGGCGGCCTGTGCGGCCCGCCGCGCGGTGCGGGCTTCGCGCACGACCCGCCGCCCAGCGCGCATGGCGTCGGCGTGGCGTGGCGCGGCGAAGCCCTCCGCGAGCTTCAGGTGCTCGGCGGCGGCCTCTCCCTGGCCCGCGGCGGCAGCTCGCTCGGCCGCTTCGAGGTTCAGGGAGACGAGGGTGTCGATCACCTCGACGCGGCAGGCCTCGGCCTCATGGCCCTCGACCCCCTCGAGCTCGAGGCGCGCCTGCCCGGGATCCCCGTGCGCGAGGAGCTTGCGCGCCCTGGCGATCCGCTCGGCGGGGCCGGGGAAGAGCCAGGCCCAGAACCCCATGGCTCAACCCTCCGCGGGAGAACCCCGCCCCAGCATCAGCGGGGTGGAGGACCAACCCGAGGAACTGGCGGTGTCGGGCGGGGCACCCGCTGCAGGCCCTGGCGGGACCTCGGACGGCTCGGTGTCCTCTTCATCGCCACCGGCCCCACCGTCGCCCTCCGGCGGGCCGCCACCGCGACGAAAGTTGGGATCGAGGGGGCCGAACCGACGCAGCTCGTCCATGAAGGCGAGGGTCTTGAGATCGCAGCGGTCGACGAACAGCACGCCGTCGAGGTGATCGCACTCGTGCTGCACCGCGATGGCGGGGAAGCCCTCCAGATCCATGCTGACGGCCTCCCCCTCGCGATCCAGGCCGTCCACGCGCACCTTGCTCACACGGTTCACCGCCGCCCGCAGGTCGGGGATGGACAGGCAGCCCTCGAAGGACCGCACGAGGTTGGTGCTGAGGAACGAGATCTCGGGGTTGACGACCACCATGGGCCCGGCCTCGGGATCGGCGCTCAGCACGATGATCCGCAGCGGGACGTACACCTGCGGCGCGGCCAGGCCCGCCCCCTCGGACTCCCGGACGGTCTCGATCATGTCGTCGAACAGCCGCTGGATGTCGGGATCGTCGAGGCGCTCGGGCGGCAGGGGCTCCGCGACGCGGCGGAGCACTGGGTGGCCCATGCGGGCGATGCGGAGGATGGACATTCCTGCTCCTCGGGTTGACCAATCAGACTATCATCGGCCGTCTGCCCAGGCTCCCCGCTGCGCGCCGCGGGTCGGTGTGCTAGGAGACCAAACCACGGTGATCCCCCCCGATCCCGACCCCAGCCCCTGGAGGTCCCGCCCATGATGCCCACGGCCATCCTCGCCATCCTGCTGCAGCTCACCCCCGCCCAGGCCCAGGACTGCGACGCCAAGGCGCTGAAGGCCCAGATCGTCGATGCCAGCCCCCGCGCCGTGGCGGGGCTCTTCCTCGACCTGGCGGACTGCGACCCCAAGGTGGCCCAGCAGGAGGCGCCCGCCGCTTTCCAGAAGATCCTGTCGGGCCAGGAGGGTGTCAAGGCCGCGGCGGCCGCGGTCCGCGTCGGCGCCTCCCAGACCGTCCGCGACTGGATCGAGGCCCTCATCTCCGACGAACGCGCCGCCACCCTGGCCGGCCTCGGCGAGGCCTGCTCCCAGGAACCCGCCATGGTGGGCTTCTTCGTCGAGTCCCACCATCAGCTCGGCGACCGCTTCTGGCGCGACCGCTGGCACCGCGGCCTGTCCGAGTGCCGCACCCCCGAAATCCAGGATCTGCTGCGCAAGGCGTTCCAGGAAGATCCGGTCAAGAAGGACAGCTCCCGGTTCGGTTCCATCCTCGAGGTCTACTGCTCCAACGCCCGCCGGGAGGCCATCCCATGGCTGAAGGCGCTGATGTTCACCACCTACGAGGAGAACCAGCTCCACATCATGAGCGCCTTCGCCAACGCGGCCGGCGTCGGCACCCCCGAGGGCATGGACGCGGAGGCCGCCAAAGAGGCCATCACCGCCATCATCGACGTGGCGCCCCAGCTGCCCGCCAAGGTGGTCGAGCAGGCGCGCATCACGCTGGAGTCCCTCGGTGCCATGCAGGAGGCCGACGAGCTGGTCGCCGTCCGCTACGCCGACCGCCGCCAGGCCGACGGCCGCTTCATGTGGGGCGCCATCGCCGTGGAGACCGCCACCTGCAAGAAGGGCGAGACCCGGCTCGGCGTCTGGAGCGCCCCGGTCTTCGAGCCCGGCCACCGCTGGCCCGACCAGATGCACGACCCGGTCCAGGCCGCGGTGGAGGCCGGCTGGGAGCTGGATGTGGCCAAGAAGTGCAAGGGCACGAGCACCGTAGAGGTGATCGTCTCCCCGCACCCCTTCCTCGACGGTGCCGAGTGGGCCACCTGGCGCGACGAGCAGCTGCGCGACATCCGCAAGCGGCCCTCCACCCGCACCGACGAGGTCAACGCGGCGGCGCCGGTGCTTCCCTGAAAGCTGACCGCTCTCCGATCTACCGAACCCCCAGCACCACCCTCAGCGCCGGGCTCTGCTCCATGGTGGCTCGGTCCTGTGGGGCGAGGTCGCGCTGCAGGGTCCGCAGGAGGGAGCGCGCGCGCCGCCTGAGGGAGGCGTGGCGGGTGCTGTCCCCCACCGCCTCCGCGTGACGCAGGGCCGCGAGCAGCCACTCGAAGCGCCACAGACGCGCGCGCTCCCGCCTGGTCCAGGTGCCCACGGGGGCGAAAAAGGCCTCGGGATCCTCCCTGGGACCGACCAGCTCCCAGCGCGCCAGCCTGGCCCGGGCCTGGGGGGGTTGCGCGCGGGCCGCCTCGATCCGCGGCTGCGCCGAGGCCAGCAGCGCCTCGGCCTCGGCCCGCCGGCCCTGCCGCCCCAGGGCCCGGGCCAGCCAGCAGCCCAGGGTGGCGCGGGCGAGGACGAAGTCGGTGCCACGCAGCAGGTCGAGCCCGCGACGGGCGGCCTCTTCGGCCCTCCCCGGCTCGCCGCGGAGCAGGGCGACGCGCGCCAACAGACGGGCGCGCTCGGCCGCCAGCTCGGGACGGTGGCACTGACGCAGCAGCACCCAGGCGTCAGCGAGCCGCTCGCGACATGGGCCGGGCTGGAACAGGTCGAGATCGAGCTCGGCGAGGGCCATCAGCAGCCGCGCGCGCGGCGGCCCGGGCACGCCCACCTCAGCGGCCTCGATGGCCTGCAGGAGCAGCCCCCGGGCGGTCGCCAGCGCCCCCTGGAGGCGGGCGGCGCCGGCCTCGGCCACCGCCAGGGCGGCGCGATCCGCGGCGCCCCAGGCGCCCGGCGGGGGCTCGGCGGCGTTCCGTACGACCCACGACACCTCCCGGAGCCGGCCCTCCTGCAGGCAGGCCAGTGTGTACTCGGCCGCGGCCTCCGGGCCAGGATTGCCCCGCAGCGCCTCTCCCGCGGCGCGCCCCCGGGCCACCCGCAGCGCCACCGCGTCGAGCGGCCAGCCGGGGTCGGGAGATGCGGACCCGGGATCGCCGAGCCACCGCTGGGCATCCGAGGCCCCCTCGCGCGCCAGCATCCCGGCCGCGCGCGCGAGCGCGATGCGCCGGCCCCAGCGGGGCGCTTGCGCCCATCCCACCGTGGCGGGCCGGCGAAGCTCCTCCTCGGCCCGCAGCAGGTCAGCCTCCGCCTGCAGGTCCCGGTCTCCGGCCAACTGCCGCGCGAGGCCGCGCCACGCGAACAGCACGGCGCGCGCGGAGGGCTCCGGCTCCTCCTCCGGCTCCACCGCGAGCATCCCGGCGAAGGGCTCCCACGCCTCCCCGGCCAGCCCTGCCCAGGGCACCGCGACGGGCTCGCCGGCGAGGTGGAGGCCCAGCCTGAGGCCCCCGCATCCCGGCCCCTCCTCGGCCCCCGCGATGCCCTCGACCCACACCGGGAGGCCTTCGGGGGTCGCGGACAGGGCCAGCCGCCGCGCCGCCACCTGCTCCCGGGTCCAGGCGCCGACCCCGCCGGCGGGAGCGCGCCCAGGGTGCAGCAGCGCCGCCTCGATGGAGTACGGGAGGACGCGCTGCGCGCTGAGGGTGCGGGCGTGCCGCACCATCGGAGCGCCGGCGAGGGGCGGCAGGCGCAGGTGCAGGGCGCAGGCCGGCCCGAGCTGCGCGGCTCCCACACCATCGACGCGCCACAGGCCCACGGCCCTGATGGCCCGCCCGCGCGCGGCGCCGGTGGCCAGGACGGCGGACAGATCGGCGATGTCCGACTCCCCGGCGCGCTCCAGGCCGTCGATGGTCAGGACGATGGGGGTCGCGCGGCCGTGGGCCAGGCGGTCGAGGGCGCCCACGGTGGCCTCCCGCGGAGCACCTGTCCCGCCACCACCGCGCCGCAGGTGACGCGGCAGGGCGAGCAGCAGCCGCGGGAGCAACCCTCCCGCCTGCCCGTCCGCGAGATCCACGCCCACCGCCACGCCGCCGCCGCGCCGCGTCGTGGCCACGATCCAGCCCAGCAGGGCGCCGTCGTCCTGCCCCGCGCACGACTCCAGCACCGCCAGGCTGCCGGCTGGAGCAGCGGCCACAAAACCGTCGAGGACCTCCAGCTCGGCACAGCGCCCGCACAGGGGCGGCGGCTCGGGCCAGAGGGCGATGGCCCGCCCCGGCTCGGGGACCACCAGGGGCCGGATCCGTTCGAGGACCGCACCGGCGCCGCCCGGACGGTGCTGTGGCTCGGGTTCCAGCAGGGCGCCGACCAGCTCGGCGATCTCGGGAGCCACGCCTGTCACGCCACGCAGGCGCTCCATGGGCGCGCCCGCGGCGCGCGCCGCGAGCGCCGCACCCGGCTCGGTGGCCGGGAAGGGCAGCTCACCGGTCAGCATGCGGTACCACAGCACCCCCACCGAGAAGAGGTCCGTGCGGGCATCGAGATCCGCGCCACACAGCTGCTCGGGGCTGGCGTAGACCACCGTGCCGGCGAAGGCCCCGCTGCCCGGCACCCGCACGGGGCCCCACCCTCCACCCGCGGGAGCGTAGGCGGCCGCGCCGAGGTCCAGCAGCTTGATCCCCCCCTCGACGGTGGCCAGCACGTTGGAGCTCTTCACGTCCCGGTGGATGATGCGCCGGCGATGCAGGTAGGCCAGCGCCTCCAGCAGGTCGCGCGCGATGTGCAACGCCCGGCTGGCCCGGGCCTGGCTCCCGCGGGGCCCCGCGGCCTGCACGCTGGCCTGGGAGCTGACCCCGACCACGAGCTCCATCAGGAGCCAGGGGGGCCCCCCGGGCAGGCGCCCACAGCTGTACACCCGCACGATGCCCGGGTGGTCCAGCAGCGCGAGGGCGCGGTACTCTCGCCGCGCGTCCCGGTCGGGGTGGTCGGGGTCCCGCAGCAGCTTGAGGGCCGCCCGTTGGCCGGTGCCGGGGGTGCAGCACCTCGTAGACCTGCGCCGCCCCGCCGCGGCCGAGCCGGCGCAGCACGCGCCAGGGGCCCAGGCGGCCCAGGATCGCAGGGTTGAAGGGGGAGGCTCCAGACACGAGCGTCAAGCTACCCGCTCCGGGGCCCGCGCGTCGATCCCGGCCACGAAGGAATGGATGCGCCCCCGCGGGTGGAGAGTTAGCAGGGCCCCGCTTTTCCTACCGCACCCTGGAGTTCCCATGCGCGCATCGCCGCTTCTGTTCGCCCTCCTCACCCTCGGCGCCTGCCAGCAGGGCGGCCCGGTCACCACCGAGCCGGCCGCGAAGTTCCAGATGCCGCTGCCCACCGCTTCGGCCGACACCGCCCCGGACCAGGTCGTGGCCACCTGGGCGGGCGGCAAGCTCACCTACGGCGAGGTCATGGAGGAGGCCAAGGGTCAGCTGATCAAGCAGGAGATCGAGTACCTGACCCAGCGCTACTCCACCATGCGGCGCGCCATCGATGGCAAGGTCAACGAGGCCCTGATGCAAGCCGAGGCCAAGAAGCGCGGCCTGGCCGACGCCGACGCGCTGGTGGAGCAGATCAACCAGCAGCACACCGAGGTGACCGACGCCGAGATCTCCTCCTTCTACGACGAGAACAAGCGCCGGTTCCGCGGCAAGCCCCTCGAGCAGATCAAGGACGCCGTCAAGGGCCAGCTGGTCAGCTCCAAGCAGCGCGAGGCTGTGAACGCCCTGGTCGAGCAGCTGCGCAACGAGTCCAGCGTGGATGTGGCCCTCGAGCCTCCCGAGCTGCCGCGCCTGGAGGTGGCCAACGGCACGCAGGCCGCCCGCGGGCCCGAGAACGCCCCCATCACCGTCGTCGAGTTCGCCGACTACGAGTGCCCGTACTGCAGCCGCGGCTACGAGACCATGAAAGCCGTCTACGAAAAGTACGACGGCAAGGTGAAGTGGTACTTCCGCGACTTCCCCCTCTCCTTCCACCAGAACGCCATGGCCTACGCCACCGCCGCCCACTGCGCCGGCGAGCAGGGCAAGTACTGGGAGATGCACGACGCCATCCTGGACAACCAGAAGTCCATCGACGCCAAGGGCGGCCCCACGGGCCTGGCCAAGGAGCTGGGGCTGACCGAGGCCGCCTTCGCCTCCTGCATGGAGAACAAGGAGATCACCAAGCGCATCATGGAGGACATGACCGACGCCCAGTCGGTCGGGGTCACCGGCACGCCCGCCTACTTCGTCAACGGCATCATGGTGTCGGGCGCCCAGCCCATCGAGGCCTTCTCGACCATCATCGATCGGGAGCTCGAGGCGGCCGGCCAGGGCAAGTAGCGGCGTGGCGGGGGTCCTCTTCGCCTGCGTGGCGAACTCGGCGCGCTCCCAGCTCGCCGAGGCCATCGCGCGGCATCTGGCCCACGGTGCGCACGACTTCTGGTCCGCCGGCAGCCAGCCCTCCCACGTCAAGCCCGAGGTGCGCGCCGTCCTCGATGAAGTGGGGATCCACGCGCGCGGGCTGCGCGCCAAGGGGTTCGCCGCCCTGCCCTGGGAGGAGATCCACCTCGTGGTCTCGCTCTGCGCCGAGGAGGTCTGCCCGGTCCTGCCCGGCGCCCAGCGCCGCCAGGCCTGGCCCCTGCCCGACCCGGCCGCGGCCCCGGACGACGAGCGCCTCGAGGCCTACCGCGCCGCGCGGGACGAGCTGCTGCGCCGCATCCCCCAGCTTTTGGCCGCCCTGGACGGCGTCGCGTAACGGCCGGGGAGGCTGAGGGCTCATGCAGGGTTCGGACCCCGCCGCCGGAGGCAGGCACATGCCGCGTGCGCTCAAGGACTACGCCATCCTCGCCCTCGCCGTGATCGCGGGCTGGTACGCCATCGCCACCTTCTTCCCCGACGCGCCCGATCTGGAAGGCCAGGCCCCGGCCCTCAGCCTGCCCGATCCCGAGGGCCAGCTCCACGCCCTGACGGATCTCAAAGGCGAGCCGGTCATCGTCAACTTCTGGGCCACCTGGTGCCCCCCCTGCGTCCAGGAGATCCCCGAGTTCTCCGCCTTCTCCAAGGACCACCCCGAGATCCCAGTCCTGGGCGTCGCCGTGGACTCCGGCTCCCCCGCCGAGATCCGCGCGGCCGCCAGGCGCCTGGGCATCAGCTACCCCGTGCTCATCGCCGACCAGGCCACCTACGACCGCTGGGACGTCTCCACCCTGCCCACCACCGTGTTCATCGCGCCCGACGGCACGGTGGCCGGCAGCCACGTGGGGGGGATGAGCCGCGAGGCGCTGGAGAAGGCGCTCGTGGAGGCGGTGGGGGAGCTGCCGCGGCATGGCGCCGTGCGGTGAAGCGCGAGATCCCCTATCTGCCGCGAACTCCGATCCACACGGACGCCCCCACCCCCTCCACCACCACCGCATGCCCGCGGTAGCCCTCCACGGGCCCCTCCCAGCTCAGCACCAGCGCCGCGCGGCCCTCCTCCACGATCTCCCGATCCAGCCCCACGCGCCTGAGCGCCGGCCCCACGTGCTCGCGCCAGGAGTGGGTGGTCTGCAGGGCGCAGGGGATCTCCATGTCCCCGAGGATCAGCACCGGCCCCTCGGGCGCGCGCCGCGCGGCCTCCATCACCGCGCCCATCCCGAGGTCGTCATGGACCGCCGGCCGCAGCCAGACCTGGGGGCAGCGCTCGTCCACCACCCGGGCGCTGGCCGGGATCGGCAGGGTCCACAAGGAACCGGCCACGCTCCAGCCGACCCCGAACACCAGCAACCCCGGCACGGCCCAGCGGCGCCGCCCCCCGCGCACGGAGGCCGCAGCCACGGCGGCCAGGAGCCCCAGGGCCGGCAGGGCCGGGGCCATCAGCCGCGGGTACTTGCGCGGAACGAGCAGCAGGATCAGCAGGCTGGCCCCCAGCCACAACACCGCCAGCCGCGCGCGATCCCGGGTGGCGGCGTCCGCCGCGCGCCAGCCCCGCACCGCGCCCAGCCCTCCCAGCACCAGCAGCGCCGGCCCAGCCCCGACCCACAGCAGGGACCAGGGGTAGAAGGCGATGTGCCGCCAGAGCCCCAACCCCGGCGTGCCCGCCGCGCTCTCGGCGGTGTAGTCGAGCTGGCCGGCGAGGTTGCCGATCATCCACGGCGCCGCCACCGCCGCGCCCACCACCGGCACCAGCAGCACCCCCGGACGCCGCGGCAGGCGCAGCGCCAGCACCGGCAGCAGGTAGATCATGGCGGTCTGCTTGACCAGGAAGGCCAGCCCCAACCCCAGCCCCACGGCGAACAGCCGCGGCAGGGTGGGCCGCGCCCGCGCCGCCTCCCCCAGCAGCACCACCACGGCCACCACGGCCACCAGCGCCCCCTCGATCATGAAGTGCCGCCCGAGCCCGCACACCAGGGGCAGGGCCAGCACCGCCGCGAAGCCCACGGCCCGAGCCCAGGCGCCCAGCGGCCAGGCCAGGCGTGCCACGGCCACCGCAGCCAGCAGCGGCCCCAGCAGGTTCAACCCCCGCACCCAGGGCGAGGACGGATCGCCGGCGCCCACCAGCGCCCACCAGGCGCCCACCACCCCGGCGTACAGCGGCGGGTAGGAGCCGAGCCGGCCCGCGAAGGTCTGCCCCAGCGCCGTGAGCGGCCGCCCCTCGCGCCACCAGGCCATGAACAGCTCGGCGGCCCCCACGTGGCCGGCCTCGTCGCCGTCGAACACCAGGCGTTCCCAGGCGATCCAGCCCAGGCCCCCGGCCAGGTGCAGCGCCAGCACGGCGAGCGCCAGGAGGAGGGGCCAGCGGGGATGAGGCGGTGCAGGCATCGGAGACATGGACCTAACTGGTTACAAGTCGATCCCCTCCGTCCGTTCCTCGAGGCCCGCTCCCCTTGCGCCGCTCCCTGCGCCTCCAGGCCCTGCTGATCCGCGCCCTCGCGGCGGCGTTCTTCGCCGCGCTGCTCGGCGGGCTGCTGCAGCTCTCTCCCCAGCCGCTCACCGATCTGTTGCTGCGCTGGGATCTCGGCCCGCCCACCCAGCGTCCGGTGCTGCTGGTGGTCATGGACCACGGCGCCACCTCCGGGGCCTACCTGCGGTTGGCGGCCCAGCTGCAGCAGGGGGGCACGGCGGCCATCGCCCTGCTCGACGACGATCTGCCCGATCTGGGCGATCCCGGCGTGATCCAGCTCAGCAGCCCCGGCGGCGCCCTGGACGAGGCTGGGCTGCAGCCCGACTGGGATGGCCGCCACCGCCGCTGGGATCCCGATCTGGCCGGCCGCCCAAGCCTCCCGGCCCGCCTGCTGGCCGCCGCCGGGCAGCCGGTGCCGTCCCGCCCCCAGCGCCTGGGCATCCAGTCCGGGGGCGTCCCCACCCTGAACCAGCGCCAGATCGCGGGCCTGTCCAGCGCCGCCATCGAGGGGCGCATCGCCGTGGTGGGCAGCCAGGATCCATGGGACAGCCCGCAGGTGGAGGCGCCCGGGGCCAGCTTCACCCTGGCCGAGGCCGTAGCCCGGGCCGCCGCCGGGCCCGATCTCCCGCTGCTGCCCCCGGGGCTCGCCGCCATCCTGGCCGGCCTGCTCGCGCTCGGCGCCACCCTCGCCCTGCTGCTGGTGCGCACCACCGCGGCCCGCGCCGTGTTCCTCGGCTGCTGCGGGCTCGCCTGCCTGCTGCTGGCGGCGCTGGGTCTGCGCCTCGGGGCGGTCATCCCGGTGGAGGTCCTGGTGGCCGGGCTCGCGTCGGCCGCCTTCACCTGGCGCGCCACCACCTGGCAGAACGTGGAGATGCAGCTGCAGCGGCTGCAGGACAACCTGCTCGTGCGCCTCGGCGAGGGGGTGGATCTGGCCGAGGCCCCGGTGGAGTCCACCTGGCGGGACCTCTGCCGCGCCGCGGTCACCTGGGGCGGCGCCGAGGCGGCCTGGGTCTTCCAACGCCGCGGACGCGAGGTGCAGCCGCGCGGGCGCGCCGGGCGCGTGGAGGGCGTGGATCACGATCACCTCGCCGGGCTGATCGAGGCCCAGGTGCACGCCGCCCCCATCGAACCCGTCCCTCTGCGGGGCGAGGACGGCGCCCGGAACGGCCTGTACGCGGTCGCCCTGCGCGCCCCCGGGGGTGCGCCCGGGCTGCTGGTGGTGCGCCCGCGACCCGCGGAGGGCGCCCAGGCCAACACCGAGGTCCCCACCCTGAGCACCCCCGTGCACCCGAGCCTGCAGGTCTTCGCCGACCACGCCGGCGCGCGCCTGGCCCGGGGTCGCTCCCGGGCCGCCCTCCGGCACGTGGTGACCGAGCAGGGGATCCGCGCCCGCATGCTCGAGCTGTCCCTGAGCCTCGATCACCTGCTGGACCAGCGCGACCTGCTGCTCGCCTCCCACCAGGACTCCCGCACCGCCCACGCCCTGTACGATCCCCTCGGACGGCCGCTGCTGGTGGACGATGGCTTCCGGCGCGTCCTCGATGGCCTGCGCGTGCCCCCCGAAGCCGACATCGCCGCGGTCTGGGAGGGCCTGCACCTGCCCCCCGGGCCGCTGCACGATGTCCTCGCCGGCCACGACCCCCTGCGCGCGCCCCTGGCCCTGCCCGGCGTAGGCATGGACTGCTGGATCTACCCCTGCGCCTACCAGAACCGCATCATGGGGGTCGGGATCGAGCTGACGGACATCTCCGAGCTGCAGGCTCAAGACACGGTGAAGTCCGGCCTGCTCGAGATGATCTCCTACCGGGTCCACAACATCCTGGCGGCCATCCGGGGCTACGCCGATCTGCTCGCCGTGGGCGCGGTGGAGGCCGACGAGGTGGCCCCCCGCATCGCGGCCCGCTGCGGCGAGATGGCGGAGATCTTCGACCGCTATGAGGATGTGGCCCGCTCCACCCCCGGCGGCGCGCCAGAGCCCATCCAGATCATCGATCTGCTGCAGGAGGTGGTGGCCGGCGCGCGCCGCACCCTCGGCGAGCACCGCGTGCGCCTGGTCAACACCCCGGTGGCCCTGGCCCCGGCCCTCGCCCACCGCACGGATCTCGCGCGCGCGCTCATGAGCCTCATCCAGGAGCTGGCCGGCGACACCACCCACCAGCAGGCCGTGCTGGTGGAGCTGCAGGCGCCCGCGGGCGCCGTGGAGATCATCGTCCGCACCGAGGGCCAGGCCGCCCCGCTGTCCGTCCTGCAGCGCCTCGCCGCAGAGCCCCGCGACCAGGGCTCGGCCGTGGCCAGCCGGCTGGTGGCCTCCATGCAGGGCGCCTTCGTCGTCGAGAGCGGCGGCGAGGCTGGCGCCCGCTACCGCGTCAGCCTGCGGGAGGCCTGATGTCCGCGGCGATGAGCATTCCGTCCCGATGCGGTACCATGGCACCGTCCGGGCCCGAGACGCCTCCGCTCGCCCTCGGGGTGCTCCCCTGCTGACCCTCTTCCCGAGCGCCTACGTCGACAACAGCCTGCTCACGGCGGTGCTGCTGGGCGTGCTGCTGCTGTGGCTGCTCACGGAGCAGTTCGGCTGGCCCCAGTCCGGCCTGGTGGTGCCCGGCTACCTGGCGGGGGTCTTCGTCATCCAGCCCCTGGCCGGCGTGGTGGTGCTGGGCGAGGCCATCGCCACCCTGGCGATCTCGTGGGCCCTGGTGGAGGGGCTCCCGCGCATCCTGCCCATGGATCGCGCCTTCGGGCGCTACCGGTTCTTCCTGATCCTGCTGGTGAGCGTGGGCGTGCGGCTCTACGTCGAGGGGGGCACCCTGCAGCCCGCGCTGGCCTCCCTGGGCGTCGAGCTGTCCACCCCCCTCAATTCCCTGGGGCTGGTGCTGGTGCCGCTCACCGCCAACGCCATGTGGCGCACGGGGCTGTTCCGCGGCCTGCCCATGCTGGCCCTGCCCACCCTCGCGGTCTACCTGCTGCTGCAGTACGTGCTGCTGCCCCACACCAACCTCTCCTTCGCGCAGTTCGAGCTCACCTACGAGGATCTCTCCCGCGACTTCATCTCCTCCCCCCGCGCCTACATGCTGCTGCTGGTGGGCGCGCTCATGGCCACCCACATGGCCATCCGCTACGGCTGGGACGCCGGCGGCATCATCATCCCCGGCCTGCTGGCCGTGACCTGGGTCCACCCCGACAAGCTGGCGGCCACCATGGTGGAGGTGCTGGTCACGGTCGGGGCGCTCAGGCTGCTGCACCGCATGCCCCTGCTGCGCTCGGCCAACCTCACCGGCATGCGCCCGCTGGTCCTAGCCTTCGTGGCCTCCTACGCCGTGAAGCTGGTGGTCTCCTTCGCCATGGCGGATCGCTATCCGGGGCTGAGGCTCACGGATCTGTTCGGCTTCGGCTACCTGCTGCCCTCCCTCATCGCGGTACGCTGCTGGCGCTATGGCAGCCTGCCGCGGGTGCTCTTCCCGGCGCTGAGCATCTCGCTGGTGGCCTTCGTGGTGGGCACGGGTGTCGGCGTGGGCCTGGAGCAGCTCCGGCCCCTGCCCGAGGAGCACGTCACCGCCTCCATCGACCAGCGGGCCGGCCCCGCGTGGCGCGCGGTCACCGAGGTGGCCCTGCCCCCCACCGCCTTCCCGGACTCCTCCGCCTGGATCGAGCTCAGGGACGCCTGGGAGGTGGCCAGCCGGGGTGAGCCCTGGAACAGCGAACGGATGCGCGCCGACGTCTACCCGGACGGCGTGGTGCTGCACTCGGGCGGCCTGACGGCCCACGGCACGGCCTGGCTGCGGCATCCGGGCGCCGATGGGCTGCTGATCGTGGTCCCCGAGGCCGCCAGCGCGCCGGGGCTGGCGGAGGCCGGGGTGGTCCTGGCCGAGGTGCTCGACGCGACGGTCCTGCTGCTCTCGCCGGACCAGGGGCTGCGCCTGCACGCGGCCGACTCCGCCCAGGCCGTTCTGGAGCTGATCAGCGGCCCCACCAGCGGCTTCCGCGTGACCCGCCGCCTGCCCGATGTCCTGGACCTCAAGCGCCTGGCGGCGGTGGTCCCCGGCCTGATCCCCGCCTGGGACCTGCCCTCCGGGGCGGATGCCGACGCCCGCCTGACCCTGCCCGAGGCCAGCGTGCTGGATCTGGCCCTGCGCCGCTTCGACGCCGAGCCCGATCCCCGCCGGGCCGAGCTGTACGACCCCATCGGCCGTCCCTTCCCCCCCTCCGGCGCCGCGGCCGGCGATGGGCGTGTGCCCGACCTCCTCTTCCTGCGCCGCGCCGTCCTCCAGCCCCTGCTGAACGCCCGCAGCGGCGATCCACGCTGGGCCCGCCTGGCCGCCGCCCAGGCCGCGCAGCTCGGGCTGCTCGTCTCCATGGACGACGATCTCATCACCCTGGGCCCCGATCCGTCCAAGGATCCACCCCGCTACAGCCTCTGGCTGCGCCGGGAGGCCGGGGAGCCCGTGGTCTACGAGGTGCTCGCCGGGCGCCGCCAGCACCTGGCCGCCGAGGTGGCGCGCACCTGGTGGGCCGGCACCCACGCCGCGGCCCTGCTCGTGCACGACGCGGGCGCCGATCTCGACGCCCAGGCGGTCCAACGCGCCGCCGAGCACAGCCCCGAGCTGTCCATCGTGCGCGCCCTGGTGCTGGCCACCCCCGGCACCACCGTGGTCAACGTAGACGCCTACCGCGAGGACGAGTACCCCGGCGCCGACGTGGTCCTCTCCATCGGCCGCCCGCTGGGCGCCTCCGATCGCGTCCCCGACTACCTCGACCCCGTGCGACGCCTGGTGGAGGGCAGCGGCGGCACGGTGGTCTACTACGACGGCGACTACCAGCGCATCCGCTTCTACGACCCCTCCAACCCCACCGGCGATGTGGTGCGCTACGCGGGCGGGCAGTACGTCACCGCCTACCTCTCGCCCTTCTTCCGCGACCGCTTCGCCACCCCCGCCACCTCCCCGGCCCTGCGCAGCCTGCTCGAGGGGGCCAGGATCGAGCTGCAGGAGGCACGCCTCGACGACCTGTTGGCGGCCAGCCCCCTGGATCCCGCTCGTGCCTCTGCCGACTTCGCGCCGCTGCTGGCGTCCCTCGCGCGCGCCACCACCACCGGGCACCCCGGGGAGCTGCAACGCCTGCAGCGCCTCGCCGCCCAGCGTCGGATGAAGGTCTGGGCCTTCCTCGACCCCGACGACGGCATGCCCTACCTCGTGGTGGACGGGCGGGACGAGCGGCTGGTCTCCGCCCTGGCACGCAGCCGCGGTGCCCTGGCCGGTGAGGGCGCGGACAGCGCCGCCGTGCGCCTGTACGGCGAGGCCGCCGCCCTGGCCCGGGAGGCGCCGTGAGGTACCTCCCCGCCCTGCTCGGCTGGCTGGTGGTGGTCACCGTGGTGTCCCTGCTGGTCATGGCCCAGCTGTCCCGCGATCAGGAGGCGCCCGGCTCCCGCGAGCTCTACTACGCGGTCGCCCCTGGGCAGGAGGTGGACATCCGCCTGCTGGCCGACGAGCCGCGCCTGCGGATCATGGCCCACCTGGAGGCCCCCGATCCGGGCGTCGCGGATGAAGCCACCACCTGGCTGTACGGCCTGAAGCTCATCCTCACCCCCTCCGACGGAGCGCCCATCACCCGTGAGCACTGGACCCGCTCGCGGCGCACCATCCTGCCCGACGGCTCCCCTGCCCTGCTCGCCGCGCGCCACGACCGGGTGGTCACCGACTCGCGCATCATCGAGATCGAGCCGGCCCACCTGCTGCCCGCGGGTGGCACGCTCACCCTCCAGCCCCTGCTGGAGCGGCCGGACCAGCGGCTGCTCCTGCGCGTCTACCGCGAGCGCCCCACGCAGCTCCTCGAGGAGACCCGCCTGCTGGGCTCCCCCGAGAAGCGCCAGGTGCGCACCGAGGGGGTCTACCCCTTCCCCTGGGACGCCCTGGAGCCCGCCGAGCAGGAGCACGTGATGGGCTGGATCCGCGAGCGGCTGCACGCGGAGTCCCAGACCGCCGAGAGCGTACCGATGCATCGCCTCGGGTCACCATCCCCGGCCCCCACCCACCCCAGCACCGGCTGGCGCCTCGATCCCGGCCAGGCCACCGCCATCACCCTCCGCGGTCCGTGCACCCTGAACGTCGCCACGGAGTTGGCCGAGCCCGAGCCTGGCGAGGAGACCAAGGGGCTCCCCCTGGAGACCTCCCTGGTGGACGCCTCGCCGCGGCCGCGCCCGGTGGACGCCGACGCCCTCTCCGCCTTCCGCTGGGAGGTCCCGGACGGCGCCCTGTGGAGCATCCGTTGGAGCAACCCCTGGGAGAAGCCCGCCGTGGCCATGCGCTTCTCGGTCTCCCCGCCAGCCGGACACTCCTGGGGCGAGCCCCCCGGCGCGGGCGGCGAGGAGCCGCAGACCCCGGAGCGCCGCCGCCTGGCGCACTTCCGCGCGGACCAGGGGCTGGGGCCCGTGGTGATCCCCGTGGCCTCCGGGACCGACTGGGGCTCGCTCCGGGTCGACGCCCGCCCCCTGCCCCCCGAGGCCTGGCTGACCCCGGTCCTCGACGGCGGCGCCCCGCCCGCCGATCTCACCCCCGCGCCCGTACGGGTGCGGTACACCGCCTACGACACCGACGGGCAGGCACTGGGGGCCGGGAGCTTCGAGGCAGCCTTCAGCTACAGCCCCTTCGAGCGCTACGTCGAAGGCGAGCAGCCCTGGGTCAGCGAGGAGACCGAGGTCCACCTCTTCCACCCCTTCAACGCCACCACCCTCGAGTTCACCGCCGACGCGCCCGTGGATCTCCGGTTCCTGGTCCCCCTCCAGGTGGAGCCCGTGCGCGCGCCCGAGTACAGCCTGCCCGAGGGCTGGACCGGCCGCTACGCCCCCTGGGAGCTGGCGCCCTACGTCTCCCTGTCGCCGCTCAACGTCCAGGAGCTGATCGAGGAGCATCGCCTGGATCGCATCGACGCCACCGTGCGGATCGAGCCCTCGCGCCGCCGCGCCCGCGGCGAGTCGCGCCACACGGCCCTGCTGGAGCCCAACGGCAATCTGCCTGCCTATCCGTTGGCCGAACGCTTCCACTCCGGCGCTCCCTGGAAGTCCTGGCATCGCACCCGCCTCGACGGCCCCACCGAGATCGAGATCCCCGCCGGTGGCACCCTCACCGTCGACTACCGGGTGGACAGCCCCGCCGCGGGCCAGCTCGTGGACCTGGCCTGCGCCGGGGTGGGGCTCCGCCTGCCGCTCACCGCCTCCGCCGGCCTGCTGCGCTTCGGCGGGCTGCCCGCCGGACGCCAGCCCTGCACCCTGCGGGCCCCCGCGGGCGAATTCCTGGCCCGTGCGCCTGGCTCGGGCGAGCGCTGGACCCGCCGCACCGTGTTCCGGGGCGACAACACCACCCTCACCCTGCCGGTGGAGGTCGTCCATGGGGACAGCACCATCGTCTACGTGCGCGCCTACTCCGTAGACAGCACGCATGCGCCCGTGCTGCACACCGTGCTCGATGACGGCCACGCCCGCCGCCACGGCGGCCCCTCCCAGCAATTCACCCGCGCCGACCGCAGCGTGACCCTGGAGCGCACCGGCAGCACCGGCCGCCTGGAGGATCGCGACGCGGGGCTCCTGACCGCCTGGGAGGGCGTGCGCCTCGAGCTGGGCGACGACCTCGTCGCGGGGACGCACCAGATCACCGTCCAGGTGGAGCAGCCCGAGGGCGCCTTCGGCCCCGTGTTCCTGCGCTTCGAGACCAACCGGGGCTCCGAGGAACCCGAGCTGCCCGAACACTGGGCCCAGGAGGTCAAGTGCGCGCTCGCTCGCTGATGCTCTCGTGGTTGCTCCTCCTCGGCCTGGTGCTGGCCCCGGCCGTCTGGGCCGACGCCGCCCTGTGGGGCGAGGTCCAGTCCCTGCGCCACGACGGCGCCTACGCCGACGCCTCCGCCTGGCGCCGCGCCCAGGTGCGCGCGCTGGTGGCCGACCTCGTCCGCAGCCTGCCCTCCGGGCAGCTCCCGGCCGGTGCGGCGCGCCGCGCGGCCGAGGCCGGCCTGCACCTGGAGGAGGCCGAGGGCTGGATCGTACTCAGCTCCCTGCCCGAGCAGGCCGACGGCTTCTTCGTGCTGCGCAAGGGCGCCGGCCTCCCCCCCCTGGTGCTGGAGGCCCCCCACGCCTGGTTCGACCTCAAGACCGGGCCGCTGGCCTGCGCCCTGTTCGAGCAGGGCTTCGGCCGGGCCCTGCTGGTGAACACGGCCCAGCGAAAATCAGCCTCCCAGGGCGATCTGAGTGCCGATGCCGGCGCGCTGGGTGCCGACGTGGCCCACCGGCCGGAGTCCATCTACCAGGCCGCCACCCTGGGCGTCGCCGACGCCCTGAACGATCCCCTCGTGGTGCAGCTCCACGGCTTCGGCGACGATCACGGGGCCTGGGCGGCCGTGCTCTCCGAAGGCGCCGCCATCCAGCCCGCCAGCGATCTGGCCATGGGCGTCGCGGCCCTGGGCCCGCTGTTGACCCGCTGGGGCGGCGTGGCCACGGGCGCCGAGGTGCCCGAGCTGGCCGCGCGCACCAACGCCCAGAGCAAGGCCCTCTCGGGGCACGCGCGCTTCCTGCACGTCGAGCTGTCCCTCGCCGCGCGCAACGGGCTGCTCTCCGATCCGGCGCTCCTCGCCGAGCTCGGGCGCGCCCTGCAGCGCACCGCGGAGCGCCGCCCATGATCCCCCTCGCCCTGCTCGGACTCGGCGCGGCCCTCGCGGGCCAGTGGCTGCCCGAAGTGCCTGTGCAGGTCGAACCCGGCAGCCCCTGGCTCCTGCAGCAGGCTGGCGGGGTCCGTTCCCTGCTGCAGGTGGAGCCCGCCGGCGCCGACCTCCAGGTCTGGTGCGACGGCCTGCGCATCCCCCTCAAGGAGGGCCCCGGCGCCACCTGGCTCCTGCCGGCCGACGACCTCTCCCGCACCATCGAGCTGCGGGCCGAGGAGCCCCTGACCCTGCGCTGGTGGCGCGAGAGCGACCAGGGCGAGCCCCAGGCCTGGGATCGCTGGGAGCGCGCCCTGCACCGCTGGGCCGAGGAGGGCGGCGAGCTCCCGCCCGCCCCCGGCGCCCTGCCCGCCCGCGAGCTGGAGTGGCGAGCCCGCCGTGATGCCATGGAGGCGGCCGGCGAGCTGGATCCGGAGCTGCTCTTCCTGGCCGCCCTGCTCGAGGTCGAGCCCGTCCGCGCCCGCTCCTGGGCCGACCACGGCCCACGGCTCCTCGCCATGGAGCCCCTCGCCCAGGGCGAGGTCCGCAGCCTCGAGCTCACCGGGCCCGGCGTCCTCACCCTGCGCAGCCGCGCGCGGATGGACGCCCAGCCCTACCGCCGCTACGCCCTGTGGGTCGTACGCGACGGCCTCCCCCAGGGCGAGCACGCCCTGTTCACCACCGAGGACGTCGAGGGCCACCCGGGCTGGGGCTTCGCCCGCGGCGTCAGCCTCACCCTCCCCCCGGGCGAGCACCTCGTACAGGTGCGCCTCTCCGAGCACGCCGAGTCGGTATTCCTCTCTATGGAGGCCGAGTTCGAGGCCGCCAGGCCCTCGCTGCAGGCCCTGCTGCTCGGCCTGCCCCACGCGCGCCCCCTGGACAAGCGCGCCACCCACGGGCCCGTGGGCGCCATGGAGCGCGC
The DNA here is from genome assembly GCA_043814015.1 of Pseudomonadota bacterium. Classification (GTDB taxonomy): domain Bacteria; phylum Myxococcota_A; class UBA796; order UBA796; family JAFGLY01; genus JBDRKM01. The sequence goes on from JBDRKM010000267.1 coordinate 68,908, forward strand.
CTGGCTGCTGGGAGATCCCGCGGCCATGGATCTGGCGCGCCAGCTCCTCGGGGGTCCGGCCAGCGATCTGGCCCGCGCGCGCCTCGTCGAGGGCCTGCCCGAGCCCGCCGACGCCGTGAACGCCTGGCAGACGGGGCGCATGACCCCGCTCACCGCCCTGGCCCTGGCCCGCCGCTGGCGCGATCGCCGCGATGTGGACCCAGCCTTCCTGCTGGAGGTGGCCGCCCTGCTGCCGCCTGACCCCGCCCTGCTCTCCGAGCTGGCCGACGCCCTGCCCCAGGGCTTCGTGCGCCCCCGCGGGCGCGCCATCCGCAGCCTGGCCGGCTTCCGCTCCCCGGGCACCGATCCCTCCCGCTGGACCCAGCTCGCTCCGGAGGGCGCCCGCGAGCGCCTGCGGGTGGAGGGCGTGGGCGGTGGGCTCGATCGTGTCCGGGTGCGCGCCGGCATGGTGGCCACCATTCAGCTCCCCGAGCCGGCCCTGGAGGGGCACTTCCCCGTGCTGCGCATGGAGGCCGAGGCCCCCGTGGCCTACCGGGTCGACGGCGCCCTGCGCGAGGGCCTCGGCACGCTGGATGAAGCCCTCTCCCCGGGCGACCACCAGGTCGAGGTCGAGCGCGGCGCCCTGGTGCTGATGGACGCCGCCCTGGTGCTGGACGGCGGCGAGCCCATGCGCGACAAGGCGGTCGGCCCCCTGCCCAACCGCTGGCTCCTGCCGGATCCCGGCGCCCCCGGCGAGCTCGAGGTGGTGGCCTGGGGTCCGGGCGGGCGCCTGGTGGTCAGCACCGACGACGGCCAGGTCCAGGAGCTGGAGACCGAGGGCGGCCCCGACGGCGCTCCGGCCCTGACCCGCGCCGTCCTGGCCCTGGGCCCCCAGGCCGACGCGCTCCAGGTCGAGGGTCCCGAGGGCGTGCTCGTCGGGGTGGCCCTGCGCCGCAACACCGGCGAGGAGCACCCCGCCGTCCCGGGCCCCTGGCCCGATCCCATCGAGTACTTCCATGGCGCCAGCCGCGCCATGGTGGGCCAGACCGATCCGCGAGCCCGGGCCGAGCTGCGCCTGCAGCGCGCCGCGGCCTACCACGTGCTCGGCCTGCTCGTCTCGGCCCAGCGCGAAGCCCGGGCCGTCGCCGCCATGCCCGACGCCACCCCCGAGCAGCGCGCGGTCGGCCTGGCCCTCTACCAGAACACCGTCCCGCCCGTGCACACCGCCGAGTTCCCCGGCCCCGTCACCGTCGATGCGGCCCTGGCCTGGGCCCAGGTGCCCAACCCTGGCGCCGACGGCTGCGAAGACCTCGTGCGCATCGCGGGCACGCTGCTCCCTCCGGTCTCCTGGCCGGTCAACGCCGAGGCCTCCCGCTGCTTCCTCGCCCGCGGCGCCGCGGTGGACGCCTGGGTCCAGGCCGCCCAGGCCGGGCCGCTCGGGCGCGTCGCCCGGCTCAAGGCCGCCGACGCGGGCGACTGGCACCTGGTCTCGCGGGTGGATCTGGACGGCGGCACCTTCCCCCGCCGGGTCCAGCGCCGCCCACCGGAGATCGCCGACGGCCTGGCCGCCACCCTGCAGGAGCTGTCCCTGGGCGCGCCCTGGGGTCCCACCGCCTACACGGTGGTGCGCGACGATCACCTCGACGCCATGGGCTTCACGGGCGAGGGCGAGCTGGCGCTGGCGCTGCTGTGCCGCGATGAGTCCTTCGCGGTGGAGCCGGGCCCCTGCCACCTGCCCCTGGTGGTGGACGGCGCCAGGCGCGACATCGAGGCGCCCGATTCCGAGGTCCAGACCGTCACCGTCCCCCTGGGGCCGGGCCGGCACGACGTCCGGATCGGCCCCCTGGAGGCCCCGGGGCAGGCCCTGGCGGTCTACGCCACCCTCGCCGGCCAGCCGCTCCCGCCCCAGGTGCAGTTCACCGTCCACCGCCTGGGCTCCCACGGCGTGCGCGCCACCGTGGCCGGCCCCACCCTGCTGCGGGTGCGCGCCCACGAGCACGGTCCGGTGATGGTCAGCCTGGAAGGCCGCGAGGTCCAGGTGGACGAGGACGAGATCGTGCCCGTCACCGGGCTCGGGCCGGTGCGGGTGGCGGTCACGGGCAGCCCCGAGGCCACCGTCACCCTCTCCGCTCTCGCGGTCTGTCACCCCGAGGAGCCCGAGCGCCCCCCGCTGCCCCGCTCCCTCGATCACAACCTGCCCCAGGCCAGAGCGGTCCAGGCCACCGACCTGTGGATGCGCGAGGTGGCCACCCCGCCGGTGGTGCTGCGCGAACCCATGGGCCAGGGCGGCACCATCGGCGCCTGGGTCGTGGCCGGCGACGACGCCACCGGCATGCGGGACGCCACGGTCGACTACCGCTACGGCGGAGCGGGCGCCGGCTGGTACCAGCGCCTGGACGGCCGCGCGCACTGGTTGTCCGTCGAGGGCTCGGGGCGCGCCAGCGTGGACGGCGCCGCCGGCGCGCTCCTGCTCGGGCAGTGGGTGCACACCCCGGGCCCGCACCAGGTCCGGGTGCAGGCCGAGGTGGCCGGCTCCGGGGGCGCGGGCCACGCCGCGGCCCGGGCCACCTGGCGCTACCTGCGTGAGCTCAACCCCTGGTGGAGCCTGCAGCCCTACGCCCACCTGCACGCCGGCTGGTGGAGCGGCGCGCCCGCGGGCGGGGTGGATCCCGCCGCCTGGAGCACCTGGAGCGCCCAGCACGTCCTGGGCCTCGACCTCGGCGTCCATGCCGACTGGCGCCCCCTGCGCGACCTGCGGCTGCGGCTCTACACCGAGCTGGACGGCAACCCCACCTTCACCCCGGACGGCCTGCACCTGGGCGCGCGCCTGGACGCGCTGCCCTGGCAGGGCACCTGGCTGTTGCTCGGGCCGAACCTCACCGTGCGCTTCCCCGACCCCGATCACGCGCAGGGCTACGCGCGCGCCGCCTTCGACCTCAGCCTCTCCCACGCCTGGTACCCCACCCGCGGCCGCCGCTGGGATGTGAGCGGACGCGCCACCTACTACCCCTTCGAGGGCAACGTGGAGGGCATGCTGGGGGTGGACCTGCAGCTCGGCCCGGCGCGCGGCCTGCGCGATCAATCCCCCTTCGACCAGGTCTTCACCTCGGCGCTCGATCTGCCCCTGGAGCAGGAATGAGCGGCGGGCTCCGGCCGGGAGGCGGCCCCACCACAGGCGCTGGCCAGGCGCTGGCGCAGCGCCTGCCACCCCTCGTGGGCCGCCTGCGCGGCCCCTGGATCGACGCCCTGGCCGAGCGCATGCGCACCGCCTCCCCCAGCGGCGAGCTGCCCGAGGTCGAGGCGCCCGGCGCCGACGGCGTGGCCTCCCATGGCGCCGCGCAGGCCCTGCTGGCCGATCTGCTGATCGCCGAGGGCCGCGCCAGCTTCGAGGCTCGCCGCGACGCCGAGCGCGGTCGCAGCGCCTTCCTGGGCGCGGTGCGCCGGGCCTCCGATGCGGTCGCCCTGCAGGCCCAGCTGCGCCACCACCTGCGCACCACCCGGCGGGGCGCCGCGCTGCGGCGCGACCTGCGCGCGCTCAAGCGCTGGCTCGATGCCGACGCCCTGCTCGAGCGTATGGACTCCTCCATCGAGGAGCTGGGCATCGAGCTGGAGCTGGTGGCGCGCCTGCTGGCGGGGCTGCCCCTGCGCGAGCAGGGGGTCGAGCTGCTGCGCGTGCTCTGCTCCGACCCGCGCCTGCCCACCCGGCGCGCCGCCGTGGCCACCCTCGCCTCCTGGGCCGTGGCACGGGTCACGGAGGGCGGGCAGCGCGCCCTCCCCCCCGAGATCCTCCGCCAGCTCCTGCAGATCGCCCGCCAGCCCCAGGAGGACCCGATCACCTCCCGCCATGCGCTGCGGGTGTTGCTGGCCGTGGAAGCCGATGAGCAGGAGGCCCTGCTCATCGCGCGCCTCACCCCGCCCGAGCGCCGCGCCGCCGAGGAGGGCCAGGTCATGCTCGGCGCCTGGCTGCGCGATGACTTCCTGGTGCGCGCCGAGGCCGCCCGCGTCTCCCAGCAGACCGGAGGCAGCGTGGCGCGGCGGGCCTTCTCCCTGGCCCGCAAGGATCCCTCCGAGACCGTCCGCTGCGCGCTGGCGGAGGGCCTGGCCGGCCGCAGCGACATGACCTCCATGGTCCACCTCGAGCGGCTCGCCCGGGAGGATCCCGCTCGCTCGGTCCGCGTGTACGCCCGTGCTTTGCTCGGTATCCGCCGGGGAGAGCCCGACGCGCGCGCCGTGCCCGACCCCTCCGACGACGCCGGGAGCGCCGCGAGGCCCGATGAGCCGCTGCACGCGCTGGCCCGCGAGCTGGCCGGCCTGCCGGAGGGTCGGTCCCGCACCGTCACGCTGCCCGACGGCGCCGCGGCCCTCGACCTGGCGCGGGCCCTGGTGCCCTGGGTCGCGCACGACCACGGCTTCTCCCTGCAACCCCGCGGGCATCTCCGCGTGCAGGTGCTGCGCGGCCAGCGCGCCATCCCGCGCGCCTGGCGCGTGTTCCACGAGCTGCGCCACCCTGGCCCGGCCAAGCGCCAGGCGGGCGACCACCTCTCCGGCTACACCACCTCCGGCTCCATCCTGGTGCCCCCAGCGGGCATGGCCGAGGTCTCCCCCACCGGCGTGCCCAACCAGCGGGTCCTCGCTCCCGCCTGGGGTAGCTGGGCGCCGTGGCTGCCCCAGCCCGAGGACTACCTCGACGCCCTGAGCCGCGGCACCACGCGCATCGTCACCCGCGAGGGCGTCACCACCATCCGGGCCTCGGCCTCCTGGCCGCGCCGCCTGTGGGGCGCCCTGTGGATGGTGGGCGCCATGGCCAGCCTCGACCAGGATCGCCAGCATGCCCTGGCCGCCAGCGAGCCCAGCGAGCGCCACGCCTACGTGGCCCGCACCGCCCGCGCCGGGTTCACCACCCTGTTCGAGGGTCACGAGGACCAGCCGCAGGTCTACGCCGGCCTGCCCCAGTTCTTCGACGCCCCGGACACCGACGCCGACCTCCACACACCTGGCGTGCAGGTCTTCGGGCTCGGCGGCCCGCTCTTGCTGGGCGGCCTGCGCTCCCTCATCGGTGTGCGCCACAACCTGCCCGTGGAGCTGGCCGCGGTCTGCGCGGGCCTGGCGGTCCTCTTCCTCACCCGCGCCGCGTGGACCCTCTACCGCATCCGCCGCGACCGCGGCCGCATCCCCCTGGTGATCGGCGGCTGGGGGACCCGCGGCAAGAGCGGCACCGAGCGCCTGAAGGCCGCCCTCTTCCAGGGACTTGGCTACGACGTCGTCTGCAAGACCACCGGCTGCGAGGCCATCCTGCTGCACGCGCCGCCGGGCGCGCGCGCCACCGAGCTGTTCCTGTACCGGCCCTGGGAGCGCGCCAGCATCTGGGAGCACGCCGAGGTCATGCACACCGCCGCCCAGCTGGGCGCCCCCGTGTTCCTGTGGGAGTGCATGGCGCTGCGGCCCGACTACGTGGAGCAGCTCCAGCTGCTCTGGACCCGCGACGATCTCTCCACCGTCACCAACACCTACCCCGACCACGAGGACGTCCAGGGCCCCACCGGCCGCGACGTGGCCGAGACCATCGCCAGCTTCATCCCCAAGAACGCCCTGCTGGTCACCACCGAGCAGCAGATGCTGCCCGTCCTGCGCGACCGCTGCACCCGGCGCGGTTCACGCCTGGACGCCGTGACCGCCGAGCACATCGCCAGCCAGCCCGCGGACCTGCTCGCGCGCGTCCCCTACCTGGAGCACCCGGCCAACGTGGCCCTGGTGGCGCGGGTCGCCGCCCAGCTGGGGGTGGACCCGGAAGAGGCCGTCATCCTGATGGCGGATCACGTGGTGCCCGATCTGGGCGCCCTCGCCACCTACGGCCCCATGCGCCACCTCGGCCGCGCCGTCGAATTCACCAACGGCATGTCGGCCAACGAGCGCACCGGGTTCCTCAACAACTGGCAGCGCAGCGGCTTCTCCGCGGCCGATCCCGCCCGCGATCCCGGGACCTTCTACGTCACCGTGGTCAACAACCGCCGTGACCGCGTCCCGCGCTCCCGGGTCTTCGCCGAGATCCTGGTCCAGGACGCCCCCGCCCACCGCCACGTCCTGATCGGCACCAACCTCCAGGGCCTCGAGCGCTACCTCGACGAGGCCCTCCACGAGCGGCTGCAGCGCCTCGACCCCTTCGCCGCCGGGTCCGCGGGGGTCGCGCGACGCATCGACGCCATCGGCGCTTTCCTGCGCGTGGTGGACCCGGCCGCCGTGATCCGCGCCACCGCCGCCGATCTACGCCTGCCGCCCACCGAGGTGATGGTGGTCACCGCGCGCATCGAGGCCCTGCTGGCCGGCGCGGCCCCCGAGCCCACCTCCCTGGCCGCGGCGCGCGCCTCCCTCGAGCCCCTGCGCGAGCTCCTCACACGGCTGGCCTCCCACGCCGGCGGCACCTTCTCGCGCATCTCCAGCCCCCCGCTGGCGTCGCTGCATCCGCGCCTGGAGCCGCCCCTGTTCCACGACGAGCGCGATCTGGAGGAGGGCGTCGCGGGCCTGGCCGAGGCCTGGTTCGAGCTGTGCGCCGAGGCCCTGGCCCTGCGCTCCCTGCGCCGCGCCTGCCTGGGCGAGGCGTCCTCGGTGGACGCGGCGGCCCGCCCCGCACCCGACAGCTCGGTGGACGACCTCTTCGACGACGCCTCCTCGGTGGAGCTGGAGTTCTGGGCCGCGGGCGACGACGACCCCATCGCCACCCTGCCCGCGGAAGAGACCGACCCCGGCCTCGGCGCCGCCCTCACCACCGAGGCCGGGGTCCCCGTGCTGGTCGAGGACTCCCACGAGCCGGAGCGCGCGCAACCGCCGGCGGTGCCCCTCGACCCCTCCCGCCAGGCCGCCCTGCGCGACGCGGTCCGCGCGCTCTTCCGCGAAATCTTCCGCGCCCATGTCCTCGTGGTGCCCTCCTCCGACGCCTCCGGCGATGAGGTGATCGACGCCGTGGCCCGCGCGTGCCCGGCGGGGGCGCGGGTGCGCGCCATGGGCATCCAGAACATCAAGGGCACCGGGCTGGACTTCGTGTACCGTTGGGTGCACTCGGCGCAGCCGCTGCGCTGGGCCGAGGACCTCTTCCACCCCGACGCGAGCGTCCAGCTCGCCTCCCTCTCGCGCCTCGAGCGCTGGCGGGAGTGGTCCATCCCCGCCTGCCAGGAGGTCCTGCGTTCCCTCACCCTCATGCAGGCCGACGCGGCCGGGGCCCAGATCCAGGCCACGGTGCGCGAGCGGCTCGAGGACGAGATCGAGCGCCGCCGCGCCGAGGTCGGCCGGGGTGGAGGCGGGCGGGCCCTGCGCGGTGGGCTCCTGCAGTGGCTCTGGTCGCTCTGGGACCCCTTCGACGCCCTCCTGCGCCGCTGGACCTCCGACCGCATCTGGTCCGACCTCGCCCACCAGCGCATCTCGCACCCACGCGCAGCCCGGGAGCTGGCCCGCATCGCCGCCCGGCAGCGCGGGGAGGACTCCAGCAAGGACGCGGCGCTGGTGCCGTAGGGGGAGGGCTGCGCACCAGCCGCTACCTGCTGGCGCCCGGACAGCCCCGGGAGGGGGGGCTTCAAGATGCGGGTGGTCGGGGTCCGCCCGCGCGGCGGCTACGGTCCAGCGCTCCCGCACGGCGCGCGCCCGCGAGCACGCCGAGCGTTCCGATGACGGCCAGGCCGCGTGCCGTCGCCACCGCGCGGCCACGGCGTTCGTCGATGACCAGCGCCTCGGCGCCGAGTGACTCGGCGAGCAGGATGGCGGCGGTTTCCCCGGGATCGAGTCCGAGGTCCTGGGGCGCATGTGCCGCCGGGCTGACGGGCCGACGGGCGACGTTCAAGCTCGTTATGACTGGCGATCTGGAGGAGAAGGCGCTTCATGGGCAAGAAGAAGAACAAGCAGGCAAGGCACAGCGCATCGACGGCGCGGCGCACGATGCGGAAGAGGGCGAAAGCCGCGAAGCGTACGCGGAACTTCGCGCGACCAGAGGCCCCCTCCGCGCCCAACCCCGCCGTCGCCCAGCGTCGATCATCCCAGCCCAGCCTCCCATTCCTCACGGATCCACCACCTCACCAGGCCGTGTTGTACCCTGCCGTGCTCTCCCCGAACGGCGCGCAGCCTCCCGTGATCGAGACCCTGCCCGGACCAGGCCCCTCGGTCCGGGCCGCGAAGTTCGGCGAGCACGGCTTCGCGCTCTATCGCCGCCACGAGAGCGGGGCGTGCGTCCCGGTCTCGCCCCTCGACCTGCCCCTGGACACCATGGTCTCCTGGATAGGCCAACCCTCCGACCTCCTGGAGGCCCCTCCCTTCCGGGTCAGGTGGCTGAACGAGCCCGTCTGGCGAGACGACGATCTCGTGGGGTCGGTCGTCGTGCACGACCTGGTGGAGGATGAGGAGGGCCTGTGGTGGGCCCCCGTCGTGTCCGTGATCGTCAGGGAAGACACCTTCGAAGACAAGTGGTGCGTCGAGGCTGGCCTGGGCTTGGCGGAGGGGCACCTCGACGCGCGAGGGATCGAGTGGTGGAGCGGTGGGGACAGCAGCCATGTCGACGCGGTGGTGGCGTTCCTGGACCGCCACGCTCGGGCGCTCTGGGATCGCGTCCAGCGGGCCGACGCGAGCGAGCCTGTGGAGGAGCGGACTGGAGCCGATCCTGAGCAGCTCGTCGCGGCGATCAAGGGGCCCTCCCCGCGGTACAAGCGGGCCGCCATCGACGCGCTGGTGGCGCATCAGGAGGCGGTGATCCCGGGGCTGCTCGCGATCCTCGACGACATCCTGGCTGGCTCCCCGGCGAGCGGCGAGGGCGATGAATGGGACTTCGGCGGGGTCTACGCCCTGGTGCTCCTGGCCCACTTCCGCTGTCCCGAGGCACACGATCTCCTCATCGCCCTGGCGCGTCGTCTCCCCACCGAGGTGTTCGAGGATGCGTTCGGCGGCTTCCTCACCGAGGACTTCGACTTCGCGCTCCTCCGCACCTGCGGTGGGGACACCTCGAAGATCCGGCAACTGATCCTGGACCGGGCTGCTGACGGGTACCTACGTTCCCAGGCCGCCGACGCCCTCGCGGGCGCGGTCGTGCTCGGCTACGCAGATCGTGGTGAGGTCCTGGAGCTGCTGGCCGGCCTGCTGTCACCCGACGCGGCCGAGGAAGGGAGCTACCTCTGGGGTGGCGTCGGGAGCGCCATGCTGCACCTCTACCCCGTCGAGTACCAGGACAGGCTGGTGCAGGCCTGCCACGAGGGCCTGATCGAGCCACTGGTCTTCGGCGCCGAAGAAGTCGTAGAGCAGATCGCCAAGGGCCCCGCGCACGCGGTCGAGGGCCTACGCTGCGTCGAGGAGCCAGGTTGGCACGACATCCACTCCAGGCTGGCGTGGTGGGCCTGCTTCGACGGGTGAGCGTGGCGGCCGTTGCGTACTCCATCGAGCCGGAGAGGACCAGATCTGCCTCCTCGACCAGCGGGCGGAGCGCCGCGAACTGGGCAGGGACCTGGCTGGGTGTGCCCCGCAGGTGAGGGTGGATACCTGGCGGATGGCTACGGTCCACGTTTCGGCCACGGCCTCAACGAGGACCTCGCCCCTTTTTTTTGGGGGGGGGAAGACAGATTCTTCCCCCCCCGATCGGGCGCGACACGCGCCCTCCCCCCCATCTTCGCCGCCTGATGGGCGGCGCGGGGCGCTTGGTCGCGCCCCGAAAAATGACCGTGCCTTCAAGGCCGAATTCCCGCCGATTGGCCGAAA
>JBDRKM010000268.1:0-9537 GCA_043814015.1 Pseudomonadota bacterium
GGCCGAGGTCCGCGCCGGCGCCGCCCCGGCCCTGGTGCGAGCCCGCTACCAGGCCCACGCCGGCGCGCTGCTGGCCGGCGCGCGCTGGGATCTGTGCGGGGGTGAAGAGCTGGCCGCCATCGCCGAGGCCCTCGGGGGGCCCGCCCTGGCCGCCATCCTGGAGCGGCTGGCCTGGGAGGGCTGGCAGGCGGCCCGCGGCCTGCCGGACCTGCTGATCCTCCCCGGCCCGGCGTTGGTGCTGCCCGAGGCCGAGCCGGGCGCCCTGAGCGATGGGTTGCTGCTGGCGGAGGTCAAGGGGCCGGGGGATTCCGTGCGCGATGCCCAGGCCGCCTGGTTCCACCTGCTGCTGGTGGCGGGGGCGCCGGTGGAGCTGTGGGCTGTCGGGCGTAGGTGAGGTGCGGGACCGACGGAGACGAGAGCGCCCTGGCCCTCAGGTGGACGGTGCCATGCCACCTGGGTACTGGTGCGCCTTTCCAGAAGGAGGAAGCCCTTGTCGGTTCGGTCGAACGACGCTGCGGCGAACATCACGGCGGCCTCCGGTGACGCCATCACGAGGCTCAACACATTCGCGGCCGAGGTGTTCCGGACGCGCGGTGGCCGGATCGGCAGCGGCATGGGGCTGCTCTTCGAGGCGCTCTGGGGCTACCACGTCAACGCCGTGCTGCGGGAAGCAGGCGTGCCGATCGAGGTGGCGTGGCTGGGAGAGCACCAGTACAACGACTTCGCGGTGGTGCGCGTCGGCGAAGCCTGGGACCCCGAGGTCCGGCGGGGGGAGCTCCTGCGGATCGAGGCGAAGTCCATGATTTCCGCCGCTGATGAGTCGAAGGCGCACTTCGACGCGATCCAGAGCGAGATCGGGCCGTCCGACCTGCTGCTGATCCTCGTGTGGGACTGGCGGGACACGGGCGATGGGCTGTCCACACCGCAGATCGGCGATTCCTTCCTTGGCAGCGCCCTCTCCCTGGCCGCCTTGCGGGATGGTCTGCATGTCGCTCGGGGTGGCAGCTTCGTCCTGCCAGGCGCGTGCCCGGATGGCTGCGGCGCGGGCTGCGGGCACATCGGCGAGCCGCTCAACGCCAGCGGCAAGCGGGAGCGATTGTCGGGCCCCGAGAGCTGCCGCGTCTCGAGAAAAACGAGTCATGCTGCGAATTTCGGCGGACTTTCGCGCATGATCGGGACGAGCGGGCGTGGCGCGACCCATGTGCTCGAGCAGATCTGTGCGGCCGATCCGGTGGCCCGGGACTACGTGGAGTTCATCCGGCGATCGGTGAGGTGAGCGGGGTTGAGCCCGGCTAGGCGTCGCGGCCTGCCCCTTGTCTTGTTCTTGGGCAGGTAGTCCGGCGGCAGGGTGGTCGGCCAGGTGCGCTCCTCGGCAGCGGGGCGAACCACCACGGACAGCTCCACACCCTCTTCAAGGCAGGCCTTGAACGCAGCCTGGATCGCGCTGGGCAGGGCGGCGGCCGTGGAGGCGGTGTGGCGGAGTCTGGCGCGGGCGGTGGTCAGCCCCTCCACGAGGCGCGTCTGGACCTCGAGGGGTGGCAGCGGCACGGGGACCGCGAGCAGGTCGGCCAGGCTCAAGCGTGGCAACGCCGACCCGAGCTGCAGCTGGGAGACCCGCGCCTGGACCTCGCCCGAGGCGAGCACTTCACGCAGGAACAGCGTGTGCAGCCTGCGGGGGTCGGGGGTGAGGACGAAGAACTCGGAGGAACAGATGCCGGTGTGGAGGGGCTCCTCGGCAGCGTAGACCTTGTTCAGGTAGGGCCGCAGGCGCCCGTACAGGACATCGCCCCGATGGAACACGCCGCACTGGGACTTGATGGATCTCCCCATGGTGGCTGAGAAGCCATCGAGGAGGCCCGTGTGGCTCGTGACGTTCTCCAGGCCCACGAACCCGAAGGGGAAGTCTGGCCAGTGGCTCGGCTGCAACCGCTCGCGGTGCTCACGGACCAGATCCCCGAGCGGGAACCGCGGGTAGCGGCCCTCATGCAGGGGCCCCCCTGACCGGGAGTGCAGCGCGACGGTCCATCGAGAGTCGGCCTCGATCGCCGCCCAGGACGTACGGGTGATGTTCATGGCTACCACCCCTCTTCGGCAAAGAACGCGATGAGGGCCTTCGTCATGGCGGGCAGCTCGTTCGCCTCTGTCGCCTTCCCGCTGGCGTCGTACCCCACGGAGTCCACCCGCCCCAGGAAGACCTCGGCCGGGTGGGCCTGGCGCTCTCCGGGGAGAAGCCGACGCGCGAAGACCACGCTCGTGTTCACGTTCGCGCCGAAAGGAGAAAAAGTCTCCACGGGAAGGCTGACAATCGCCCGGATGGCGAGAATCGAGCCCATGGTTTTTCTGGCGGCCGCGGCACGCTGGTTGCCGAGCACCCCGTCGGGCAGCACGATCGCGAGGCGCCCACCGGGCCGCAGGAAGCGCGCGGCACGCTCGAAGGCGAGGATCTCCATCGGCGCGGAGGCTCGGCCTCGCGCGACCCGGTAGTCTCCGAGCTGGGCGATGGCGTCCGCCCGCAACACGCTCCCGAAGGGCGGGTTGGTGACCACCCCGTCGAAGGAATCCAGGGCATGGGAGGGGAACTGGGCGGTCGAGCCGAGGGCATCTCCGTGGACGAGCCGGATGGCGTTCAGGTGGTGAAGCATGAGGTCGGTCCAGGCTATCCGCAGCATGCGCTCGCTCTTCTCGATCCCGAAGAGCGAACGTTGGCAGTAGGCCTCCAGATCGAGGCCGGGGTTGGACCGCGACACGTGCCGGGCACAGAGCGCGAGGAAGTGGGCCGAGCCCGCGAACGGATCGAGCAGGCGATCGCGTTCTCCAGGGTTCAGCGTGGCGATCATCATCTCCCCGACCGCCTCGGGGGTGAAATACTGGCCCATCCCGGCCCTGGCTGCCGGCCGAAGCACGTTCTGGAAAGCCCGCCCCTTGAGGTCGAGGGGGCTGCCGTCCAGCGAGAATGGGGCGAGCTCGTCCAGGCACCGGGCGAGCGCGGTGTTCGAGAGCACCAGCGAGGTCCAGATTTTTTCAGTTTCATGGCCCGCTCCGGCGAGCCGCTGTGCCTCGGCCTGGATCGCCTGGACGAAGAGGCTGCGGGCCGCGGTAGCGTACTCGTCGAGCGAACCGTAGGCAGCACGCTGCATGCGAAGCGGCTTCCCGGGCGAGGTGGTCCGCTCGTCGAACACCTTCAGGAAGAGAAGCTTGCAGATCTCGTCGATCGCCTCCGGAGCATGCAGGCCGTCCACGTCTCGCATGTGACTGTGGGTCTCGAACAGCGTGGTCTCGAAGCGCCCATCGACCGCCTGGGCGCCGCCGCCCCCGCTGGTGGAGGCCTCGAGCAGGGGCAGGTCCCGCGCGGGCGCCGCCCAGGGATCGACCTTCTCGATGGGCCTGATCCGGTTGGAGGACCGCAGACGCTGCCAGAAACGGGTGCCCGCTGCGGTCCCGTCGGTGAGCATGGCGACCGAGGCGACATCCGACTCCTCCAGACGCTGGGCGAGCTCTGCCTCGGCGCGGAGTCGGCCCGTCCCTGAGTGGGCGCAGGCGAACATGAACGGGCCGCCCTGTTCGGTCAGGATGTCGAAATGGCCAGCGCTCGATCCCTCGACGAGCGCCGGCACCAGCCTGGGCCCAAGATCACGGACGTTCCAGCCATGCAGACCGAGGGCCGTCAGCACCGCACGCGCGGATGTCCGCGTTGGCCAGGCGGTGGATTCGATGAAAGCGAGGGGGATCTGGTTGAGCATGGTGGGCGAATATCCATATCAGACGGGAGACGCAAAAAAAATGACGGCTGTCGAAGATTATCCATGCCATGACCGTACGGCTGCCTTGCGTTCGGCCGAAGCTGCGACGGCTCGACTCCAGGTGGCGTCACTCCTGGAGTATCGCTGGACAGGGTCAGGATCTGTCCGCGCCGGGGGCGATTCATGCCAGGCCCTTGCACGGCGCTGGGCGTGGCTGAAGGGCAGCGGGGACCTCCACGGCGGCCCGCACCTTGACACGTCAATGGATTGTGGTACGCTGTGGCCGTCAGAGAAGGAACCACGGGATCGGCAGGAAGCCGTCGCTGCGAAGGAGGATGCTGGAAAATGTCCGTCCCATCTACAAAAAGTCGGGAACGTGTCGCGCGTAACTTCGTCAGGACCTACGGCCGGGCGCGCTTCCGCCGGTTGATCGAGGCCCTGGAGCGCGGCGAGAGCGGGCAGGAGATCGCCAACGAGTTCGGCGTGTCCCGCGAGCGCGTGCGCCAGTGGAAGAACACCTTCGGCCAGGTCATCACCCTCTACCAGCTGCACCCCGAGGTGGAGCGCATCCTGCGCGAGGCACGGCCCGCCTGAGTCAGTGGAGATCCGCCACGCAGCGCACCCAGGCGTCCTGGTCCTTGCCCGCCATCACCTGCTGGGAGGGGTTGGTGAGGTCGAGCTGCCAGGCCAGCTCGTCGCCCGGACCGCCGCTGTCCCGGGACCAGAGGGCGCCGTCCAGCGGGTCCAGCGGCGGCTCGGCGTAGGCCACGGCCTCCAGCTCGTCCAGCGATGGCAGGCGCCAGCGGGCGATGCCGCCGAGGCCGGCGAGGTCGTCGCACCAGCCCGGCTCCTCGGCGCAGTGGGCGCCACAGCCGCCCGCGGTGGCGCTCTCGGGGCTCGCCGCGGTGTACCAGTCCATGGGCGCCTCCGAGCGCGGGCTCCAGGCCAGGCAGGCGTGGGGTTGGAGCCAGACGCCGTCCGGGTGCGCGGCCCAGGTGGAGGGGCAGGCCACCGCGGGACCGCCGCTGTCGTCCGTGGGGGTGGCACCCCCGGGACACCCCAGGCAGGGTAGCATGCTGAGGGCGAAGGCGAGGCGGGCGCGGATCATGGGTCCTCCGTAGCATGGCTCCTAACCGGGCGGTTTCTTGTTAGAAGGCCCCAGCGCGGGTCCTCCTCCCCCTCTGTCGCCCGCGTCCCGACAGGAGCCGCCTTGGATCGCAGGATCTTCTTCGCCCTCGCCGCCATCGTCGGTGTGTGCGCCGCCATCCTCCTCATCCCCTCGCACCACTCCGAAGACGAGGAGGTCTCCACCCTGAGCCAGGACGCGGACCCGGAGGGTGGCACCGCGCCGCGGCTGCGGCACAGCGGCCCCCGCAAGCGCGAGCCTGTCCGGGCCGCCGACCGCGAGCCGGTCTCCATCGACGAGCTCCCCCCTGAGCGGGCCGAGGCCCGGGCCGCCAACGAAGCCCCGCCGCGCCACCCCGTACTTCCAGCATGTCCAGGAGGTCGGGAAGCGCTGGCTGGTGCTGGCGAACACGCTCGGCCCCGAGGGCGACGAGGAGTTCGCGGCCGAGGCGCGCGCGGTGTCCCGCGAGCTGCGCAAGGCCTCCCAGCCCAGCGGCACCGAGGAGGCTCAGGCCGCCGCCCTGGAGCACGAGGCCCGTGTGCTCGCCACCCTGCGCGGGATGGCGCTGGAGGGAGAGCCGGTGGAGGTGCGCGACTACCTGGAGCAGGCCTTCAGCGCCGTGACCTCCGGCGAGGCGCCGCCCAAGTCCCCTGGGCTCGCCGAGCCGCCCGAGGCCCCCGTGGATGGCCAGGCCCCTCCGCCCGTCGAGGCTCCGGTCGCACCATGAACCTGGCGTTGTCCGCTTCGCTCCTCGTGTTGGGGCCGCTCGCGGCGCCAGCTGCGGCCGCGAGCCCCCAGCGGGCCGCGGTGGTGGTGGGGATCGAAGCCTACGACCGCCTCCCCGCGGAGCTGCGCATCCGCGACGCTCGTCAGGATGCGATCCGGGTGGCCGAGGCCCTCGAGACCGTGGCGGGGTTCCAGCAGGTCCGCCTGCTCACCGACACCTCCGCCACCCGCGTGGCCATGGAGTCCCTCCTGCGGGGCGGGTTCACGCTCGGGCCCGACGATCTCTTCCTGCTGTACTTCGTGGGGCAGGGCATCGGCGGCGACTTCGGCGATCCGCACCTCTTGACCTACGAGGCCGATCCTGGCGCCATCGATCAGTCGGGCTGGCCCGTGGACGAGCTGGCTTCGGCCCTGCAGCAGGGGGTGCACGCCGGCCACATGCTGGTGGTGACCGACACCTCCCACGCCGGCACCCTCGAAGATGTCGCCCTGATGGGCCCCAGCCCCGATCAGTGGCCCCAGGCCCTGCAGGCGAGCATGGTGCTGGCGGCCTCAGGGCTCCGGGAGACGGCACAGCCCGGCGCCTTTGCCGAGGCCTTCGTGGCCGGTCTCGGCGGCCGCGCGGACGCCTCCGGCGAGGGGCAGGTCAGCTCGGGCGAGCTGGTGCGCTACCTGGTCGAGGCGGTGCCCGCCGCCACCGGCGATCACCAGCACCCCACGGTCAGCGCCCTGTACGATCCCAACATCGTCCTCGTGGATCCTGGCGTGGGTGCCAGCGCCGGCCCCCAGGTCGTCGATCGTGTCAAGTTCGTCTTCCACGCGGGTGTCTCGCCCACCGTGCGGTGCGAGGGCGCGCCGGTGACCGTCTGCGACCCGAGCTGCTACGTCTGGGATCTGCTGCCGGGGACCTGTGAGGCCAGCGCGGTCTTCGGCGACCGGCGGCAGGTCTTCGCGGCGGCGGTGGATCACCGCGGCGCGTGGGTGTGCGAGGATGTGCGCGGCCGCCTGAGCTGCGCCCCGAAGCCCTGAGGGAGGAGTGAGCCGTGCCCGTCAACCCCGTCAACTCGTCCAAGCTGCTGGCCCCGGGCCTGGCCCTCGCGCTGCTGGGGGCCGCCACGTCGAGCGCCGCCTGGGCCGCTGATGGCAAGCGCGTCGCCCTCGTGATCGGGATCGGTGAGTACCCCAACCTGCCCCCCGAGCTGCACCTGGCCCACGCGCGCCAGGACGCCGAGGCCCTCGCCAGGGTCCTCCGCGATCAAGACGGCTTCGAGGTCATGGAGCTCAAGGACGGCTTCGCCACCCGCCAGGCCATCGAGAGCTTCCTGGTGCAGTCCCTGCCCGGCATGGTCGGCCCGGACGACACCCTGTTGATCTACATCGAGGCCCACGGCATGGGGGCGGACTTCGACGACCCCTACGTCCTGCCGGCCGACGCCAGGCCCGAGGACATCGAGAACACGGGGATGCGTATCTCGGAGCTTGGCCGCAGGGTGCGCGATGCGGTGAACGTGCGCGCCCTGGTGCTCTTGACCGACACCGCCCACGAGGGCGAGCTGGGCGGCCTGGCCCTGCTGGGCCCCAACGCCCGCTCCTGGCCCGATCTGCCCGAGAACACCTTCATCCTCTCGGCCTCCGCCATGCGCGAGCCCGCGGCGGAGGGCATGTTCGCCTCCATCCTGGTGCGCGCCTTCCAGGGCGAGGCCGACGCCTCGGGCGACGGCTCCCTCACCGCCAGCGAGCTGCATCGCTTCGTGTTGGAGCAGGCCGCGACGCTGAGCGGCGATCAGATGCACCCCACCGAGGCCGGGCATTGCACCCCCGGGCTGGTCCTCTTCCAGGTGCCCCAGGCCCCCGCGCCCGTCGCCACGACCGCCCCCCCGCCGCCCACCGTGGAGCCCACGCCACCCCCGGTCATCCCCGAGGTCCCCGGCGATCGCCACCGCCGCCTGGCCGTGGGGCTACCCACCCTGGGCGCGGCAGCCCTGCTCGAGGCCGGGAGCCTGTACGCCTACATCAAGGGCCACAAGCTGGAGCCCGTCGTGGTCGACCGCACCGAGCCGGTGCCCGAAGGCGAGGACGGCGCCAACCTGCATGCCCGCTACACCCGCATGCGCAAGCTCAACCTCGGGCTGGGCATCGGCGCCGGGGTGCTCGCCGCCACCGGCGGCTTCTTCGTCCTCGTGCCCGTGCAGGATGGCGCCGTGGCGAGTATGAGCCTGCGCTTCTGAGTGTGGCTCACGCCGCCCCACGCGCGCACGAAGGGAACGTCCCCCATGAACTCCATGACCGCATTCGGGCGCGGCGAGGCCACCAACGGCGTGGTCACCGTGGTGGTGGAGCTGCGCTCCGTCAACCACCGCTTCCGCGATCTGAACCTCAAGCTCCCCCGGGAGTACAACGCCCTGGAGCCTCGGGTCACCAACGTGCTGCGCGAGCGCTTCGACCGCGGCCGTATCGACTGCACCGTACGGCGCATCGGCCCCGAAGGTCCCAACACGGTCTCGCCGGATCTGCGCCTGGCCGCGGCCTATGCCAGGGCCGCCCAGGCGGTGGCCCAACGCCTGCAGCTGGACGAAAAGGTCGATCTCGCCTGGCTACTTGGCCAGCCTGGGGTCTTGGCCATCACCGAGGTCGAGCTGGATCCCACCCACGAGTGGGAGCTGTTGGAGCCGGCGCTCACCGGCGCGGCCGAGCATCTCGCCGACATGCGCGCGCGGGAGGGGCGCGCCCTGCGCAAGGACCTCCAGCAGCACATCGGCGAGATGCTGCGCTACCTCGGTGAGATGCGCGCGTCCTCCAGCGGCGTGGTGGAGGCCCTGCGCCGGCGCTTCGACGAGCGCCTGCGGGCCCTGGTCGGCGAGCAGTTCGATCCGGTCCGCCTGGCCCAGGAGGCCGCCCTGCTGGCCGACAAGGCCGACGTGTCCGAGGAGCTGGCGCGGCTGGAGAGCCACCTCGACCAGTTCCGCGAGCTGCTCGCCGGGCAGGAGCCGGCCGGTCGCAAGATGGAGTTTCTGATCCAGGAGATGCACCGCGAGGTCAACACCGTAGGCTCCAAGGCCATCGGTGAGAACGCCAGCCGCATCGTGGTGCAGATGAAGTCCGCCCTGGAGAAGCTGCGCGAGCAGGCCGCCAACGTAGAGTAGCTCCCGCGTGGGCCAGCAGGCGAAGAGGAGAGCATGACCCTTGATCTGACAGGCTGGGAGCGCCCCGACCGCGGTGTGCTCTTCGTGGTGACCGGCTCCTCCGGCACCGGCAAGACCACGCTGCTGCGCGCAGCCCTGGCCCACGTTCCCCACCTGGCGTTCTCGGTGTCGGCCACCACCCGCCCGCCGCGCGAGAGTGAGCGGGACGGCGTGGACTACCACTTCCTGGCGGCGTCGCGCTTCGAGGCGCTGCTGGCCGAGCGCGCCTTCCTCGAGCACGCGGAGGTCTACGGCAACCGCTACGGCACCCTGCGCGAGCCGGTGGAGCGCGCCGTGGCCCAGGGCATCAGCGTCCTCTTGGACATCGACACCCAGGGCGCCGCCCAGGTGCGCGCGCGCTGGCCCGGAGCGGTGAGCATCTTCGTGCTGCCGCCCAGCGTGGCCGCCCTCGAGGCCCGGCTCAGGGCCCGCGCCTCCGACCCGGAGGAGGTCATCCAGCGGCGGGTGCGTGAGGCCCATCTGCAGCTTCAGGGGTGCGGCGAATTCGACTACCTGGTGGTCAATGACGCGCTGTCCGCGGCCATCGACCAGCTCCAGGCGGTGATCGTGGCGGAGCTGCTGCGTCGCCGGCGCCGGCAGAGCTGGGTGGGACGGTTCGAGGGCTAGCCTATAATGTGCCCGAAGACCCAGGCGCCCTGTCCGGGGGTCCCTGGGACATCCCGGGCGGTGATCTCGCGCGTGGAAGCCGCCTCGCACCGGCGGCCGGGTAGTCCGCCCCCTTTCCCCCGCGCTGGGAGGCCCT
>JBDRKM010000269.1:0-8503 GCA_043814015.1 Pseudomonadota bacterium
CTGGGCGCCGCCCTCGAGCGGTCCGAGCAGGGTCCACGGCGCCGCGTGCGCGGCGAGCCGGAGATGTCGGACCACGAGGGTCGCGCCGCCCCCCGGCCCCCGCCCGGGCCCAGCGCCACCCAGCGCCAGCAGATCCGCTCCCAACCCCGCCCAGCGCCCGCGCCCGCGCACATGAAGAGCCCCCGGCTCCCCAACGCCGCCGACCCGCAGGTCAGCCTGCGCCTCGGCGCCTCCCCACCCCAGGTCTTCGTACGCTACAGCGCCCGCGCCACCTACCTCGGCGACTACCAGGCCTACCTCTCGCGCGGGCTGCTCTTCCTCCAGTACGTCCAGAAGCCGCCGGAGATGGGTTCCTACCTCAGCGTCAACATGATGCTGCCCTCGGGTCTGGGTGTCACCATCGAGGCCACCGTCAACTCGGTGCTGTCCACCGGCTTCGGCCTCACCCTGCGCCTCGACACGGAGGCCAAGGCGCTGCTGTCCTCGGCCACGCGCGTATAGCTGCTCCCCCGGCCGGGGCCTTGTCCTGCTACAATGCGGGCGCACGTCCGGCCGGCGCGCCGTGCTCTGTCGCGCCCTGGCCAGCGTCCACGAGGCCTGCCATGCCCGCACCCCGTCCCCGCCCCGGCGCCCTCACGCTCCTGGCCCTCCTGCTGGCCGCCGTGCCCGGCCCCGCCCGGGCCGCCTGCCCCAGCGCCGTCCCCATCGTGGACGTGCTGACCTGCTCGGATGTCATCACCGGGCGCGTCTCGGGCAGCACCACCAGCCACCTCGGCGGCACCACCACCACCACCCGCTACGCCTGCGGCTCGCCCTACGCCCCGCTCAACCAGACGGCCGGCGAGGACGTCTACGAGTTCACCTGCCAGCGCACCGGCAGCGTCACGCTGGACGTCACGGGCATGGACTGCGATCTGGACATCTACATCCTCAACTCCACCTGCAACCCCTACTCGGGCTGCGTGGCCGGCTCCACCGCCGCCTCCACCACCAACGACTCCGTCACCTTCACCTGCACCGCCCTGGCTACCTACTACATCTCCATCGAGGCCTACGGCTACTCGGTGGGCTCGAGCTACTTCGGCTACTGCACCCCGGCCGAGGGCCACTACACCCTCTCCTTCGACATCTCCGCCGGCACCGGCTGCCCGGAGGACTGCGACAACGGCGTGGACGACGACTACGACGGCCTGATCGACTGCAGCGACCCCGACTGCCTGCGCGATCCGGCCTGCTGCGATCTGGACGGCGACGGCTGGGACGCCACCACCGCCTGGTGCAGCGGCAGCGACTGCGACGACACGGACGCCACCATCCACCCCGGCGCCACCGAGATCCCGTACGACGGCATCGACCAGGACTGCGATGGCAGCGATCTGACCGACGTGGACGGCGACGGCTACATCGCCGACGTGGTGGGCGGCACCGACTGCGACGACGGCGACGCCACCATGCACCCGGGCGCCACCGAGGCCCCCGACGGCACCGACGACGACTGCGACGGCACCGTGGACGAGGGCACCATCTGGTACGACGACGACGGCGACGGCTGGGCCGAGTCCGGCGGCGACTGCGACGATGCCGACCCCTTCCGGAGCCCGGGCGAGGCCGAGACCTGCGACGGGGTCGATGAGGACTGCGACGGCCTCACGGATGAGGGCACCGACTGCTACGACGACGACGGCGACGGCTACACCGAGGACGACGGCGACTGCAACGACGCCGACCTGCAGGTCAACCCCGGCGTCGCCGAGATCCCCGCCAACGGCGTGGACGACGACTGCGACGGCGAAGTGGACTACCAGGGCGTGGACCACGACCACGACGGCTACAACGCCGAGGGCGGCGACTGCGACGACCGCGACGCCAGCACGTACCCGGGCGCCCCCGAGCTGGCCGACGGGGCCGACAACGACTGCGACGGCACCACAGATGAGGGCACCGACTTCTACGACGACGACGGTGACGGCTTCACCGAGCGTGACGGCGACTGCGACGACGGCGATCCGCTCGTCTTCCCCGGCGCCCGCGAGCAGGGCAACTACCTGGACGACGACTGCGACGGCGACGTGGACGAGGGCACCGAGCGCTTCGACGACGACGGCGACGGCTACTCCGAGGTCGGGGGCGACTGCGACGACGCCGACGCTTCCGTCCACCCCGGCGCCCAGGAGGCCGAGAACGGCCAGGACGACGACTGCGACGGCACCGTGGACGAGGGCGCGGGCGAGGACGCCGACCTGGACGGCTTCACCACCGGCGACGGCGACTGCGACGACCAAAACGGCTGGGTGAACCCCGAGATGTTCGAGATGTGCGACGAGCTCGACAACGACTGCGATGGCGAGGTGGACGAGGGCTGCGAGCAGGAGGAGCCCGTCTTCGACGATCCCGGGACCTGCTCCTGTGCCTCCGGGCTCGGCGCGGGCGGCGCCGGCATGCTCGGCATGCTCGCCGGGATCGGGCTCGCCGGTGGGGTCGCGCTTCGCCGCCGCCGGGGAGGTGCCCGGTGAGGCCCGCCCCCCTCCTGGTGGCATCGCTGGCCCTGGCCGCCTGCGAGCAGGACTTCGACGTCCACCGCGTCAAAGCCGCGCTCGACGTCGCGCCCCGGGTCATGGACCTCGGCACCGTGCCCGTGGGCTCCGAGACCCCCTTCACCATGCAGGTGCTCAACGCCGAGGGCTCCACCGTCACCCTCACCACCGTGGAGGTCGCCAACCAGGCCGGCGCCTGGTTCGCCCTCACCACCGCCGAGCTGCCCGAGGTGCCCGAAGGCGGCAGCGCCACCCTGGACTTCCTCTACGCCCCCGCGGAGGAGGGCTGGCACTGGGCCGACGTGACCGTGGGCGCCGGCGATGCCGCCGACGACGTCCTCGTCCAGGTGCGCGGCCGGGCCGGTGGCGCCGCCGCCTCCGTCTACCCGGGGTTGCTGGACTTCGGCCCCGTGGCCTCCCGCGAGCAGGCCGAAGGCGTGCTGCATCTGGTCAACGAGGGCCTCGTCCCCATCTCGCTGGAGGCCATGGATCTCACCCCACGCTCCTTCTCCCTGCTGAGCGCCCTCCCCATCTCCGTGGAGCCGGGCGCCGAGGCCCTCCTCACCCTGGCGTTCTCGCCCCGCGACGAAGAGCCCGCCACCGGCACCGCGGACTTCACCCTCGATCTGCCCGAGGTCGAGCTGGGCACCGTCACCCTGGTGGCCAACGACTGCCTGAACGGCGACGCCACCCTCTACGACGTAGACGGCGATGGCTGGGCCGCCTGCGGCACCGACTGCGACGACACCAGCGCCGCCACCCACCCCGGCGCCGACGAGGTCTGCGACGGCGCCGACAACGACTGCGACGGCACCACCGATGAGGGCACGTCGTGCTACGACGACGACGGCGACGGCCAGACCGAGGACGACGGCGACTGCAACGACGGCGACCCGAGCATCTACTTCGGTGCCCCCGAGGACTACACCAACGGCATCGACGACGACTGCGACGGCGTGGTGGATTCCAGCTTCGTGGACAACGACTGCGACGGCTACGCCGTGGAGGGCGGCGACTGCGACGACGCCGACGCCACCGCCCACCCCGGCGCCGCCGAGGCCGCCGACAGCGTGGACAACGACTGCGACGGCACGGTCGATGAGGGCACCCGCGCCTACGACGACGACGGCGACGGCCACACCGAGACCGGCGGCGACTGCGACGACGCCGACGCCAGCACCTACCCCTACGCCCCCGAGCTGGCCGACTGGGTGGACAACGACTGCGATGGCAGCCTCGACGAGGGCACGGTCAACGCCGACGACGACGGCGACGGCTACACCGAGACCGGCGGCGACTGCGACGACGCCAGCGCGCGCGTCAACCCCTCCGCCACCGAGATCGTGGGAGACGGGGTGGACAACGACTGCGACGGGGTGACGAGGTAGGTCGCGGGTCGCTCGATCCTACGACCCGAAGTGCCACCCCGCCGAGAGCCACGGCAGGGGGATGCTGACCAGGTCACCGTCAATCCCCAGGAGCACGAGCCCGGCGTCGATGTTCCAGCCCCCCCCGCGGGGCAGGAAGCGCGCGCCGAGGGAGCTGGCGAACAGGAGGTTCCTGACACCCTCCCCCGGCCCATCGAACAGCAACCAGGTCTCGCTCATGACGCCCACGGTGTCCGACACCAGGATGGCCCCCGACAGCGCCAGGGGCACGCTCACATCCCCGTCGCCGTCGATCACCACCCCGCCGTTCAGGCTGATGTTGTGGCGGGCGTCCCCGAAGGTCACGCAGCCGTACGGCATGAACAGGCCCGACCCACCGCTGTCGTCGAGCAGGCCGAAGGCCTTGACGCCCAGGGCTCCGTGGAGCCGCCGCCCCAGCGGCGCGCCGGCCTTGGCGCCCAGGAGGCCGGCCGCGCCGCCGGCGAAGTTCGGGGAGAGGTTGGCCAGCAGCATGGGGATGCTGGTGGCCGCCTCCAGCTCCACGTGGTCCGTGATGCCGAAGGCCACCTGGGTGACGGCCAGCTCCGTCTGGGCGACGTAGCCGTGCCCCCGCGCCGGGTTGAGGGCTGAGGGGGCGAAGAAGTAGTGCGAGGCCGCGGTGTCGAGGGTGGCCTCGACCGCCGCTGCGGCTTCCGCTTCAGCTGGGCCCGCGGCCCGCGCGGACGCCGGGAAGGCGATCATCGGCAGCGCGGCGAGGAGGATGGCTCCGAGGGCGGGACGGGCGTGTTCCATGTGGAACCTCCGGCAGGGGGACGGCCTCTGCGTTGCAATTTCCGCACCAAACCCGAAAATCTCCTGGTTCCAGGCCTCCCTCCGTGTCCGCCGTCATCCCCGGCGCCCGCGGGGGACGCAGACCGCGACGCGGACGTCCTGGTTCAGTCACCCTCGGGCGCGGGCTCCTCGCCCACCGGCTCCTGCGGGGGCACCATCCCGCCCGGGATGCGGGCCTCGTCCGGATCGGGGGCGGGCACCGGCACGTCTCCGTCGAGCACCGGGTCCGGCTCCTCGGACGGCGGAACCTCCACCTCGTCGGGCACCGGCATCTCGCCACCGATGTGGTACTCCAGCTCCACGGGCACCATGTCCCCGTCCACCTCGGGCCCCTCGGGGCTCTCCACGGGCACGGGCCCGGAGCCCGGAGCCACCATGTCGCCGGGGCAGACCACCGGCGCCCGGTGCGCGCCGCAGCCGGCGAGCCCGGCGGAGGCCACGGCCACGCCGCCGAGGCTCAGCAGGCCGAGCGCCCAGGCGCCGCGGCGAGGAGGGTAGGCGGGGGGCGCGGCGTGCGGCAGGGGGTGGCGGTCCATAGGTGCTCCGCGGTGGGGGGCCAATGGTAACTCATAGGCTGCTGCCGAAGATCAGGTAGGCCGCGCCGGCGTTCTCGCCGTAGCTGTCCTCGCCCTTGGCGCCGATCAGGAGGTCGGTGAGGCCGTCGGCGTCCGCGTCGCCGGCCATGGAGATGGCGTAGCCGGCCTGATCGCCGGTGTTCACACCGTCGAAGTGGTAGGCGGCGATGTCATCCACCTCCCAGACGCCGCGCACCGGGCCGTGGACGAGCCAGGTCTGGTTGTTGGAGCTGGCCCCGAGCATGAGGTCGGGGCTGCCGTCGCCGTCCACATCGCCCCCCGCGGCGATGTTGTACCCCACGCCGCTGTACTCCGGGGTCCCGACGATCAGGGCCTCGCCCAGCTCCAACCCGACCTCACCGGCCACACCACCGCTCGCGCTCCCGTGAAAAATGGCGACGACGCCGGAGCTCTCGCACGCGGCTCCCCAAGCGGGGGCGCCCACCGCGAAGTCGGCGTAGCCATCCCCGTCCATGTCGCCGACGCCGGCGACGCCGCTGCCCACGCCTTCGCGCTCCCCCGAGGGCATCACCTCGAGCTGATGATCGCGGACGTTGACCGTACCCTCGATCGGTGAGAGCAGAAGGTAGGCGGCTCCACCGAAGTAGAAATCGCCATCGTGGTACTTGTCGCCGATGAGGACGTCGTCCAGGCCGTCGCCGTCGACGTCTCCGGCCACGTCGATGGCGTTGCCCAGGCTCTCGTAGGAGCCGTCTCTCATGATGGTGGCGTCGAAGACGTAGGAGCTCCCGTAGTCCGCCGGATCGGCCCGTCCGTGCAGGATGCGGACCGCCCCGTAGACCCAGGCCGAGATCATGAAGTCCGCCAGCGCGTCACCATCGAAGTCCGCCCCGCCGGCGACATCGTAGCCGAAGTCGTACTGGTAGCCGCCGCTCTGGTTCCAGCACTTGTCGGCCTCGGTGAACAAGAACACGCCCGAGACTGGACCGAGGACGAGGTAGGCCTCGCCGCCCTTGTAGCTCGCCGAGGAGCGCCAGCTCGCGCCCACCAGCAGATCGCCCAGGCCGTCGCCGTTCACGTCCCCGAGACCCGCGACGGCGTGCCCCAGGCGGTCCCACGCGTCCTCGCCCAGCCAGCTCACGTCGGCGTCGCGCAAGGATCGATCCGTGCCCCAGCCCGCCGAGGCCTCGCCGTAGATCAGGTAGAGCTCCCCCGCGTCGAAGCCAGCCTGATCGCTGCAGTAGCTGCCGATGGCGATCTCGTCGTAGCTGTCGCCGTCCATGTCTGGGATCAGCCCCAGCGCGGAGCTGGTGTACTCGCCGCCGGTGGTGCCCACCCAGCTCGCGGTGGCGCTGTCCAGGCCGATGTCGCCGCTCCAGCGGGTGGGCCCGCCCAGCAGCAGGTAGCTCTCACCGCCCCCCTCGGCGCCGTCGTCGCTGCCGTAGGCCCCCACCAGCAGGTCCGGGTACCCGTCGCCGTTCACGTCGGCGTTGCCGGCGATGGTGCCCCCCGCGTGGTCATTCGCCGCCTCGCCCATCCAACGGGCGTCGGCGTCGATGTCGTCGAGGCTCGCGGGGAGCGCAGCCTGGGTCGTCCGCGGCACCAGGGGCCAGGCGCAGAGCACGATGAGGGTGCAGGATGGGCGTGACATGGGTGCACCTCGAGCGAACACCAGCCTACACCAGCCTCGCGCTCGGCGTCGTTGGTCTGGTCCCGCGGGGCGCACCTGCCACCAGCAGGGCGGAGGTCACTCCCCCCCGCCCCCCTCCAACAACCCACCCAGGTACGACATCCAGCCGTCGATCTGGAAGTAGAACTCCCGGGTCTGGTCCCCGGCCGTGCAGGCGCAGTCGAGCATGTCGTAGGCGTGGCCCTCCTCGTCGTACAGCAGGGCCTGCACCGCGCTCTCGTACACCCCGGTCAGCGCGGGCCCGCAGCGCACCTGGGAGATGAAGAGATACTCCATGCCGATGTCGATCACGGGGACCGCGTGCGCCATGTCCCCGGCGATCTCGGGGCGCAGCTCCGCGCCGGCCGCGACGTCCACCAGGGCGGCCAGGCCGAGGAGCTGCTGCAGCCCGGGCGGGGGGGAGGTGAAGGCGCCCGCATCGGCCAGACTCAGCAGGGCGCGCACGTCGGCGCGCTGCTCGTCGATCCGGCCCTGCTGGTAGTGGACGTACCCCCTGGTCCACAACAGATCGGCTTGCACCTCGGGATCGGCCTGCTCCACCGCGAGCTGGGCGTCGAGCAGGGCGCGGGCGGAGTCCAGATCACCCGCCTGCAGGTCCGCCTCCAGCGCGGCGGTCCAGGGCTGCTGCGGAGGCCAGCCGGCGTCGGCCGCGGCCGCAGCGGGGGCAGGGGTGGACGCGCGGTGGGCGCAGGCAGCCAGCGAGCCGGCGAGCAGGACGGGGATGGAGCGCATGGGGCTCTCCCGAGCGAGGGCGGTCGACTTGGACCGCCAGGTAGATAGCGTGGTTCCGTCGCTGGTTCAGAACTTCCTTCCGCCCGATCGTCTGCCGCCGCTCCCGAAGGACCGTCCGCCGCTGCGGCCACCGCCCCCGAAGGAGCCGCCGCCGCTGCGACGCCCTCCCCCGAAGCCGCCGCCGCCGCGATGGCTGCTCCCGAAGGAGATGCTCCCGTAGCTGCGCGAGGAGCTGTCGTGGCCGCCGAACAGCCCCTCATGGCTCTCGCACCGGCGCCTGTTCTCCTCCAGCCAGGCCTCGTCCTCCAGGGCCTTCTGCTCCTCACGGGCCCGCTGCTCGCGCCAGGCCTGGCGCGCCTTGGAGGCCCCGCTCCTCCAGGCGTGCAGCACGGCCTTCCAGCGCTCACGCCGCTGCTGCCAGTCCGCGGGCGCGCCCGAGGCCCACTCCGCGAGCAGGGCCTCGCGCAGGGCATCGCCCTCCGCGAAGCGCTCGGAGCCGCCGAAGCGGCCGTACTGCGCCGCCTGACGGATCATGATCGCGCGCTGCTCCTCCAGGGAGCGCCGCATGCCCTCGGTCTCGGCGCGGACCTGCTCCAGGGCCTCCATGGCCGCGGTCAGCTCGGCCAGGTCCTGCACCGCCTCGCCCTGCTCCGTGAGGGCGCGCTCGGCCAGCGCCAGGGCCGCGAGGTGGCGCCGCTCGCCGAGGCGCGCGCGGGCCTGCAGCGCGGCCTCCCGGGCCTGCTCCAGGTCCTCGCGGGCCTCGCCCACCTCGCGCCAGGCCGCGGCGAGGGA
>JBDRKM010000270.1:0-4147 GCA_043814015.1 Pseudomonadota bacterium
CTCGTCCTCGGGGTAGCCGGGCCCCAGGAAGACGTGGGGGATGGGGCGCGGCGTGGCCTGGCCCTGGGCAGCCAACCAACCCAGGGCGGCCCCGACCGCGATGCCCTGGTCGCTCATGGCCGGGTGCACGAACAGACCCTCCACTTCAGGCAGGCTCCAGAGGCGGTGGTTCACCAGCACGTTGGCGAACACGCCCCCGGCCAGCACCAGGTGCCGACGGCCGGTCTCCCGCAGGCCGCGCCGCACGTAGGCCACCAGCACGTCCTCCAGGCGGCGCTGGGCCGCGGCGGCCACGTCCTCGCGGGAGAACGCGGCCAGCTCGGCCAGGGCCCCCCTGCGGCGGCCCTTGGACCACAGGGGCGGCAGGGTGAAGTCGGTGTCGCCATCGCGCAGGCCGATGAGGCGCTCCATGGCTCCGTAGGCCCGGCGCCAGTCGCCGCGGGCGGCCAGGCCCGTGACCTTGCCCGCCATCAGCAGGTGGAAGCCCAGAAGCTGGGAGATCTCGCCGTAGAACTGGCCCGGCGAGGCGGTGGCGGCCGAGCTCCACAGGGGCCGCAGGCGCCCGCCCGCGGCGTCGAAGGTGCGCGCCGCGAAGCCATCGCCCATGTTGTCCACGGACACCGCCAGGGCCTCGGGGAAGGGCGAGGTCAGGTACGCGCTCCAGGCGTGGGCGCTGTGGTGGTCCACCAGGACGGGCACGCGCCCCAGGCGGCGAGCCAGGCCCCGACGGGAGAGCCCCTCGGCCACCCGGGCCAGGGGGCCCTCGCCGGGCAGGTGCGCCTGCAGCGCGAGCCAGGCCTTGTGGGAGGGGCCCAGCAGATCGTGCTCACCCCCGAGCAGCCGCTCGCCACCGGGCAGGCGCGGCAAGAAGTGGAAGCGGTTGCCCGCCACCAGCGCGTCCACATCGTGCAGCCCCACGCCACCCAGGGCCAGCACGCCCGCCACAGCGCGTGCCGGGAAGCCGGCCTGGTACTTCTCGCGACTCAGGCGCTCCTCGGCCACCGCCGCGATGACCTCCTGGCCGCGCAGCAGGGCCGCGTTGGCGTTGGTGTCCTCGTGCAGGGCGAGGATCAGGGGCGCTTCAACCACGGCGGCGCCTCCACGCGTGCAGCAGGGGCAGCGCGGCGAGCAGCGACCAGCCGGCCGCGACACCGAGCGTGAGCCCCGGCGTGATGGAGGTGGCCAGCCACCAGGCCAGGACGAAGGCCGTCAGCGGCACCACCAGCACCGAGAGCGTGATCCCCACCCCCAGCCGCATGGGCCAGGACCAGCGGGGCTCGATCCAGCAGGCCGCCAGCGTGCCCGGCAGCCCGAAGGCGAAGGCCGCGGCCAGCAGGCGCAGCGGGATCTCGAGCCAGGGGCTCACCGCTCCCCTCCCCCACCCCAGGCCCCCGTCAGCCCGAGCGCGACGGTGCGCGCCAGGGGGCGCAGCCTCGTCGTCCCCGAGAGCACCAGGCGGCCGAGCTTGAGCGCCGTGCGCGGGCGCAGGTAGAAGCGGCGCAGGAAGGCGCGGTGCCGAGCGCAGATGGTGGCGGCAGGCACGCCGTGATCGAGCACCACGTCGTTCAGGAAGCTGTAGCGGGCCCAGTCGTCGGTGCTGATCCAGCCCCGCTCCTCCGCCAGCGCCCTGAGCGGCGTGCCCGGATACGGGGTCAGCAGGCTGACCTGCAGGAAGTCGGGGTCGGCCCGGGCCAGCAGCTCGAAGGTCCGCGCCTCATCCGCCTCGGTCTCGCCGGGGATGTTCAGGATGGCGAAGCCCATGGTGGACAGCCCGACCTCACGGGCGCTGTGGAAGGCCTCCAGGATCTGCCCGTCCTCGAGGCCCTTGTCCAGGAAGGCGCGCCCCGCCTCCGAGCCGCTCTCCACGCCCAGCTCGATGCGCACGCAGCCCGCGGCCTTCATGGTGGCCAGGAGCGCGCGGTCCACGAGATCGGCCCGCGTCAGGCAGATCCAGCGTACCTGCCCTGGCAGGCCCGCGCGCCGCGCCGCGTCGCAGAAGGCCTCGACCCAGGCGCGCCGCGTGGTGAAGGTGTCGTCCAGGAAGGAGAAGAACTCCACCCCGAAGCGCGCGTGCGCGCCCGCCAGCTCGGCCACGACGGCGCCCGGATCGCGGAAGCGCACCTGGCGCCCGAACATGCCGGGGACCGCGCAGTAGACGCAGCGGTAGGGGCAGCCCCGCATGCCCAGCAGGGTGGAGAAGCGCTCGGAGTCGGGGCAGCGGTAGCGGTGGTTCGGCAGCAGATCCCGGGCGGGCTCGGGCAGGCTGTCGAGATCGGCGATGGGCGCCGCCACGCCCGTGTCCACGACCTCGCCGCCCTGGCCGCGGAAGGCGAGGCCCGGAACCTCGGCCAGGGCCGAGGTATCGAGCGGGCCGCCGTCGAGGCGCGCGAGCAGCAGGGGCAGGGTGGCCTCGCCCTCACCGCGCGCCACCATGTCCACCGCGGGCTGCTCGGCCAGGGTGCGGGCCGGCAGCGCCGTGCCGTGGGGCCCGCCCAGCAGGATGGGCGCGCGCCGGGCGCCCGACCCCAGGGCCGCCGCGATGGCGCCGGCCAGATCCACGGTGGGGGTGGTGGCCGTCAGCCCCACCACCGTGGGCGCCAGGGCCCGCACGCGGCGCGCGCTCTCCGCGAACGACAGGCCCAGGGCGTTGGCGTCGACGATGGCGACCTCGTGCCCCGCACGGCGCGCCACGGC
This sequence comes from Pseudomonadota bacterium, assembly GCA_043814015.1. Taxonomy (GTDB): domain Bacteria; phylum Myxococcota_A; class UBA796; order UBA796; family JAFGLY01; genus JBDRKM01. The sequence continues at coordinate 2,695 of JBDRKM010000270.1, forward strand.
CGCCAGGTAGGCCAGCCCGAGCGGCGGCCCCACCGAGGTCTGGGCCACCCGCCGGACCCTCCGCTGGAAGGGGGGGTTCACCAGGACCAGGCGATGGCGCATTCAGCCACCCTCCACGGGCGGGCGCGGGCCCCCGCTCCCACGCCGCGCGAGGTCACGCACCAGATCCGCCAGGTAGGCCCGGTGAAAGCGCGCCACGGGTTGGAAGCCCCGATCCAGCAGGGCGGCCCCCTCCAGCACCGCGCCCGCCGCGCAGTGGTAGCCCAGGAGGGCGGCCGATCCCACCAGGAAACGCAGGCGCGAGACGGAGCGGGCCTCCTGTTCGGGCGGGTGATCGGACATCAGGCCCCCTCCCCCGGCAGCCCGGCGCGCACCAGGCGGTCCATCAGCGGACGCTTGGCCTGGATGTAGGCTGTCACTTCGTGTTCGGGGTGCACCGGGCGGCGGCCGAGCAGCAGGAACGGCAAGTAGTAGAGCTCCCCGGGGATGCAGGAGGGCTGGATGCCCAGGGCCCGGTCCCGGATGGGGAGGCCCATGCGAAAACCGGCCGCCCGCAGGCGCGCCTGCTTCTCGGCGCGCGGCACCTCGTAGCCCGTGGGGCCGAACGCAATGCCGTGGTCCTCGTAGAACCGCCGGATCAGGGCCAGGGCCGCGGGCATCTGCTCCACCATCTCCGAGGTGTCCCCGGAGGAGCCATCGGTGTGCTGCGCGATGCCGTGGGCCAGGTCGTACTGGGTCGAGGCCACGTGCATGGCCAGCTTGCAGCCCAGGCACCACACGAACCCCGAGCCGAACCTGCGGTAGTCGTCCATCAGGGTCGAGACGGACAGGGCCTCCACCAGCGGCCGGATGGCGCGGAGGTGGGAGACGATGCGTGCTCCGTAGCGGGTCTTCAGCTCCACCACGCGCCGCTCGGTGCGACCGAACCCGTAGTGCCCGAAGCCGTTGGCGAAGGTGAGCAGGTGCACGCGCTCGTGGCGCTCGGCCAGGACCATGGCCGCGGCGGTGGAGTCGACGCCTCCGGAGAACATCAGGCTGATGGGGGCGCTGTCGGGCGGATGCTTCATTGACCTGTCCTTTACCCGTTATACGGAGCCGAAGCCCGGGCACGGCATGGCGCGGCCGCCGCCGACCCGGTGTTGTCCCACTTCGACTCCCGGCCCCCGGAGCCCCCCCGTGGACCTCGCCGCCCGACCGCTCCCCACCCGCGAAACCAGGGAAAAACCTGTCTTCAAGGCCGTTCCTCGTCCGGCCCTGCGCGCCGCCCTGGGGGCCTTCCTCACCGGGCCCGCCCTGCTGGACGCGGAAGGCGCGGTCCTCTCCTGGGCTGGGCCGGGCGCCTTCCCCTACCCCGAGGCCGCCGGCATCTGGCTGGCCTGGGCGGCCTGGCGTGCGGGCCGCGGCGAGCCCTCGGCGCCCCCGGCCATCGCGGGGGCCGTGGCCCGGCGCCTGG
>JBDRKM010000271.1:0-13043 GCA_043814015.1 Pseudomonadota bacterium
CCGATCCGGATCGGCTCCTACACCCTGGCCATCCCGCTCCATGCCAGCGCGGCCCCCGGGGCCGACCCGCGCCCCCAGCCCTCTCCCGAGGCGGAGGCCATGGCCTGGCTCGATCGCGCCGTGTCCAGCGATCGGGTCCGCTACGGCCCCTTCCTGGGCACCGACCGGCTGCGTTTCACGCGGGACGTCGCCGGTGTGCTGGCCAACCGCGCCCCCACGGAGCTGGCCAACTACGACACCCTGGCGCTGCTGGTCTGGGACCGCAACGGCAACACACGACTCACCCGCCGCGAGCTGGTCCGGGGCGATGCCGGCCTGCGCGCCTGGGTGACCGCCCACGCCGCCAGCACGCTCACCGCGTCGCCCTCACCCCAGGCGCTGCGCCCTCCCGCCACCCCCAACGCCCTGCTGCAGGCCTGGCAGGCCGCGCCCCCGCGCGCCGGCGGCGCCCCGGCGGCCCATGCCGACGATCCTCACCAGGACAAGCTGGCCGCCGTGATCGACTGGGCCCTGGACTACGGCCAGGAACAGAACCGCCGCCGCGCCGCCACCCTGGACACTGCGCTGGGCCCCGTGAGCGTGGACGTGGACGTCTTGCCCGGCCCCGAGTCCACCCTGCGCCTCTACGGCCCCGACGGCCGCTCCTGGTGGGACGGCGGGCGGGAAGAGGTGGCGCTGGACGGCATTCTGGATCTGGTCTCGGGCGACGCGCCCTTTCCCGGGGCCGAGTGGAACAGCGTCACCGCCCGCTGGGAGGGCTACCCGGACGAGCCCTCCTGTTGGACCTACAAGCTCTTGGTGGACGCCGCCCACAGCGCCCTGCCCGCCTGGCGGAGGGTGGCCGATCCGATCCGGCTGGAGCCCGGCGTGGCCCGCGATGGGAAACCGAGGGTCGGGCCCGAGCCGATGCGCGACCTGGAGGCGAGCACATCGTTCTCGGGGTTCTGAGCGGGGTGCTCTGGAGGGGAATTTCGCGCGAAGACGCAAAGACGCGAAGGGAGCAGAGCCGGGGGAGAGGTGCTCGCGACCGGGGGGCACCTCGGGTCTCGGGGGAAGTCTGGTCTCGGGGTGCTGCCGCTCCGCACTCGCGGCGGCGGTGGTCACAGGGGAGCATGTGCCAGGGGCGCGGCGGATCAGGGTCATCCGGTTAGGTGAGGACGGACCGAGACAGGAAGGCTGGTTCCATGGTGAAGCTCAAGTGGTTGCAGATCGAGCGCTTCAGGCAGGCGGCGCCCTGCCGGCTGGAGTTCTCCGACGGCTTCAACGTGCTGCTCGGGCGGAATGGGACCGGGAAGACGAACCTGCTCAAGTTGATCGCGATGATCGCGAAGGGGGATTTTTCGGGGCTCAAGGAGGAAGAGTTCGCTTTCTCCTACAGAATCGAATCCGGTTTGGAAGCTCTGGAGGTCGACCTACGCATCTGGTTCGAAGAGCATTCGGACCAGATGTACGACGTGCGACCCGGCTCGTCACGTCCTATCCGCCGTTTCTCCTACATCCTCACGTTCGTGCGAGCAGAGAGCAGCACCGTTGTCGCGACCGACCGCGGACCAGAAGGGCGCCTCCTCGTCGCGGGAAAGCCATCCAGCAGCCCAGCACCGGATCCCTTGTCCCCGAATTTCCTTTACGACCTTGGGGTCGTGAACACGACATCTGGACCAGAGGATTTGCTCAACCTCGTCACTTTCCTCCATGTCCTGGAATCCCCAGGGCGCTTCAACGAGGCACTTGGGGCATTCGAGTCCGTCTTGGGCGCACGAGACAATAGGGAGACAAACCGAGTCGAGCTGGGGCCCGAGGCCTTCGCGCTCACGATAGGCGCGCCGGTGGACGAGAAAGGCGGCCTCTCATTGACGTGCCGTTTTACTCCACTCGGCATTGTCAACTATCTCCTTCTCAAAGCCGAACACCGCGCGTTCGAGACGATCCGGGTGGACAAGGATGGTTGGGTGTACCTGGAATCCTGGGCAGAACTCCTTGGATTCGAAAGTGTGACACTCCTTTCAACGCGAAGCCAACGCCGCCTGGTTCCGACCCCCTTCCCACGCATCGAACACCTCTTCGAGGATCTCACCGTCCACTTCACCCTCCCCGACGGCTCGATCATCAACCAGGACCAGCTCTCCTTCGGCCAGAAGCGCTTCCTCTCCTTCCTCTGGTACCTGGCCTGCAACGAACAGGGCGTCATCATCGCCGACGAGCTGGTCAACGGCCTGCACCACGCGTGGATCGAGCACGCCATGCACGCCATCCCCCCGCGCCAGGCCTTCCTCGCCAGCCAGAACCCGCTGCTGTTCGACTTCCTGACCTTCGAGAGCCCGGAGGATGTCCGTAAGACCTTCATCCTCTGCGACCTGGAGGACGGCGAACGCAGGCGAAAATGGCTCTGGCACGCCATGGAAGAGGACACCGCCGCGCGGTTCTTCCGCGCCTACCGGGCGGGGTTCCAGCACGTCAGCGAGCTGCTCAGGACCAAGGGAATCTGGTGAACCCAGGCAGGTCGCCCGCGCTCTCCGTGCTGGTCCTCACCGAGGATGGGTCCAGCTATGCCCCGGACACGCTCACCGCGCTGGCCAGGAAGATGTTCTGCCAGGTGGAGCCTGCTTGCCAGACCCAGAGGATCGAGTTCGAACCCCAGGATGAACGCGAGCGGCGATCCATGGCGGGCAACCTCTGGAAGAGCACGAACTCGAGGGACGAGCCAAAGCGGCGTGATCTGGTCCGCGCCATCGTCACCAAGCTCCTGGAGCCCGGCGTCCCCGGCTTCGTCCTGTTCCACATCGACGGGGATCGCCCCTGGGCCGCCGCCGCCACGAGCGAGAACGTCGCGAAGTTCGAAGAGCTGATCCGCGCCCCCGTCCGCAGGGCGCTGGCGGGTCGCTCCCCCGATCCCCTCCCGAAGCTGCTCCCCGTCGTCCCCTTCTACAGCATCGAGGCCTGGCTCTACCAGAACACCACCAAGGTGCGGTCCGAGATGAAAGGCCAGCACGGGTGCAAGCAGGGCGACCGGAAGAAACTCGCCACTTGGGAAGCCGACCCAGCCCTGCTGGACGAAGTCGAGGCCCCCAAGGACCACTTCTGCCTCGGCGGCACCCACAACCTCGCCCTCACCGCAGCGTTCCCGGCCGACAAGGTCCTGGGCGCAGGCAAGTCCTTCGCCGCTGCCGTGCAGTCGATGAAGGCGTGCCAGCCGCTCGTCAAAGCCCTCGCCGCGACCACGGTCTGACCCCCGGCCGTCACCTCGCGTATCCGGCGCCTGGCCACGGCCCCACGCCCTCCCGCGAAGAACCGCCCCACGGCGCGGCAGCCCCTTCGATTCCCGGCCCCGGCCTCGAACAGATCGCCGACCGTGCTCCCCCCGCACGTGGGCCTACCGCCCCCCCTCGATCACCACCATGTAGGGCCCGAACCGCGGCCGCCATGTCCGCAGCGCGCTGAACCCCGCCTCCTCCATCCACCCCCGCATGGCCTCCTCCGACCAGGCGCGGGTGCCGCTGGTCAGAAAGCACAGGATCTCCGCGAAGGCCCCCGCCTGCGCAATCCGATCGCGCACGTGGCGGTGCTCGGCCTCCAGGATCACGAGCCGCCCGCCGGGGGCCAGCGCCTCGAAGGCACGCCCCACGGCCGCGCGGCTCTCCTCGGCCGAGAGGTTGTGGATCACGTTGAAGAGGAGCACCACGTCGTAGCCCTCGCCCCAGGCATCGCGCCTCAGATCCCCCTCCCGGTACCGCACCCGCTCGGCCATCCCCTCTGAGGCCACCAGCTCTTCGCCCACCGGAATCGCCCCCGGCAGATCGAGCACCTCGGCCTGCAGATCCGCATACCTCCTGCAAAAAGCGCAGGAGAAGGCGCCGTGCCCGCCGCCCACGTCGAGCAGCCGCTTCGGCGCACCGACCCGCGCCCGGCGCGCGATCTCCCCGGCGGGCAGCTTGGCCAGCTGCGCCAGCCCGCGCAGGTAGGGGCGCCACAGCTCCGGGCCGTGCCCGCCGTGGTGGAAGTCCATGACCTCGCCGGTGCGCACCGTGTGCTCGATCCCGTGGAAGCCCTCCTGGAGGATGCCCAACAACAGCACCGCGTCCACCAGGGAGTCCTTCGCATCCCGTACCAGCCACTTCGCGGTGGAGCGGGTGTTGCTGAAGCGGCCCCGCGAGCGGCGCAGGCAGCCGAAGCCGCACAGGGCGTCGCACAGGGCCTCCGTGGCCAGCCCGTGGGTGCCCGCCTGCGCCGCGATCTCACCCGCCGCCAGCGGCCCGGAGGCCAGCAGATCGAAGATCCCCAGGCGCACGCCCGCGATGATGGTGCTGGCGCCGGCCATGCCCCAGGAGACCTGCACCACGGGCGAGGGCACCACGCCAAACGCTGCGGCCAGCCACTCCAGGGGGTTCTCGGAGACGACGTCGAGGCGCACGGCGCGCTACTCGCTCTTCCAGGCGCGGCTGCGCGCCACCTCGACGCGGTAGCGGGCCAGCTCGGCCTCGCGGCGCGCAGGGCTCCAGCCCAGCAAGGCCGCCATGTGGTCCGCCACCTGCTCCGCGCAGCCCAGGCCCTGGTCCAGGTCCTTGAAGAACAGCGGCGTGCGGCGCTGCAGCACATCGTCGAGCGTGGCGGCCAGCTCGCGGGAGACGGCCCAGTCCACGCAGGCCAGCGGCTCGGGACGGCCCGGGATCAGGGGTTCGCCAAGATCAGGCCTGCTCGCGATCAGCACCGCGACATCCAGCGCCAGCATGCCGTGGCTCTCGGCCAGGTAGCTGGCCCCCTCCGGGGACAGGCGCCCACCCGAGGCCCGGATGATCTCACCCACGAGCTGACCCTCGTCATCATCCCGTGGCCAGCCCACCGCCCCGGGCAGGGCCTCGCGCTCCGTCTGGGCGGCGTGAAGCTGATCCAGCGCAACCCCCGACAGGCGCAGCACGTCCAGGGCGCGGTCCACCACCTCGGCCGCCATGCGCCGGTACGTGGTGAGCTTGCCGCCCGCGATGGTGATCATGCCGTTGGGCTCCACCTCCACGTGGTGCTCCCGGCTGACCTGGGACTCGCTCACGCCGGCCTGGTTGATGAGCGGTCGCAAACCCGCCCAGGTGGCGATGACGTCCTCCGGGGAGAGGAGGTGCGCGGGGAAGAAGTGGGCCGCGGCCCCCAGCAGGTAGTCCACGTCGGCGCGATCCGCGGCGATCTCAGCCGGATCGCCATCCCAGTCGGTGTCGGTGGTGCCCAGGTAGGTGCGCTCCCCCCAGGGGATCGCGAACAGCACCCGTTTGTCACCGGGGTGGGTCATGACCACGGCATGCCGCACCGGCAGGCGCGCGTGGTCCACCACCACGTGCACGCCCTTGGTGGGCCGCAGCAGGGGCTTCACCTGGCCGCCCAGGGCCTCGGCGCGCAGCGCGTCGCTCCAGGGTCCCGTGGCGTTGACCACAGCGTGGGCGCGCACCTGGATGCGCTCGCCGCCCAGCACGTCGTGGGCCTCCACCCCCACGATGCGACCGCGCTGATCGTGCAGCAGGCGCTCCGCCGGGCACCAGGTGACCACCACGGCGCCCGCCTTGGCGGCGTCGAGCGCGGTCTCGAGGGTGAGGCGGGCGTCGTCGGTGGCGCAGTCGTAGTACAGCTCCGAGGACTTCAGCCCCTCGCAGCTGAGGGCGGGCTCCTCCTTCGCGCAGGCCTTGCGGCTCAGGCGGCGGTGGATCTTCGGGGAGCGGAACAGGGAGAGGCCGTCGTACAGCCACATGCCCACGTCGATGATGGCCGGGGAGAGCCCGGATCCCTTGTAGACCGGGAAGACGAAGCCCAGGGGGCGCACCAGATGCGGCGCGATGTCCATCAGCACCCGGCGCTCGCTCACCGACTCGAACACCAGGGAGAACTCGTACTGTTCGAGGTAGCGCAGCCCGCCGTGGACCAGCTTGCTGGAGCGGCTGGAGGTGCCGGAGGCCAGATCCGCCCGCTCCAGCAGGGCGACCTTCAGGCCGCGGCGGGCCGCATCGCGGGCCACGCCGGCCCCGGTGACGCCGCCGCCGAGGACGATGAGGTCGAAGGTGCCGTTTCGCACGCGTGAGAGGTGAGCTTCGCGCTGTCCCATGGGAGCCTCCAGGTGTCAACGGAGTATCCGCTCCCCGGCTTCGCACACAGGCTTGAGGCCCATCAGCACCAGGGGGCAGGTGGCCTTCCGCGGCCACCTCCTGTGGATACCCTCACCTCGACCCACCCGCCCCTCCCGGGGCCAGCAAGGAGGCATCCCATGAAAGGCCGCGTCCTCGTCATCGACGATGAACCCCAGATCCGCAGGAACCTCACCGTCGGCCTCACCCAGGAGGGCTGGGTGGTCACGGCCTGCCCCGACGGTATCTCGGCGATCCACGAGCTGGAGCGGTCCCGCGCGGCGGGCGAGGGCTACCACGCGCTGGTCACCGACATCTTCATGCCCGACGTGGACGGCCTCAAGATCCTGAAGGTGATCAAGCGCCGGCACCCCGACCTGCCCGTGGTGGTCATCACCGGCTACGGCGACGACGTGCTGCGCTTCACCGCGCTCTCCGAGCCCAACACCGCCTGGCTCGACAAGCCCTTCGAGATCCCCGATCTCACCGCGGCGCTCGACGCGCTGACCGCGGGCGGCACCACCCTGGGCGCGGCCCCCACCCCACGAAAAGGCGCCACGCCGCGCGAGTCCGCCACCGCCTACCTCACCCTGCGCCTCACCGACCCCAGCGACTGCATGGAGGCCTTCCAGCGGCTGCGCGCCCTGCCGGGGGTGCAGCGCTGCGAGGCTGTCCATGGCGACGTGGACATCATCCTGCAGGTCCAGGCGCCCTCGCCGGAGGCCATCGAGCGCGTCTTCGCCCAGGTGCGGGCCATCCCCTGTGTCGAGGTGGTCTCGGTCGCGCCGGTGGAGCGCCCCAGGCTCGACCGCGACGTGGCCTCCTTCGTGGAGGCCTACCGTGAGGCGGTCAAGACCCCGGTGGAGGACCTCCCCCAGAAGCAACCCGGGGCCACCTGCTACCTGCTGATCGACATCGACAAGCGCGCTCTGCAGCAGATCTTCACCACGGTCTTCTTCATCGACGAGGTCCTCTTCTGTGACGTCATCGATGGCGGGCGGGGCCTGGTGGGGCTGATCACAGGGCAGGGCGCCGCCGGCCGCACGCCGCTGCTCATCGAGAAGATCGGCGCCATCGACGGGGTGCTCCGGGTGCGCGTCGCCAGGGTCATCCAGATCATCGACGACTAGCCCCACGCCGGGTGCCACCATGCCTTCCCCCGCCCCCTTCGCTGCCCGCCTGTGGCGCTACGACGGCGCCCCGGGCGAGCTGATCCCCCTGCTGCAGTCCGCCCAGGCGCACTTCGGCTACGTCCCGCGCGGCGCCATCCAGCACATCGCGAGCGTCACGGGGATCCCCGAGTCCACGGTCTACGGGGTGATCACCTTCTACAACCAGTTCCGCCTGCAGCCCATGGGCCGGCACCTGATCCGCACCTGCGTGGGCACGGCCTGCCACGTGGCCGACGCCCGGGTGATCAACGACACCATCCGCGTCGAGCTGGGCATCGAGGTGGGCGAGACCACCCCCGACGGGCTGTTCACCCACCTCACCGTGGCCTGCCTGGGCTGCTGCTCCCTGGCCCCGGTGATGATGGTGGACGACGCGACCCACGGCAAGCTGACCCCCGCCGCGGTGCGGCGGATCCTGCGGAAGATCAAGCGGGAGGCCCGCACATGACGCGCCTGCTCGTGGGCATGGGCACCTGCGGGCTGTCGGCCGGGGCCCGCCCGGTCATGGAGGCCCTCCAGGGGCTGGTGGCCACCCTCCCCGGGACCGCGGAGCTCACCGGCACCGGCTGCCTCGGCATGTGCTACCGCGAGCCCCTGGTGGAGGTGCGCGCCCAGGGCACCCGCTGCGTCTACGGCGGGGTGAGCCCGGACCTGGCCCAGGCCATCTTCGAGCGCCACGTCCTCGGCGGCGAGGTCCTGCGGGAGCACGTGGCCTGGGCGAGCGAGGCCGACGGCCGCCAGTGGGGCTCCGAGCTCGGCTTTCTCGGCCCGCAGGTGCGCATCGTGCTGCGCAACTGCGGGCTCATCGATCCCGAGTCCATCCAGGAGTACGAAGCTCGCGGCGGCTACCAGGGCCTGCGACGGGCCCTGTTCGAGCTCACCCCGGCCCAGGTGGTCGAGGAGGTCAAGGCCTCCGGCCTGCGGGGGCGCGGTGGCGCGGGCTTCCCCACGGGCCTCAAGTGGTCCTTCGCGGCCGCCCAGCCCTCCGGGCAGAAGTACGTGGTCTGCAACGCCGACGAGGGCGACCCCGGCGCGTTCATGGACCGCTCGGTGCTGGAGGGCGACCCCCACGCCGTGCTGGAGGGCATGATCGTCTGCGCCCGCGCCATCGGCGCCAGCCAGGGCTTCATCTACTGCCGCGCCGAGTACCCGCTGGCGGTCCACCGCCTGGAGCTGGCCATCGCCGCGGCCCGCGCGCGCGGCTACCTCGGCGCCGACGTCCTCGGCTCCGGCCTCAACTTCGACGTGAAAGTCAAGCAGGGCGCCGGCGCCTTCGTCTGCGGCGAGGAGACCGCCCTGTTCGCCTCCATCGAGGGCGAACGCGGCATGCCCCGCATCCGGCCTCCCTTTCCCGCCGAGCAGGGCCTCTGGCGACGCCCCACCAACAACAACAACGTCGAAACCTACGCCAACGTCCCCTGGATCCTGGTGCACGGCGCCCAGGCCTGGGCCCGCCACGGCGCCGACAGCAGCCGCGGCACCAAGGTCTTCGCCCTGGCGGGCAAAGTCGCCCGCGGCGGGCTGGCCGAGGTGCCCATGGGCACCACCATCCGCGCGCTGGTCATGGGCATCGGCGGCGGCATCAAGGACGGCCGGGCCTTCAAGGCCGTGCAGATGGGCGGGCCCTCCGGTGGCTGCATCCCCGCCGCCCTCGCGGACACCCCGGTGGACTTCGAGAGCATCCCCAAGACCGGCGCCATCATGGGGTCCGGTGGCCTGGTGGTGCTGGACGACAGCACCTGCATGGTGGAGCTGGCGAGGTTCTTCCTGCACTTCACCCAGGATGAGTCCTGCGGGAAGTGCACCTTCTGCCGGCTGGGGACCCTGCGCCTGCTGGAAGTCCTGGAGCGCATCGTGCGCGGCGCGGGCCGCGAGGGCGACGAAGACCGGCTGCGGAACCTGGCCCAGCAGGTCAAGGAGGCCAGCCTCTGCGGGCTGGGGCAGTCCGCACCCAACCCCGTGCTCTCCACCCTGCGCTACTACCCGGAGGAGTACGCCGCCCACATCCGCGAGAAGCGTTGCCCGGCCCTGGCCTGCCTGCCGCTGGTGGACTTCGTCATCGACACCACGCGCTGCACCGGCTGCGGCCTGTGCGCGAAGAGCTGCCCGGTGGGCGCCATCACGGGCACCGCCCGCCAGCCCCACGTCATCGACCCGGCGACCTGTGTCCGCTGCGGCCGCTGCCTCGCCACCTGCAGTCTCAGCGCCATCCGGAAGTCCTGAGCCATGGAACCCATCTCCCTGCAGATCAACGGCGCCGCGGTCCAGGCCCAGCCCGGCCAGACCATCCTGGACGTGGTGCGCGCACAGCACCTGGACGAGATCCCCACCCTCTGCCACGCCCCGGAGCTGCCCCCTCAGGGCTCCTGCTTCCTGTGCGTGGTGGAGGTGCAGGGGCGGCCCAACCTGCTGCCCTCCTGCGCCACCCGTGTCGCCCCCGGCATGGTGGTCCAGACCCGCAACGCCCGGATCCTCGCCTCCCGAAAGACCGCCCTGGAGCTGTTGCTCTCCAACCACTACGCCGACTGCCTCTCTCCCTGCCGGCTGGCCTGCCCGGCCGGGGTGGACGTGCAGGGCTACCTGGCGCTCACCGCCCAGGGCCAGCAGCGCCGCGCCCTCGACCTCATCCGCAAGCGCAATCCTCTGCCCGCGGTCTGCGGGCGCGTCTGCGTGCGCCGGTGCGAGGAGGTCTGCCGCCGCGGTGTCGTGGACGCCCCCGTGGGCATCAACGCGGTCAAGCGCCACCTCGCCGACCAGCCCGGGGCCTACGACGGCGCCCCGGAGTGTGCGCCGAGCAAGGGCCAGAGCGTCGGCATCGTGGGCGCGGGCCCGGCCGGGCTCACCGCCGCCTACTTCCTCGGCCGCATGGGCTTCCTGCCCGTGCTGTACGAGGCCATGCCCAGGGCCGGCGGCATGCTGCGCTACGGCATCCCCGCCTACCGCCTGCCCGATGACGTCCTCGACGCCGAGATCGGCTGGATCGCCAAGGCCGGGGCCGTGATCCACACCGGCGTGCGCGTGGGCGCGGAGCTCCCCCTGGCCGCCCTGCGCGCGGACCACGACGCCCTGTTCCTGGCCGCCGGCGCCTGGGCCGGCAAGCCCATGGGCATCCCCGGCGAGGCCGAGGCCGAAGGCGTGGTCTCCGGCATCGACCTCCTGCGCGCGCTGGCCAGCTCCCCGCGCCCGGTCCGCGGCACCGTAGCCGTGGTGGGCGGCGGCAACACCGCCATGGACGTGGCCCGCACCGCGCTCCGCCTGGGGGCCGAGAAGGTCCTGCTGGTCTACCGCCGCACGCGGGCGGAGATGCCCGCCGATCCCATGGAGATCCGCGACGCCCTGGAGGAGGGGATCGAGCTGCTGGAGCTGGTGGCCCCCGTGGGGCTCGCGGCCGTCGACGGCCAGCACCAGGCCCTGCGCTGCGTGCGCATGGTGCTGGGCGAGCCCGACCCCTCCGGGCGCCGGCGCCCCGTGCCCCTGCACGGCTCCGAATTCGACCTCCCCTGTGATCTCTGCGTCTCTGCCATCGGGCAGGGCCCCCTCCTCGACGGCCTCACCGTCCTGGACGACGACCAGGTGGCCCTGACCCGGTGGCGGACCTTCCAGACCCGGCCCGGGACCCAGGCCACCAGCGTGCCCGGTGTCTTCGCTGGAGGCGATGCGGCCGATGACGGCCCCACCGTGGTGGTGGACGCCATCCGCGATGGGCGCCGCGCCGCCCTGGCCATCGCCGCCTGGCTGACGGGCGAGGCCTTGGAGAAGGCGCCCTTCACCGCGCGCAAGGATCTCTGGGGCACGCCGGGACGCGGCGATCTGGGCGAAGTGCGCGAGAGCCCGCGGCACGAGGTGGCGCAGTTGCCGCTGGAGCAGCGCCGCGGCTCCTTCGCCGAGGTGGCCACCGGCTTCGATCCCGAGGACGCCGCCCATGAATGCGACCGCTGCCTGGCCTGCGGCTGTGTGAAGGCCGACGACTGTGATCTCAGGCGGTACGCCGACGAGTACGGGGTCGACCTCGAGCGCTTCGTCGGCACCGTGCGCAGGCACCGGGTGGACGACCGCCACCCCCACATCGTCTATGACCCCAACAAGTGCGTGCTGTGCGCCCGCTGCATCCGCACCTGCGCCCGGGTGCTGCCCATCCCGGCCCTCGGCCTCGTGGGCCGCGGCTTCCGCGCCGAGATGCGCCCCGCCATGGGCGATCCGCTGGCCGAGACCAACTGCGTGGACTGCGGCGCCTGTGTCGAGGCCTGCCCCACCGGCGCCCTGACCTTCAAGCACCCGTTCCCGGGCCGGGCCAGCCTGCCCGCGAAGACCACCGTCACCGCCTGCGGCTTCTGCTCCCTGGCCTGCACCACGAAGGTCCTGGACTTCGGGGCCGAGCGTCTCGAGGTGCGCTCCTCGGGAGCGCCCAGCGCCACCATCTGCCGCACGGGTCGCTACGGCCACGAGCTGTACGCTCGCCACCCGCGCCTGCGCGCCCCCCTGATCCGCACCAGCGGCAGCCCGCGCGAGGTGGGCCTCGAGGAGGCCTGCGCCCGCGCCGCCGCCGGCCTGCGCGCCGTGGCCGCGCGCTGGAACCCCGGCGCCGTGGCGGTCTTCGTCTCCCCAGAGCTGACCAACGAGGAGCTGTACCTGGCCGGACGCATCGCCCGCGAGGGCCTGGGCAGCGCCAACATCGGCTCGCTCACCGCCCTCGGGACCGGCCTGGAGGCCGACGCGCTGGACCCGATCCTCGGCACCACCGCCTCCACGGCCGGGGCCGAGGCCCTGCGCGGCGCCGACCTCGTCATCTGCAACAACACCAGCATGGAGGGGGATCACCTCCCCCTGGCCGCTGGGGTCATCGCGGCCGTGCGGGCCGGCGCCCGCCTCGTGGTCTGCAACGCCACCCTCGATCCAGCCGACCGCGCCCTCGCCTCCGTGACGCTGGATCCGCTGCGCGGTCGTGCCGGCGCCTTGTGGAAAGCGGTGATCCAGGCCCTGCTGGCCAGCCACTGGCCGCGCGACAGCGTCGCCGCCCTGCCCGGTGGGGCCGGTTTCCTGGCCTTCCTGGCCGAGGAGGCCGCCGACAGCGGCGTGGCGCCGGCCCGCGAGCGCGCCGTGGCCGACCTGCTGGCCCAGGCCAGGCGCGTGGTGCTGATCCACGGGATCGACCGCGCCGAGGACCAGGCCCCCGGCGATCTGACCCTCCTCGGGGACCTCGTCGTGCTGCTGCGCGCCACGGGCGCCCAGGCCGATCTGCTGCTGCCCCGGCGCGCCGCCAACGGCGCCGGATTGGCCGTCTGCGGCGCGGACCCCCGCTTCCGTCCGGGCCTGCGGCCCGCTCCGCCCTTGCCGGGCGCCCACAGCCGGGCCGAGCTCGCGGACCGGGTGGCCCAGGGCCGCGTCCGCGGCGCCCTGATCCTGGGCGAGGATCCCCTGAACGACCCGCACAGCGCCGCGGGGCTCGCGGACCTCTCCTTCCTGGCCGTGATGGACTGGACGCCCACGGAGACCACCCACGACGCCGACGTGGTCCTGCCCGGCTGCCCCTTCCCGGAGGCCGCCGGCACCCGCTGCGCCTTCGACGGCCGCGTGGTCGCCTTCCAGCCCGTGCTGCGCCCTCCGGCTGGCTATCCCGGCTGGCGGGTGCTCGCGGGCCTGGTCCGGGCCCTCGGGCTGCAGGTCCCCGACGATCTTTCGGCCCTGCAGGACGAGGTGGCCGCCGCCGCCCGCGCCAGCCTCGGTCCCTGGGCCCCCTTCCACTGGAACCAGGGCGAGCCGCGCCCCGCCCCCG
>JBDRKM010000272.1:0-7250 GCA_043814015.1 Pseudomonadota bacterium
ACCACCCGGTAGCCAGCGGCGGCGAAGGTGTCGGCCACGTGCTGGTAGCGACCCATGTGCTCGGCCAGGCCGTGGGTGATTAACAGGGTGCGCGTGTGCTCGGTCGGCTCCCAGATGGTGAGCTGGAGCTTGGTCCCGTCGGCGCTGGTGATGGTCTGATGCTGGGCTTCCACGCGGATCTCCGGGGCGGGGGAGACGTTGGGCTATCCGGGTGGACGGCGGGCCACCAGCACCCGGAGCGCAGCTGGGTGGACTCAGTCGAGATCGTCGAGATCGAACAGGTCCATGCCGTCGTCCCCTTCGGGGGCGGGCGCGGGCTCGGCGGGCTTGGAGATGGCCTGGCGGATGCTCTCGCGGCTGTGCTCGCCGGTGGTCCGAGCCACTCCCAGGGCGACGCTCGCGTCGAGCTCCATCTGCTTCTTGAAGACGTCGTCGGTCTTCTTGAAGAGACGGTCGCGGCGCGCCTTGCGCTCGTTCATGCGATCGATGACGAGCTTGGTCGAGGCGTTGGTGGCCCCGGACATGCGCTTGGCGAACATGTCCTTCACGTAGGCGTCCGGATCGCGCTCCATGCGTCGTGACGACCCGCCGCTGCGCTGGTCCTCCATCCAGACCTCCAACAGCTTGCGATCGTCGTCTGGGATGGAGAGCACCTTGCCGCGGAAGTGGGGCCAGCCCGAGGCGCCCGGGGGGAAGGCCTGGGTGACCCGCAGGGCGCCCATGACCGTCTCCTCGTAGCCCTTCAGCTCCATGCGGAAGGCCATCTCCTCGCCGGGCGCCAGGTTCGAGTTGACCTCGAATTGGACGTCATCACCGGAGAGATCGAAGCAGTAGCCGAACGCCAGGCCGTCCTTGGTCTGCAGGGCGACCATCACCTGGGAAGAACGCGCGGGCTGAGCCATCGGGACCTCCACGGATCAGGGTAGCACTACTTCTTCTTCAGGCCACCCTCGGCGCGCTCTGCGGCGGCCTGTTCGGCCAGGAACCACTCGGCGCCCTTCCTGGCCAGCAGCCAGCAGGCGACGGCCAGACCCACGAACATCAGCAGGGAGACGCCCTGACCGGTCAGGCCCTCGAACCAGTGCCTCGGCTCGGAGGTGAGGTAGTCGCCCGCGGCCGCCTGCTCGATGGTGAAGTGCTGCCCCAGGGAGATGAACCGGATGGGCGCGCCGATGGCGGTCTGCCGCAGGATGGCGGTGAAGATACCGAAGATGGCCGCGCCGGCCATCAGACCCGAGGCGATCAGGGTGCCCTGGTCGGTGCGCGCGGTCTTCTCCTCCTGGGTGGCGCCGGAGCGGCCCACCAGCCAGGAGACGAAGGCGCCGGCGAGCACGGCCAGGTTGATGGAGATGGGCAGGTACATGCCGAGCGCGAAGGCCAGCATGGGCAGCTGCGCCATGTAGAGCACGATGGCCACGAAGCCGCCCAGGCCATACAGCAGCCAGGGCTGGCTGGCCGGATCCTCCAGCAGGCCGCGGGCCACGGCGGCCAGCATGTTGGCCTGGGGGGCGGGCAGCACGTTCTCGTTGGAGACCCAGGCGCCGGTGGTGGGGTCCTGGATGAGGAAGTGGTAGGCGTTGTCCATGAGCGGGATGACGAAAGCCACCACCAGCGCGGCCACCACCATGCCCAGGAACTTCCACATCTGCTGGTTGCGCGGAGTGGCGCCGATCCAGTAGCCGATCTTGAAGTCGGAGATCAGGGCGCCCGAGGTGGACAGGGCGGTGCAGACCGCGGCGCCCACGATCAGCGCGATGAACATGCCGCCCGAGCCCTTGAGGCCCACCAGCACCAGGGTGCCGATGGTGATGACCACGGTGATCAGGGTCATGCCCGAGACGGGGTTGGTGCCCACCGTGGCGATGGCCTGGGCGGCCACCGGGGTGAACAGGAAGGAGAGCACGAAGCCGGCCACCATGCCCACCACCGCGTAGATGAGGCTGGTGTGCAGATCGTAGGTCAGGCCGGTGGCGGAATCGACGGTGATCAGCGAGACCACGAAGAAGAAGATGCCCATCACCAGGGCCGAGCCGAACTGGATCAGGAGGACGTTGCGCGGGTGCATGTCGCGCTGGGTGCGCTCCGCCTGGACCGGGGCCGCGCCGCCCTTGAAGCCCTTGAAGCCCAGCGAGAGGGAGCCCAGGATGATCTTGCCCATGCGGATGATGCCGATGATGCCGGACATGGCGATGGCGCCGATGCCGATGGGCTTCACGTAGAACTTGAAGATCTGATCGGAGGTGAGGGCGCCGATGTCGCGGACCGCCCCGGCGTAGGCGAAGCCATCGCCGCCCGCCTGGCTGCCGAAGTGGTACACCAGGGGGATGAGCACCAGGTAGGACAGCACGGAGCCCGCGGCGATGACGGCGGCGTAGCGCAGCCCGATGATGTAGCCGAGGCCGAAGAGCGCCGCGAGGCCGTTGAGGGAGAGGTCGAGGCGGAACTCGGAGAGCTTCTCGCCCAGGGGGCCGAGCAAGGTCTTGCTGGTCATCTCGGGGTTCCAGGCGGCCACGCCCTCGGCCAGGAAGTCGTACAGGGCGCCGAGCCCGAAGCCGGCCAGCAGCACCTTGCCCGCGCTGCCGCTGGTGGCCTCACCCGAGACCAGGATCTCGTTGATGGCGGTGGCCTCGGGGAAGGGCAGATCGCCGTGCTGGTCCTTCACGAAGAACTTGCGCAGCGGGATGATGAGCACCACGCCGAAGGTGCCGCCGAGGAAGCAGGCCAAAAAGATCTGCCACCAGGCGACCTCGAGCTGGTTGATGTAGAGCGCCGGGATGAGGAAGGCGGCCCCGGCGGCCACCACACCCGCGGCCTGCCCGATGGACTGCACCATCACGTTCTCGAGGATGGTGCTCTTGACCGACTTCAGCGGGAAGGGGCCCTTCTTGCCGAAGAAGATGGCCAGGATGGCGATGGGGATGGACGCCTCGATGGCGTTGCCGGCCCTCAGCGCCATGTAGATGCAGGCCGCCGAGAAGATCACCACCATGATGAGGCCGGTGACCACGGACCAGGGCGTGACCTCGGCGCGCAGATCGGTGGCGGCCACGATGGGCTTGTACTCCTCGCCGGGGGCCAGCTTGGTGTAGGCGTTGGCCGGCAGCAGCTTGCTGGGCTTGGGGTTCGCAGCGGCGTGCATGAAGCGCTCCAGGGCAGGGGGGCAGCGGGGGAGATTCTATACGGGACAGGGCCACGCTTTGCAACGCCGGGCGGGCCCCATTAGCACCGAACCCTGTCCCCGCGTCCGGGGGCGAAGGAGGAGGTGGTGATGGCCGAGGTGACCTTCGATCACGGCGCCGCGGTGGACCTGGTGATGCGTCGGCTGGGGCCTGGGCCGACCCTGGCGCACTGCCGGGCGACCGAGGTGTGCATGCGTGCGTTGGCCGCGCGGCTCGGTCGAGACGCCGAGCTGTGGGGGCTCGCGGGCCTGGTGCACGACTGCGATCTGGACGAGTGCGCCGACGATCTGGCGCGCCACGCCCTGCGCGGGGCCGAGATCCTGCGCGAGGCGGGCGCACCGGATGAGCTGGTGCATGCCGTGCTGGCCCACAACGACAAGGCCCCGCGGGAGAGCCTGCTGGACAAGGCCCTGTGGGTGGTGGACCCGACCACCGGCATGATCACCGCCGCCGCCCTGATCCGCCCCTCGCGCAGCACGGCGGATCTCACGGTGAAGAGCGTCAAGAAGCGCATGAAGGACCAGCGCTTCGCCGCCGCGGTGGACCGCGACCAGATCCAGGCCTGCGAGGCCCTGCTCGGCCTCTCCCTCGACGAGCACCTCGGGCTGTGCCTGGCGGCCATGGACGCCATCCGCGACGAGCTGGGGCTCGGCGAGGTGCCCGCGTGATCACGGCCGCGGCCAGCCTGCGGGCGGGCGGCCCGGCGCGCCTGCTCGGGCTCGGCGACTCGCTGACGGCGGGCTGGATGGTCCGCCGCGGGTTCTTCCCGCGGGCCTGCGACCTGCTGGAGGCCCGGGTTCCCGGCCTCGAGCTGGAGCGGGTCGGCGCGGGGGTGCCGGGCGACACCGCCCGCGGGGGGCTGGGGCGCCTGCCCGCGCTGCTGGAGCCGGCGCCGGGCCTCGTCCTGGTCCAGTTCGGCATCAACGACTGCGTCGAGGGTGGGCCGCGTGCCGCGTTCCGCCGCGACCTCGGGCGCATCGCGGCGATGGTGGCCGCGCATGGGGCGGCCTGCGTGCTGCTCACCTCCTGCCCCGTCAGGGATTCCTGGCTCGGCCATGCGGTGGCGCCCTGGTACCAGGAGGTGCGCGCCCTGGGCGCCGAGCTGGGCCTCCCCATTGCCGATCTGGCCCAGGCCTGGTCGCCCGGCGAGCCCGGCTCCGAGGCCCTCTGGCAGGCCGACGGGGTCCACCCCACCGACGCCGGGCATGCGCGCATGGCGGAGGTGCTGGCGGCCCACCTGCTGGGGGAGGCCGCCTGACCGCCGCGAGTGCGTGGTACCTGCGCGGCAATCGGCTGTCTTTCCGCGTGGAAATCAGGGCCGTGGTCTGGTAGGCTGCATCATTCGGTCCCCCGGACGAAGATGCCATGACCAAGATCGCACCCCTGATCGCCCTGCTGACGCTCTCCCTGGCCCCCGCCGTCGCGTCCGCAGCCGAGTCGGGCGCCTGCCCGAGCCTGATCCTCAACGCCACCATCTCCCGGGCCACAGCCGACGCTCGCGAGGCCTTCGCGGCCACCCGGCTCGAGGACTTCCAGGCCGCGACGGGCTCCATCTCCTCCATGCTCCCCTGCCTGATGGAGCCCATCGAGCCGGCCGTGGCCGCTGAGGCGCACCGCATCATGGGCCTGGGCGCCTTCGTGGAGCGGCAAGGCACCAAGGCCGAGCAGGCCTTCGCCGCCGCCCGCGGCATCGAGCCCGACTTCTCCTGGCCCGAGGAGCTCATCCCCTGGGGCCACCCGCTCCTCTCCGTCTACCAGGCCCTCCCGCTGGATCAGGGGCGCTTCGCCACCCTGCCCGCGCCCCCCGCCGGCTGGGTGTACCTCGACGGCCGCCCCAGCGAGCCGCGGCCGCTGGACTGGCCCGCCATCCTGCAGGTCTCCGACGCGGAGGGGGCCATCCAGCTCACCGCCTACCTCTGGCCCGACATGCCCCTGCCGGACTACACCCGTGCCGTCGCGGCCGCCCCCGCCCCCGTCGTGGCACGCCCGGTCCCAGACGAGGCCCCCGCCCCGGTCCTGGTCCCCGCCGCCAGCACCACCGTACGCCGCGGGCCAAAGGGCTGGGCCCTGGCCACCGCCGGGGGCGCCGCCGTGGCGTCGGGGGCCCTCTACCTCCTCGCCGCCCGAGAAGCGTCCTCCTACTGGGATCCGGCCACCCCCACGGGTGATCTGCCGGCCCTGCGCGGGCGCACCAACGGGCTGGTCCTCGCCTCGGCGGGGGCCGGCGCGCTGGCCCTCGGCACGGGCGTGGCCGCCTTCCTCACGGTGCAGTGGTGAACCCCCCCATGGCCTCCGACATCCCCCGCTACCGCCTGATCGAGCCCATCGGGCGCGGGCGCATCGGCGAGATCCACCTCGCCGAGGCCCTCGATCCCACCACCCGGCCCGCTCTGGCGGCCGTCGCCCTGCTCGATCCCCGCCTCACGTCCAGCGGCGAAGGGCTCGCCGTGCTGCGCGAGCAGGCCGCCCTGCTCGCCCGGCTCGAGCACCCGGGCATCGCCCGCACCCTCGATCTCTCGCTGTTCCCCGAGGGCTGGGGTCTGGTCATGGAGTACGCCCGCGGCCTCGACCTCGACCTCTACCGCATCGCCGGCCCCCTGCCGCCGCGGGTGGTGGCCGAGATCATGGAGCGCACCGCCGCCGCCCTGCGCGCCGCCCTGGAGCTGCCCCTGCTCGGCGAGCCGGAGCCCCTCGGCCTGTGCCACGGCGATCTGGTGCCCTCCCTCGTGCGCCTCGACGCCCGCGGCGTGGTCAAGGTCTGCGGCTTCGGGCTCTCGGCCCAGGACGGCCCGGATCCCCAGTACGCGGCCCCCGAGCGGCTGCGCGGTGAGGCCTCGTCGCGGGCCGATGTCTACAGCCTGGCCCTCATCGCTGTGCGCCTGCTCTCGGGCCGCGACCTGCCGCCGCCTCCCCCGGTGCCCAGCGCCCAGCAGCGCTTCGTGGCCGGCGCGCTCGACGCCGTGCACCAGCGCCTGAACGCCGAGCTCCAGGGGGGCGCCCGGTATTCGGTCGAGCCCCTGCTCATGATGCTCGAGGCCATGCTCGATCCGGATCCGCGCAAGCGGCCGACCGCCCAGCGCGTGCAGCTGGGCTGCCGTTCCCTGCTCGGCGTGCTGCCCGGCGCCTGGCTCGAGCCCTGGGCCGCGCAGAAGGTCCCCGAGCTCTACGAGCGGGCCGTGGCCTTCGCGCGCCTGCACGACCCGGCGGTCAGCCACCCCGAGCCCCTCGAGGACCTGGAGGAGCGCACCGAGGATTCTGTCCTGGCCGCGCCCGAGGAGCTGGAGGAGGCCCCGGACGAATCCGCCCTGGAGCCCCTCGGGGAGGCGGAGGAGGGTGAAGGCGAGCATGGGGTCGAGGTGTCGCTGGCGGAGGAAGACCACGAGGAGGACACCGAGGATTCCGTCGTGGTCATCGAGGAGGGGTCCGTCGAGCCCGCCGGGCCGATGGACGCCGATGAGCCGCTGGACGGCATCGAGCCCGACGCCATGTCCACCCTGCCGGGGGTGCCCATCGAGCACCTCGTGACCTCCTCCCCCGCGGCGGAGCCCGAGGCCGTGTCGGAGCCGGTGAGCGGCGCGGGAGCGGCGCCCGAGGGCGGCCCGGACGGGGCCGATCTCGACGACGTGGAGGACGTCTCCGAGCACCTCGAGGATTCCGTCCCGGACCTCGACCCCGGGGGGCTGGAGCCTCTGGAGGAGCTGCCCGCCAGCGCCCTGGCCGCGGTGGAGCCGGAGCCGGAGCCGGCACCAGCGCCCACCGCCCCGTCCGCCCCCGCACCGAGCGTTCCCCCCGCGCCCGCGCCGGCCAAGCCCGCGCCGAAGCCCTCCGCGGTGCCCTGGTGGACCCTCGGCTTCATCGCCGTCGCGCTCTTCGCCGTGCTCGGCCTGTGGATGAGCGGGTTGCTGGGCCGGGGCACCCAGCCCGCCGTGGAGCCCCCGGCCCCGGTGGCGCCCCCTGCGGTCAGCACACCCCCCGCGTCTGCACCCGCGCCGGTCGAGGAGGAGCCTCCGGCCCCCGCGCCGGCCGTGGAAGCACCGCCGGCCCCCGCGCCGGAGGTGGCGCCCGCCCCCG
>JBDRKM010000273.1:0-33596 GCA_043814015.1 Pseudomonadota bacterium
GGGCGCACCCGGCGGAGATCCCGTGGCCGCGCCACCCGAGCAGCGGCCGTTCGCCGACTACGAGGGCCCCACCGTGGCCCTCTCGGGGCGCGCGTCGGCGCCGGCCGGGGGGATCATCGATCTCGACCTCTGGCAACCCGACCCAGCCGCCGACGGCGCGCGCGTCCACCTGGGCAAGCTGGCCGTCGAGCCTGGCGTCTTCAGCCTCGAGGTCCCCGCCTCCTTCGGCGCCCTGCAGATCGAGGCCTTCCAGGATCTCACCGGGGACGGCCCCAGCGTGGACGATCCCTTCGGGCGGCTCGCGCTGCTGGTGGAGGACGCCCCCCTCGCGGGCCTGGCGCTGGCGCTGGAGGAGGGCGCCATGGCCGCCGTGCTCGGCGCGGGCGGCGGGCCCGACGCGACCGGCGCCGAGCACACGGACGCGGCCCCAGGAGCGCCCGGGGGGGATCCCGCCAGCGCCCCGCCCGAGGATCTCCCCTTCGCCGATCACGAAGGCCCGACCGTCGCCCTCTCGGGTCAGGCCCGGTCCTCCCTGCCGGGGACCATCTACCTCGACCTCTGGCGAGCCGACCCGAAGGCCCCCGGCTCGCGAACCCATCTCGGGAAGGTCGCTTTTCAGCCTGGCGTCTTCAGTGTCGAGGTCCCCGCCTCCTTCGGCCCGCTGCAGCTCGAGGCCTTCCAGGACCTCACCGGCGACGGGCCGAGCCTGGACGATCCCTTCGGGCGCATCGACGTCGAGGTGGGCGCCTCCCCCCTCGCCGGCCTGAAGCTGGCCCTCGAGGTGGGCGCCATGGGCCGCGTGGCGGAACGCGGCGGGGCGCCCGGTGGCGCCGAAGCGGAGCACAAGGAGGCCCCCCCCGGCGCGCCCGGCGGCGACGCGACGGCGGGCATCCCCGAGGCTGCGCCCGGCGCCCCCGGCGGCGAACAGCACCCCCACGTGGAGGCTCCGCCCGGCGCTCCCGGCGGCGACCCCGGCGCCACGCCGGGCGGCACCGTGGAGGCCCCGGATCCCTTCGCCGCGGTCGACGGTCCGCGCGTGAAGCTCTCCGGCACCATCGTCTACCAGGGCGCGCACGCGCTGCTCGACATGGACATCTTCCAGATCGAGCCCAACGTGCAGGGCGGACGCGCCTTCGTGGGGAAGGAGAAGCTCGCCGCCGGCGCCTTCACCATCCGCCTGCCCGTCTCCCTGGGCAAGGTGGACCTGGAGGTCTTCCTCGACCGCGACGGCGATGGCCCCACCCCCGGCGATCCCTTCGCCACCTGCGCCCAGAACCCCATCTCCCTGACCGGGGGCGATGTCAGGGGGCTGGTGATCGACGTCGCGCAGACCGCGCCCGGGCCGGCGCCCAAGCCCACCGAGTGATCCGGCGGCTTCGCGGCGCACGCGAGCGTTGAACACACCGGGGAGGCCGGCTATCCTCCCGTCCGTTCCGCCCAGCGACGCTTCTGACCAGGGGCTTCGAAGAGGCAAGAGGTGCCCATGTCACCCTTCGTCCTGCTCACCGGCGCGTCCCTCCTCCTGGGGCAGGCCCGCGCCCAGGATCTGCCCGCCCTCGCGCTGCGGGGCCTCGGGGGCGCGCCGATCGGCGCCGGCGATCTCGACTGGGACGACGACGGCGACTGCTTCTGCGAGGTCGGGCCCTGCGCCGGCGGTGTGCGCCCCGAGTGCGGCCAGATCCTCGATGGCGACTGCCTCGACAACCCCAGCGACGACCGCTCCAACGACGCCAACCCCGGCCGCGAGGAGAGCTGCGACGACGTCCTCGACAACGACTGCAACGGCTTCGTGAACGACGGCTGCACTTCCCCCGCCCGCTACGCCTCCGTCCAGGGTGGCGGTGGCTGCTCAGCCGCGCCCCGCCCCCTCGCCCTCCCCTCCCTGCTGCTCGCCGCCCTGGCCCTCGCCACCAGCCGCGCCCGCCGCCGGAGCTGATCGATGCTGCTCTCCTGCCTCGCCTCCCTGCTGCTGACCGCCGCGCCCGCCCTCGCGGGCGAGGAGCAGGATTCCACCCTCGACATCGAGCTGTTCCGGCCCGTGCCGGACGCCATGGGCTACCAGCACACCCAGTCCGCGGCCACGCTCGGCCACCTGCAGATCGAGGGCGGGTTCTGGTTCAACTACGCCAACGATCCTCTGGTGCTGGTCTACGACGGCGCGCGCGTCCCCCCCTCCAACGCCCCCGTGTCGGGCGACGACGGCGACGGCGTGGTGGATCAGCGCTTCATGGGCGACGTCAACGTGGGCATCGGCCTCTCCCGCTTCTTCAGCCTGACCATCGACGTCCCCGTGGTGCTGCGCCAGGACGGCTACACCCTGGACACCTTCGACAACCCCGGCGTCACCCCCTCCCCCCTCATCCTGAGCGGTGTGTCCGATGTGCGGGCCATGCCCAAGGTGGTCTTCGTGGATCGCGACTACCTGCCCGTCGGGATCGCCCTGGCCGTGCCCGTCACCTTCCCCAGCGGCAACGGCGGCTCCTTCCTGGGCGAGGAGGGCTTCACGGTCCAGCCCACCCTCATCTTCGAGCTGTCCGACGGCTCCATCCACACCCGCGACTACCACTTTCGCGTGGCCTTCAACGCGGGCTACCGCACCCGCACCCAGGCCCGCCTGCGCGATGTCGCCGTGGGCAACGCGCTGACCTACGCCGTCGGCCTCGGCATCCACCCCTTCGAGCCGGTGGAGCTGGTGGCCGACTTCCACGGCACCTACGCCGGCCCCATGATCGCCCAGCGCCCCGCCGAGCTCACCGGCGGCCTCAAGTTCCTGGTGGGCCGCTACGTCAGCTTCGACGTGGGCGGCGGCGCCGGCCTCATCCCCGGCATCGGCGCCCCCGACTACCGCGTGCTGGGCGGCTTCAGCATCGCCCCCTCCTTCGATCCCAACGCCCGCGACCGCGACAAGGACGGCATCGTCGACGCCATGGACCGCTGCCCCAGGGACCCGGAGGATCTGGACCGCTTCCAGGACGAGGACGGCTGCCCCGAGTGGGACAACGACAACGACGGCCTGCTGGACGACGAGGACCGCTGCCCCAACGAGCCCGAAGACGATGACGGCCACCTCGACGGCGACGGCTGTCCCGACCCGGACAACGACAAGGACGGCATCCTGGACGTCGCCGACCGCTGCCCCGACGAGCCCGAGACCTTGAACGGCTACAAAGACGAGGACGGCTGCCCCGACGAAGAGCCCGTGGATGACTCGGACGGCGACGGCTACCGCGACGACGTGGATCGCTGCCCCTACGATCCTGAGGACTTCGACCACTTCGAGGATGAGGACGGCTGCCCCGAATTGGACAACGACAACGACGGCATCCCCGATCTACGGGATTCCTGCCCGAACGACCGCGAGGTCTTCAACCACTTCGAGGATGAAGACGGCTGCCCCGACGACACCCCCCGGGTGGTGGTCACCGAGGAGGCCATCGAGATCAACGACGTCATCCACTTCGAGTTCGCCAAGGCCGACATCCGGCCCGAGTCCTTCGACCTGATGGACGAGATCGCCGGCGTCGTCGTGGAGCACCCCGAGCTGATCAAGATCCGCGTCGAGGGCCACACGGATTCGGTGGGCGACGACGTCTCCAACCTGAAGCTCTCCCAGGCCCGGGCCGAGTCCGTGGTGCGCTACCTCAGCCAGGCCGGGGTGGAGCCGAGCCGCCTCGACCCGGTGGGCTTCGGCGAGATGCGGCCCATCGACTCCAACGACACGGATGACGGCCGCGCCCGCAACCGCCGGGTGGAGTTCATCATCGTCAAGCGGGATCGCAGCCAGGCCACGCAGGAGCCCGGCGGGTACGAGGCGCCGCCCGAGGAGGACGTGGTGCCCATCGACGCGCAGCCGATGGACATCGACGATTTCTGAGAGGCTGGAGGCTGGAGGCTGGAGGCTGGAGGCTGGAGGCCGCTATCCTCCCGCACGCAGCCAGCCCTCCAGCGGAGGCACCAGCGCCCGGGCCACCCCCCGCGCCGCCATCAACTGGAACACGCTCACACCCACGGAGCGGGGCAGGCGCCAGAGCCGCGAGGGCCTCCCGCCCGCCAGGTCGCTGACCACCTTGAGGGCCGAGAAAGGCAGATCACCCGCCGCCTCGGCCACCCCGGCGGCCTCCATCTCGCAGATCTCGGCCCCGCGCGCGGCCCAGGCCTCGCGGGAGGCGGGGCTCGCCACCACCCGCGGCACCGTGGCCAGCACCACGGCGCGCAGGCCGAGGGGGAGCAGCGCCGGGGCGCGGTCGAGATCCAGCAGGGCGCGCGCCTGCACCGCGCTGCCCACGAGCAGGCTGTCCACCAGGGCACCGCAGGTACCGAGGGAGACCACGCGCTCCGCTGACAGGCGTGCCAGGGCCTCGGCCGTGCGTTCCCGGGCGTTCTCGCGGCCCACTCCGCAGCGCAGCAGCGCGACGGGCGCGCCCCCCAACCGCCCGATCACCAGCCCGCGACCCAGCCTGCGCCGCCCCCGCATGCGCCGGATCAGCGGCCAGGCCTCCCCGGGCAGGGCGACCACCAGGAGGGCGCGAACCGCTGGACTGGGCTCGTGCCTCCGGGCCTCCGCCATGCTCGACCTCCGTGGACTTCGGGCTGACCCACGTAGCCCGCCCTTACCCGCCTCGCGAGGGGGTTGGCCCACGGAGCGATGGGGGGCAGAGTGCGCACCGATCCTGTTGGTCCGAGCTGGCCCAGGTGGCGGTCATGCGGACCATGGTCCAGCAGTCGCACCGGCTATGATCCTCGCTCCGGCCACGGCCACAACAAGGATCATAGCCCATTTTTTGGTATTGCGGGGGCTCCGCCCCCCGACGACAGGTGCTTCCCTCCTGATCGGGCGCGTGGCCGTCATTCCGCTGTCGCAGACCGCCCGCCAGCACCGGTCAGGGCGGAGCGGGAGGTATGTGCCTGAATTTGCAACTCCCCCTGTAGGTATGCCCCCGAATGTGCAACAAAACTGCGGTCATCGAGGCGACGGCACCCCGAAAACGGGCATTGGTTGGTTCGCGCTGCTCTCGAGATGAAGGAAAGTGTTGCATTTTTCGGGACTTACCCCGGGATCGTGTTGCATGATCGAGGGGATACCTCCCCGAGGGCCGGGTCTGGCGGGGCCGGGACTCCGCGACCACACCTCCGCCAGCCGCCGCGGGTGCGTCATGGCGGCGTGGCGAACCCCGCGGCCGACGACGTCTGCCACGGGGATCGCGCGGCGCCCCTACCGAGGCGTCTATGACATGACGCAGCGGCAGGATCCGTGCCACGGCCTCGATGGCCGTGATCCAGTCTTCGGCCAAGCCTCCTCACCCGCCGCTCCGCCTACATCGTCAGATGATTCGGGGGCTGTGGCCACGGATTGCGGCGCGGTCCTCTGGACCACGGGACATCCGACATCGGATCGAACGCTGCCTTCAAAGGCGGCACGTCCACCGGGCGGCGTTGAGCCGCGAGGCCGCAGGCCTCGTCGGATCGAATGCCGCCTTCGGAGGCGGCACGTTCGCCGGGCGGCGTTGAGCCGCGAGGCCGCAGGCCTCGTCGGATCGAACGCCGCCTTCAGAGGCGGCACGTCCGCCGGGCGGCGTTGAGCCGCGAGGCCGCAGGCCTCGTCGGATCGAACGCTGCCTTCAAAGGCGGCACGTCCGCCGGGCGGCGTTGAGCCGCGAGGCCGCAGGCCGCGTCGGATCGAACGCTGCCCTCAGAGGCGGCCTGCAGTCCGCCTCTGAAGGGTTATAGGTGGAGAGAACCGCGCACCGTCCCGCGCGGCCCACCGGAGAGCATCATGACCCTTCCCCGCGCCCTGCTCCTCCTCGTCCTCGTGCCCGCCGCCGCCTGGGCCGGCGCCACCGCCTCGAACTTCAAGCCCGAGCACCGCAAGGGCGCCAACTACTGGAACGCCCAGTCTGCCATCGACGGCGACCCGGCCACCTGCTGGATGGTCCCCGGCGAGAGCCCCAACCGCGGCGAGTGGCTCGAGCTCGACATCCCCAAGGGCAAGCTCGACAAGATCGGCATGACCGTCGGCTGGGCCCAGGACGCGGAGACCTTCAAGGACTACGCCCGGGTCAAGACCGTCAAGATCGAAGCCTTCAGCCTCAACGACCGCCAGGAGCTCTCCCCCCGCGGGAGCACCACCGCCACCTTCCAGGACACCGCGGACTGGCAGGTGATCGACGTCGAGAACCTCCAGGTCGGCGAGGATCTCTTCGGCGGCAAGGTCCGCATCAGCATCGTGGACATCTACGACGGCCAGGACTTCCCCAACCTCGCCATCAGCGAGCTGAAGATGTACCTCGAGGAGTTCGACACCACCCTCAAGGCCCCCGAGTTCGGCGATGCCGCCTCCGCCGCCGCCGGCGACACCGGGCCCGAGGCCATGCTCGACACCAACGAGAAGACGATCTTCACCACCGCGGCCCAGGGTGCGTTCTTCTCGGTGGAGGCCCCCGGCTTCGGCGTCTCCAGCATCGGCATCAAGCCCGGCCCCGCCACCTTCGCCCGCCCCAAGACGGTGGAGGTCACGGCCAACAACCTCACCGAGACCTTCACCCTGCAGGACGACCCCAAGCTGGCTGTGCAGTGGGTCCAGGTGCCCACCATCACCGGCTACTCCGGCGGCGCCTTCGGCGAGATCGTCGTCAAGATCACCGACACCTACCCGGGCTCCCAGGGCACCGACATCGCCATCGCCGAGCTCTACGGCAAGGCCACGAACTTCGAGGGGTTCTAGCCCCTCCCGCACGAGCGTCGGAAGGCGCAGCCGGCGCAAGCCGCGTCTCCCTCGGGCAGCGGGGGGAAGTCGCGCTCCAGGGCGATGTTGGCCTCGGGGTCCACCAGGCAGGCGCGCATGGCGTCGGCCGACACGCGGACCTGGCGCCGGGTCTCGTCGAGCACGGCGGCGTCCACCGGGTGCTGGCTGCGCAGGCCGAGGCGCAGGTTGACGTGCATGGCCAGGATGCGGTCCGCGGGCACGCTGTGCACCAGGGTGCAGTAGAGGCCGTAGACCCCGAGCTGGGCGACGATGACCTCTTCCTGGTGGCTGACGCCGGTCTTCCAGTCGATGACCACCATCCCACCGCGGCCATCGGACACCAGGGCGTCGAGCTTGACCCACACGGGCACGCCCTCGATCTGCACCTGGGCCAGCTTCTCCACCTCCACCAGGCGCTCGGGGACCTGACCCAGGCGCAGCACCACGGGATCGGAGAAGAAGCCCTCGACCTGCCGCTCGATCACCCCCAGGGCCTCCTCCCAGGCCGCGGCCGGGACCTCGACCCCGTAGTAGTGTTCCTGGAAGGCGCAGACCTTGCTGGGCCACTCACGCCACCGTCCGCCCTCGGACTCGCGGATGTCGCGCCGCGCGCGCTCCAGGGCCCGGCGCCGGTGCCAGGCGGGGTCGGGGGCACGGCCGCGCATGAGATCCTTGAGCGCGCCCTCGGCCAGGTCGTGCACCACCGTGCCGATCCACATGGCCCTCGAGGTCAACTTCTTCTGGATGTAGGCCTCGCGGACTTCAGTGGGCGCGTCGCGCTCCCAGCCCCCCCACGAGCCGTAGTAGGTGAGCCAGTACTGCCGTAGACAGGCTTCGAAGCAGCCTCTCCGCGAATGTGACCATGAGAACGTGTTGACGAGATCGCCCATGACGGTCTCACGCTATCCCGTCCCCCAGACCACGCCTGCCAGAATCCGCAGGTTCGCTGCTTTCGACTCACTGCCGGTCCCGGAACAGGGGGTTATTGACGCGGCCTTTCCCGCGCATGCGCGGGCTGGAGGTCACCCCCGATGAGCCTCGCCGCCCCCCTCCTCACCCTGCTCGCGTCCCCGGCCTTCGCCCAGGAGGAAGCCCACCACGCAGGCGCCACCCTCGCCAGCCAGATGCAGCTTTGGCATGTGATCCCCTTCGTGGGCCTGTTGCTGTGCATCGCCCTGTTGCCGATGGTGGCGCACCACTGGTTCGAGAACAACCGGAACCGTCTGATCACGGCGCTGGGCTGGGCGACCCCGATCCTGATCCTGTTCGGCTACCACATCTTCGGCGGCACCGAGTTCGCCCACGACGCGGAGCACAGCCTGGTCCATGCGCTCAAGGAGTACGCCTCCTTCATCGCGCTGCTCGGCTCGCTGTTCATCATCTCGGGCGGCATCTACCTGCGGGGCGATCTGCAGGGCAAGCCCTCGGTGAACGTGGCCTTCCTGGCCATCGGCGCGGTGATCGCCAACCTGCTGGGCACCACCGGCGCCTCCATCTGCTGATCCGCCCCATGCTGCGCACCAACAGCCAGCGGCAGTTCGTCAAGCACATCCCCCTGTTCTTCATCTTCCTGGTGTCGAACATCGGCGGCGCCCTGACCCCCATCGGCGATCCGCCGCTGTTCCTAGGCTACCTGCGCGGCGTGCCCTTCTTCTGGACCGTGGAGCACATCTGGCCCATCTGGGCCACCACATCCGTCATCCTCCTGGCGGTGTTCTTCGCGGTGGACACCTACTTCTACCGCAAGGAGGATCCGAAGGCCCTCAGCGCGGATCGCGGGCACGTCGAGCCCCTGGGGTTCGAAGGCTACAGCAACTTCCTGCTGCTGGCCGGGGTCATCGCGGCGGTGCTGCTGCTCTCGCCCGGCAAGGAGCCCTCCTTCCGCGACTACTACGCCCGCGAGATCGCCATGATCCTGCTGGCGGTGGCCAGCGTGGTCATCACCAAGAAGGCGGTCCGCGAGAAGAACGCCTTCACCTACGGCCCGATCCTCGAGGTCGCCGCCCTGTTCATCGGCATCTTCATCACCATGCTGCCGGCCACCATGATGCTGGAGGCCCACGGGGGCGAGCTGGGCCTGACCCGCCCCTGGCAGTACTTCTGGACCACCGGCGCCCTCTCGAGCTTCCTCGACAACGCCCCCACCTACGTCACCTTCGGCTCCCTGGCCTGCGGCACCGTGGGCCCCGAGTTCTGCACCAGCGCCGAGAACCTCGGCTCGCTCACCAGCGGCCCCGGCTTCTCGCTGCTGCTGGCCATCTCCGTGGGCGCCGTCTTCATGGGCGCCAACTCCTACATCGGCAACGCCCCGAACTTCATGGTCCGGGCGATCTCCGAGGAGAACGGGTACAAGATGCCGAGCTTCTTCGGCTACATGGGCTGGGCCGCCGTCATCCTGCTGCCGGTCTTCGCCCTGGTCACCCTGATCTTCTTCCGCGGTTGACGCCCTCTCCGGAGACGCCCTGGTGCGCGTGCCCTCCCTGCTCCCCTGGCGCCTGGCAGGCCTGTTCCACCCCGAGTGGCCCCTGCGGATCGGCACGCGGGGGGTGCCGGCGCGGCGGGAGTCCACCGCGGCCGGGCTCGTGCTCCAGGGGCAGGCCATCGCACGCCTCGGCCCCCTCGAGGGCGATGCCGGGCCCATCGCAGAGCTCTCGCGCTGTGATCTGACCAGCGGCGCGGTGGAGGGCGTGCGCATCGTCCGAGCCGAGGGCTGCCGCGCGCCGGGCTCCGCATGGCGCGACCTCCAGATCGCGCAGCTCTCGCTCTGCGATCTCACCGGGGCCCGCCTGGAGCGCGTCGGGGTCGAACTCTGCGTCGGCGCCGGCCTGCGCGGCGCCAGCATCACCGAGGGCCGCCTCGACGAGCTGGTGATGACCGACCTGTTCGAGGCCCGCCTGGAGCGCGTGCGTCTCGGTCGCGCCTGCAGCGCCGATTTCTCGGGCGCCACCTTCGTAGGCTGCGATCTGGCCGGCGCCGACCTGCGCGGGGCGTCCCTGCGCCGCGCCCGCTTCCAGGGCTGCGATCCGGGCGCCGCCCAGGTAGCGGGCGCCGACTTCACCGGCGCCGTGGGCCTGGCCCCCGAAGTCCGGCGCGCCCTGCTCGCGGCCGGCGCGCGCTTCCAGGCGGCCGGCTGGTACCTGGTGCTGCAGCGCCTGCTTCCTTCGGCCGATCCGCTGCGGTTGGATGGCGCCGCCCGCTGGATCCAGCGCGGGCTGCTGCTGGCCGGTCTGATGGTGAGCGCCGCCGGGATCTGGGCGGTCCTGATGCCGCGGCCGATCGAGCCGGTGCCTGAGCCGCCCCCGGCCCTGGCGCGGGAGGCCACCTCCTGGGAGATCCAGAAGACCCGCGAGAACCTTGCCTCCCTGCGGGAGGCCCTCGCGCGGGCCCACGCCGCCATGGTGTCCCACGGAAGCAGCGAGGCCACCTGGCCCTCGATGCTCGACTTCCAACAGAACAGCTTCGATCTCGACGGCGACGGCCCCGAGGAGGCGCGCGCCGAGCTGGTGCCTGGCGGCATGCCCGACAACCTGCTCAGCGACTCCGTCGGCAGCGTGCTGCCCTACTGCAACGAGCAGCCCACCCAGGAGACCATCTCCGGGATCGACAACGACTGGCACTACTGCGACCAGACCGGGCGCCTGTTCGCCTGCGGCGGTTACACCTCGCTACCCACCCTCGAGTGGTAGCAGGTAGATGGGCTCGAAGCGGTAGGTGCCGTTGGGCACGGGTGGCGCCGCGACCGGGACGGTCTGGCCAGCGTAGCCCGCGGCGGTGGCCACGACACCGAAGGCCCAGGTGGGGGCGTCGGCCTGCTCCGAGGTCTGGATGTAGGCGCCGTAGAGGCTGCCGCTGACGTCGCCGTAGCCCGCGGGCTCCAGCACGGCGGCGACGTCGGGGAAGAGCGACCCGAGGCCCAGCAGGAGCCGTTCGGGCAGGAAGCGGCGCTGGGCGCCGGAGCAGGTCCCGCCGAAGTCGCCCTGGGAATCCACCGCCCACCAGTGGTAGACGAGCGGGTCCGGCACGTCGAGCACTTCGAAGGAGGGATCGGACCAGACCACCGTGCAGATCGGGCCTTCACTCTCCAGCTCGGCGTCGAGCAGGCGCAGGGTGACGCTGGAGTCGCCCGCCGCGGGAGCACCCTCCTCCACCAACACGTTGGCCTCCAGGACCCAGTATCCGGGGGTCATCCCGTCCCAGCCCGAGGTGTCGTCGAGGGAGTCCTCAGGGGCGGTGTCGCTGTCCGCCAGGCCCCCGCTGTCGTCGTAGCGACTGAATTCGAAATCGCCGGTGCAGGCCACCGAGCCCAACAAACCCGCCGCGAGCACGGCGAGGCGGGGCGCAGGCAGATGCGCCGGAGAGACGTGGAGGTGGCGGTGCATGGCTGGCTCCGGGCGGCCCTGACCTGCCGCAGCCGATACGCCAGGATAGCACGCGACGCGCGGGATGGCCTACCCGTTCTCGCCCAGCTCCCAGACGTAGGCCGGCCACAGGATGTACTCCTCGTCGTTGAGCCAGCCCACCCCGGCGGGCTCCTCGCCGTCCTCCAGCCGCCGTGCGTAGGCGTAGCCGTGGGCCAGGCGGGTGCCGTCCGGGTAGCCGATGTACCAGCCCAGGACGAAATCGCCGTACTCGGGGGCATCGGCGGCCAGCTCGGGGGCCGGAGCGCCGATGGCCATCCACGGCGGCCCGTCGTAGCTCTCATCCCGCGCCAGCGCCTCGGCGCACTCGTTCTCGTAGACCGCCAGCTCGACCTCGTAGGCGGCGTAGCAGGTGGGCACGCCGGTCAGCGGACAGGCCGTCACGTGGCCGGTCAGATCCTGGGTGAGCTTGCACTTGTAGTAGTCGTCGGAGTGCTGCGCCTCCCAGCCGTCCACGAAGAACTGCCAGACCTGGTAGCCCTCAATCCCGGACTCGGTGGGGGTGACCGAGGCCCAGTTGAGCGCCCAGGACGGAGCGGCGTCGAGATCGGGGGCGGGCCCGCAGGCCGTGAGCAGGGACAGCAGGGGAAGAAGTCGGAGCACGAGGACCTCCAGATCGACGAGAGCCCACGGGGGACCCCGCGGGCTCTGTCTAACGCACCAGCGCGCTGGCTACTGCAGATACCACAGGTAGACGGAGATGAAGCGGTAGAAGCCGTCGGAGCCCATGGCGATGTCGGTGGTCTCCAGGAGCTCGGAGTCGTCGGAGAGGGTGGTGCCGTCGAGGCTCCAGACCACGCCCCACATCACCTGGGGGTCGCCGTCGCCCTCGTACTGCTGCCCGTCGTTCCAGGCCTGGCCACCGAAGACGTAGGGCTCCCACTCATCGCCGTACTTCTCCTCGCCGACCCAGCCGATGAAGATGTCGGCCAGGGCATCGCCCACGGCCTCGCCGGACAGCTCCCACTGGCCCTGGCCGAAGAGCTCGGTGGGATCGTCGCCGTAGACGTTCGGATCGAGGTTGTCGCAGTCGGAGTAGTAGGCCTCGCCGAGATCGAAGGTCCAGTCCATCCAGGCATCCGTGGCGGCGGTGCCGAGGCCCATGGTGGGCTCCCAGGCCATGATGCAGGTGTAGCGCTCGTCCCCTTCTTCGAGGTACTCCTTCTCGAACAGCTCGACGTAGAACAGGGGGGGCTGGTCGCCGTGGGACCCGGTGACGGTGACCGGCTCGCCGCCGATGATGCCGCCGTCGAAGCCCCAGTTCTTCAGGTAGGGCACGAAGTAGCTGTCGGCGTCGGCGTCGGTGTCGGCGTCGGCGTCGCCGTCGGCGTCGCTGTCGGTGTCGGCGTCACCTTCTTCCATCGTGTCGCCGGTGTCCTTCTCGCCGCAGGCGATCAGGTTGAGCCCGCAGAAAGCGAGGGCCAGGAGAGAGAGTCGGGTCAGGGTCACGGTTCCTCCATCGTAGGGGGCAGAAAGGCGGCCCCAGCGCCGTGGTGTGAACGCGCGCACCATAGCCGGAAACGCGCGCACTGGTCAAGAACCCGCTGCGTGGCGCGTGTTTACCTGTCGGCGCGCATCATGACACGGCGCACCGCCTCAAGGGCGCTGGCGCGCCTGCCTGGCCCGGGAGCCCGACGGGTTGAGCGCGAGGTAGCTGCGATAGGCCGCGCGCGCACCCGCGCTGTCGTGGACCACCTCGTCGAGGAAACGGGCGCGCTCCCACAAGGCTCGGGCGTGCTCGGGGCTGACCTGCACCGCCGCGGAGAGCTCGCGGCTGGCGCGCGCGCGCTGCCCCTGGCCCGCCTCCCAGGCGAGGAAGAGGTGGACCCAGGGGTCTCTCTGGGGGGCCTCCTCGTCGAGGGGGTCGAGCAGGTTGTCGGCGCCGCGGTGGCCGGCGAAGACCAGGGAGGCCATGGCGCGGTAGATCAAGAGCCGGTCGCTCGGCGCCCTGCCGTCCATGAGCGTCGCTGCCTGGTAGAGGGTGTCGGGGGCCTGGGGATGGCGGGCGCCCGCCATGGCCAACCCGAGCAGCCACCGGGCCTCGCCCTCGTCCCCATACGCGGCGATGTAGGGATCGAGCAGCGCCGAGACCTGCCGAAAGACCTCCGGCCCGCCCCAAGGCAGGGCGTCGACCACCTCGATCCAGGCCGCGATCAGCGCCAGCTCGGGCTGCTCCGGGCGCAGGGCGCGGGCCTCCTGCAGCTGGGCGCGCGCCTCCTCGACGCGGTCCAGGTCGAGCAACAGCCGCACCATGGCCAGGCGCAGGGAGAGATCGCCCGGACGGAAGTGGACGGCCTTCTGGAGCTTCTTGTGGGCCTCGATCAGGTGGCCCTCTCCGATGTCCGCGACGGCGACGGCGGCGAGCAGATCCGGATCGGTGCCGTCCTTGCTGAAGGCGCGCTGCAGGGCCCACTCGCCCGCCTCGGACCTCGACCCGCCCGGGAGGCTGGCGGCCACGGCCTCGAACAGCACCGCCTCGATTCGAGGCGGCGTGTAGCGCTGGTTGAGCTCGATGGAGAGGTCCTGGGCGTCCTGGGGGAGGGTCTTGGGCTTGCCCTGGTGATCGAGCAGCAGCGCGATGACGGCGACCCGGGGGCTGTCGGGATCGAGGGCGCGCGCCCTCTCGAGCGCGGCCCGCGCGTCGTCGGCGGCGCCGCTGGCGAGCGCGCGCTCGGCCAGGGTCCGCCAGGCCCGCTCGGAGCCTGGGTCCTGGACGGTGGCGCTCCGGGCACGCTCCACGGCCGCCGCGGTGTCGCCGCGCGCGGCGGCGATGGAGGAGCGCACGAGGAGCGCGTCGGAGTCCTCGGCGCCGTAGGCCTCGAGCTGACGCTCGGCTTCCTCGATGCGCCACTCCCAGGCCGCCAGCTCAGCGGCGGCCAGGTGCGCGACGGCGGGCGGCTCGCGGGCGGCGAGGGCGCCGTCCACCAGGCGGTGGATCTCCTCGAACCGCTCGGGGATGGGTTGGTGCCCGGACCAGAGCGCCAGCTGGACACGAGCCCCGGCGGCCATCACGGCTGGTTCGGGATCGGTCTCCTCCGGCGGGAGGTGTGCCTCGATGGTGCGCTCGACCTTGAGCAAGGCGTCGTAGCGGTCGGCCGCGATGGCCTGGGAGGCCTGGGCCACGGCGCGGGCGGGCCCGAGCCCCAGCATGTGGAAGACGAGCCAGCCACCCAGGGCCAGCATGCCGCCCAGCACCACCAGCGCCAGCAGCAGCAGCCCCAGGCGCGGGCCGCGCGGGCGCAGCTCCAGATCGTCGCCCCCCTCGTCAGGCTCATGGACGGGAGCCGGGCGTGGGGCTGGGGGACGCACGGCGGACACCCTGGGGGGGGCCACGGGGGGAGGCCGCGGAGCCGGGGGCTGGGGCGCGGCGGGGACCACC
Source organism: Pseudomonadota bacterium (assembly GCA_043814015.1). GTDB lineage: Bacteria > Myxococcota_A > UBA796 > UBA796 > JAFGLY01 > JBDRKM01. Next base: position 14,540 of record JBDRKM010000273.1, read on the forward strand.
TCTGGCCGGGCCTCGGGCTCGGGGACCGGGTGTTTCTCGATCACCCGCATGGGCCCGACCCGGGGCGACGCCACCGGCCCAGCGGACCGCGCCGGCTGCTCCCGCTTGGTGACCACCACGAGATCGGCGTCTTCGTCCTCCAGGGAGACCGGCTCGGCGTCGTCCTCGGTGTCGTCGGCGTCCGTGGTCAGGTCGCTCAGGGCGGGGACCGCCATCCCCATGTGCTTGCGGTACCCCTGCAGATCGAGGGTGGCCCGCAGATCGTAGTCCTGGACGCGCCGGCGGTGCCTGGGCCCCTCGGCGGGCGGCGCCTGCTCGCCCCCGCCCTTGGGGATCACCATCATGACCTCCGTGTCCTCGCGTCGCGGCTCGACGGCGTCGAGCTCCCCGGTGGTCTCGGCGGGCGCGGCCTGCCGGAGATCCTCGGGCGAGGCCAGCGCGCGGGCCTGGGTGATCTCGCCCGTGTCGTCGTCGTGAAGCGGCAGCATCTCCAGGCCGATGCGCCTGAAGAGGGCCGGGAACTCTGCCTCGTGGGCGTCGTCGTCCTCCAGGGGGATGCGGGTGGCGGTCACCTCGTCGGCCCCTGGGGGTTCCAGCTCGGTCGCGCCGATGTGCACGTGATCGCGGAAGGTGGGGGCCAGCTGGGCCGCGAGATCCTCCGGGCGCACGTCGCCCACGTCGAAATCGCCGTCCAGGGCCCACAGGAGGTCCTTGGCGCGCGTGCGGGTGGGGTCGGTGTTGCGGATGCGCTCCAGCAGCGCGCGGGCGCGCAGCAGCGAACCGGTGGCCATGAAGCGCTCGGCCAGATCGAGGATCTGCGCCGCCGAGCCGTGCTGCTCGAGCTCGCGGGCGTTGGCCGGTGGCGTGCGCGGCGGGCCATCGCACAACACCTTCAGGCTGGCCACGATGGGATCGCCGGGGTGTCTCTCCTCAGCCTCGGTCACCACCTTGCGCGCGCGCGAGGGCCACCCGCGGTCCAGGAACATCTCCGTGGCGAGCGCGGCGGCCTGCAGATCGGAGGGGTCGTCCTCCATGAGCTTGCGCAGGTGCAGCCAGGCGCGATCCATCAACCGCAGGGACAGGAACGCGCGGACCTGGAACATGCGCCCGACCCGGCTGGGCGGCTCCACAGAGGACCAGCGTTCGACCAGGCAGATCAGCCCCCGCAGGTTCTTGGAGTCCCAGAGATACTCCACCACGCCGTCGAGGTAGCGGAGCCGTGCAGGGGGGGCGAGATCGGTGGACTTTCTCGGAGGGATCGCCATGGGGGCTCGAGCAACGGGAACGGGGACGACTATACCACTGGCGGCGCGCGCGACGGACACGCCGTGAAGAAAGGCGGACGGCGCAGGACCCTATCGGCGGCGCTTGCCCTTGCGCCGGGGCCCGGGCGGTGGCCCGAAGCCGGTGCCGGCATGGGGAGACGGAGGCGGCGGGACGCCCTCCCCGAGGCGCGGCGGGGGCGGGCCGCGGGTGGAGAACCGCAGGGCAGAGCCCGTGGCCAGCCAGTTGCGCAGCGGCACACCCACCAGCAGGAGGAGCAGCGGCAGCAGCAGATCGCCGGGCCACAGGGTGGGCCAGGCGCGTGCATCCACGGCGAAGTGGACGGAGAAGGCGTCCTTGTGGATGGCGGGCGCGTCCTCCGGCAGCCTGCGCCCGGGGACGCCGTCGGGGCAACGCGGCAGGTTGTAGCGAGCCAGCGGCGCCGCGGGCAGCCGGACCTCCAGATCCAGCTGCCCCTCCCGGACCAGCACGAAGCGCATGAAGCGGTCGTTGTCGCCGTCGGCCCGTGGCAGGGGCCGGTGGCAGGCCGCCACGCCGTGGTAGGCGTCGAAGAAGTCGCCGCTGTAGAGGAAGGCGAGCAGCGCCGGGAGGCTGGCCACCAGCAGGTAGAGGCCCAGGCCTCGCAGGAAGGCGCGGATGGGGAAGGGCTGGGGCGGGGAATCCATTGGCATGGCGGGGGCATATCACGTTTCTGTTCCCGGCTGGACAGGTAGGGGACAGGAACGGGAAAGGGGCCGGAGACCGGGAGCGAGAGCGGGTGAGAGGGAAGGGTGAGAGGAGTCGGATCTTGATACACCTCCCCCCTCCCCGGAGCCGCCACCATGCGCCGCAAGATCCTCGTCCCCGCCGCCCTGCTCTTCGCCCTCCTCACCCTGCCCCGCTGCAACCTCTCCATCGCCATCCCGGAGGGCAAGCTCGAGCGCATCGCGGAGGGCACCCTCTCGGTGGCCCACCCCATGGCGGGCGAGTTCACCGGCGCCCGCGTGGTGGGCGGCTCGCCCGGCGGCTGCGGGTCGATGCAGCGCTACGTGGACATCGAGACCGGCTACCGCGGCGCGCTCACGGGCAAGCAGTACTTCATGACCGTGCGCTACAACGTCCTCCGGCTGGATCCCTGCGAGGTGTCCACGGACGTGATCGCGGACACGGGCCCCATCCCCCCGGTGCTGCTGGACAACGCCTTCGCCAGCTCCGAGGTGGGCAAGTGGGTGTGCGAGGAGCTGAGGTAGCCCATGCGCGCCCTCGCCCTCAACGGTTCCCCACGTCGTAACGGCAACACCGAGATGCTGCTGCGGATGGTCCTGGCCGAGCTGCAGGCCGCCGGCGTCACCACGGAGCTGGTCCAGCTCGGCGGCCTGCACCTGCGCGGCTGCCAGGCCTGCGGCGGCTGCAAGCGCAACCTGGACGCCCGCTGCACGCTGGCGGACGACGGGCTGAACGGCCTGCTGGAGAAGATGCTCGCCGCCGACGTCATCTTGATCGGCAGCCCCACCTACTTCGCCGACGTCACCACCGAGGTGAAGGCCCTGATCGATCGCGCCGGCTACGTGGCGCGCGCCAACGGCAACCTGCTCGCGCGCAAGCTGGGGGCGGCGGTGGTGGCGGTGCGCCGGGCGGGCGCCATCCACGCCTTCGACACCATCAACCACTTCTTCCTGGTCTCCGAGATGGTGGTGGTCGGCTCCTCCTACTGGAACCTCGGGATCGGGCGGGAGCGCGGCGAGGTGGCCGGCGACGCCGAGGGCGTGGCCACCATGCAGGCCCTGGGGCGCAACCTGGCCTGGGCGCTGGAGCGGCTGGGCGCCGGGTCCTGCTGAAACAGGCCCGGCGGACGCCCGCGGCATGAAACGCCTGCCGATCCTGCTGCTGGGGCTGGCGGTCTTCTTCGGCACGGTCTGGCCCTCGGTGAACTGGCTGGCGCACCGCCACGCCGCGGACTTCGAGACCTTCCACTGCGCCGCCCGCACCGCCCTGGCGGGCGCGGATCCCTGGTCCATCCCGGACATGGTGCGCACCGCCTGCCCCGAGCAGTGCTGGCCCTACCTGTACCCGGCCCCCTCCCTGCTCTTGTTGGCGCCCTTCGCGCTCCTGCCGCTTGGCGCCGCGGTGGTGGCGTGGTCGGTGCTGAACTTCGCCAGCGCGGGGCTGGCGCTGTGGCTGCTCCGGCGCTGGAGTGGCATCTCTACCCCGCTGCTGCTGGCGGTGACGGCCATCTTCATCCCCCTCTGCCTGAGCCTCGAGGCGGGGCAGGTGAACCTGCCGGTGCTGGCCTTGATCGCGGCCTTCCTGGCGCGCGGCGGCGGCGCGGCCCTGGCGGCGGCCGCCCTGATCAAGATGAGCCCGGCGCTGCTGCTGGCGCCCGCGCTCCTCGCGCGCCGGGGGCGCACGCTGCTGGCCTTCGCCGGCACCGGCGCGCTCCTGCTGGTCGCCAGCCTCCTGGTGGTGCCGCTGTCAGGCCAGGTCCGCTTCTTCACCGAGGTCCTGCCCCGCTTCACCGACGGCTACCCGGGCCTCGACCTCTCCATGTACCTGACCGACAACCACTCCATCGCGCGCGGCATCATCGGGGTCTGGCCCTGCGTGGACAGCGCGGTGCTCTCCCCCCCGGCCCGGGTCGCCTACCACGCCCTGGTGTGGACCATCCTCGGCGCGCTCCTGCTCTGGACCCTGCGCACGGGGCCGGGGCGGCACGCCGACGGCGTCTGGGTGGTGTTCATGACCATCGCGCCGGTCTTCGCCTGGGGCGCGCACCTCGTCTTCCTCCTGCCCCCCATCTTCCTGACCCTGGCGGCGGTGGAACGCGGGCGCCTGCGCGGGGCCTGGGCCGCGGCGGTCATCACCGCCACCCTGCTGCTGGCCCTGCCCTACGACTGGCTGCGCTGGCCCGGGTTCTACTTCCCCGAGGTGGACTGGCTGTTCCGGGACGTGAAGCTCTTCGCCGCCCTGGGCATCGGGGCGGCCTGCGTGGAGCTGCACACCCGGGATCAGACGTACTCCCGCCCGCTGTCGCCCTTGTAGCCCCAGAGCAGCAGCATCAGGGCCCCGGCCAGGACCGCCGAACCGATCCAGAGGGCGAAGGCGCCGTCCCAGCCCCAGTGGTTGCGGACCAGGGCCGTGCCCACGCCCGCCACGGCCGCGCCCATGTAGCCGAGCCAGTCGATGACGCCAGAGGCGGTGGCCGAGGCCTTGCGGGAGCCGAGGTCCATGGCGATGGTGGCGCCCATGAGCAGGTGCGGGCCGTACAGGAAGAAGCCGATGCCGCCGAGCAGGGCCAGCGACCAGCCCACCCCCAGGTGCATGTCCGAGGACCAACGGAAGGCCCAGGCCAACAGCGCCGAGATGAAGAGCATCACGGAGATGACCGGCGCGCGGCGGCCGCCGAGGCGATCCGTGAGCCAGCCGGAGAGGATGATGCCGATGGCGCCCACGGCGGGCAGCATCACGATCTTGAGCACGGCCTTGCCCACGGGCGCGCCCTGGTCGATGAGGTAGGCGAAGGACCAGTCCAGGAAGCCATAACGGAACAGATCGACCCCGAAATAGGCGAAGCCCACGATCCAGACCTTGGGGTTGAGCAGGGCCTGGCGGGCCACGAAGGCCGCGCCGGCGTAGGCGTCGCCCGCGGGGGCATCGGCCGCGCTGCCCTCGGCGCGACCGAGCGCCTCGAGCGGAGGCAACTGCACGTCCTCTGGCGCGTTGCGGACCCGGACCCAGAAGTGGACCGTGGAGACGAACATGATGACCGCCGGGACGATGAAGACCGCCCGCCAGCCCCAGGTGGCGAGCAGCCAGCCCGACAGCACCCAGGACAAGGCGTTGCCCACCACGTAGTCGGTGCCCAGCAGGCCCATCATCCGCCCGCGGGTGGTGGGCTCGAACCAGTTGGCCAACACCTTGATGCGCGAGGGCGCGCCCGTGGCCTGGGCGATGCCGTTGACGATCCAGATGCCCACGAAGGCCGGGAAGCTGCCCGCCAGCCCGAAGGCCAGGTTCATGAGGCCCGAGACCACCATGCCTACGGAGGCCACCCGGCGCGGCCCGTAGCGGTCCACGAGCCAACCGTTGACCAGCTGTCCGAAGCCGTACGCCAGCTTGGTGGCGGTCAGGATGGTGCCCACCAGCATGATGGACTTCTCGGTGGAGCTGCCCCCACCCAGCAGCTTCTCCAGCTCCGGCACCGCCACCGAGACGTTGGCCCGGCACATGTAGAAGGTGGCGTACATGCTCCAGGCAGCGAAGAAGACCCTCCACCGCCAGCGGCGCAGCAGGGGGGCGATGTCGTTCCGGGTCACGGCGGGCTCCTCGGCGCGGGTCGTGGGGCCCTGGTATCCCATTGAGGCGGCCGGACCCTGCGCCGCCCCCGGAGACCGCGGGCGCCCAGCCCCCCCTCGAGGTTTCCACATTCCGCCCAGGGTTCCGTCGAAGTTGCCACCAGCAGGGTGTGGAAAGCGCACACGAAGTGCGTTCTACGGTCGAACGCCGACAATCAACAGTAGCGTCCGGGCGTTCGAGTGCGAGGTGGCAACCTGAGGGGGACCCTCGGCGCCTTCTGGCAACCTGAGGGCCACCCTGGGCGCGCAGCAGCATCACGAGGGCGAGCCCTCACTGCGGCTCTCGAGGCGACGCCGCCCCGGTGGTCGCCTGGGCGGCGGGTCGGTGCGGTCGCCGACGGCTGACCGCTGGCCGCTACTCCTCCAGCAACCCGCAGGCGCGCTCGTCGCCGCCACCGCCGTTGCAGGCGAGCTGGAACAGGCGCTCGGCGCGGGTCTCGTCCTGGGAGACGCCCTCGCCCACCATGTAGAGGATGCCCAGATCGGTGCAGGCGTCCATGACCCCGTTGGCGCAGGCCCGCTGGAACAGGCGGGCGGCCAGCACGGGATCCTGCGGCACGCCATCGCCGTGGGTGCTGCGGCCGCCGAGCTCGGTGCAGGCGGCGTTGTCGCCCTGATCGCAGGCCTCCGCCAGGCGGTCGCCGACGGAGAGGGCCGGCGCCACCGGGGCCGCCGGAGGCGTGGCGCTGCCCACGGGGGCCTCGTCGGGCAGGGGGCTCAGGGCCGCACAGGAGTCGGCATCGCCGTTCTGGCAGGCGCGGTCGTACAGCTCCTTGGCGCGGGCTGGGTCAGGCGTGCCCAACGAGCCGTCGGCCACCATGCCCGCCAGGGTCACGCAGGCCTGGGCGTGGCCAGACTCGCAGGCCATCTCGAAGGCCGCGCCCGCGGCGCGCAGCTCGGGCTTCACCTCGGGCACCGGGGGCGGTACCGGCGGCGCGGCGTGGGCCTCCAGCACAGCGTCGGCCGGCGGCGCGGGCGGGCCGGGCGGCTCCACCACGGGCCCCTCGGGCGGGGGCGGGGCGTGGGTCACGAGGAAGGCGTCCGCCGACGATGCGGGCAGGGCGAGCTCGTCGAGGGGCTGGGTGGCCAGGGCGGCGGTGGCCGGGGCGGCCGAGGCCAGGCTCACGGACTCCGGGGCGAGGAAGACCGGGGGCGCCGCGAGGGGCTCCACGGACAGGGCGGGAGCCTCTGGGGCGCTCCAGGACGGGATCCGCAGCTCGATGACGTAGGGCTCGGCGTCGGCCCCCGGCGGGGGCGCGACCACCAGGCGCACGCCCTGGGCCTGGGCGGGGAGGTGCACCTCGACGAGGTCCGGAGCCGGGGGGGCGGCCAGGGCGCTGGCCAACGGAACCAGGAGGGGGAGCAGGAAGGCGGTCATGGTGGACCTCGTCGGGGTGCGGAGGGTGGAGGACTACTCGCAGGGGTCGGGATCGCCGGAGCCGTCGGCCTCGTGCCCGGAGCCGGCCGGCCAGATGGTCAGCACACCGGGCTCCCAGACGGCCGTGCCGTCCTCGAGCTCGACCACCAGGTCCACCGAGCCCTCGCCGTCGGCGGCCACGGCCAGGCTGACCAGCACCTCGTAGGAGCGGACATCGACCGCCAGGGTCTGCACGTCGCCGTAGAAGGCCACGTCGCGGATGGCGGCGTAGGCCGGGGCGTCCTCGCCGCTCATGGCCAGGGAGCCGATGAACACCTGGCCCTGCTCGGCCTCGGCCGGGGTCAGGGTGAAGTGGATGTCGGGCGGGGGCGGGCTGTCGGTGTCGCTGTCCGTGTCGGTGTCGGTGTCACCGTCGGCGTCCCCGTCGGTGTCGGCGTCGCCCTCCTCGCCGGTGTCCCAGGGCCAGCCGTCGTCATCGTCGTCGCAGTCGCCCGACCAGGGGTCGCAGGGCCCGCAGCGACCGGCGCATTCGTAGTACTCGCAGGCGCCGAGGGTGAGGGAGAGCCCGAGGGTGAGCAGGGTGAGGGAAGCGCGCATCGTGTCCTCTCGCAGGCGTTGGGGAACGGGGCCGACCGCTCGGCGTCGGTGCCAGGCGCGGCCAGGGTCTTCGCCTTCCAACGACACCGGCACTGGCCGGAGCTGTCACCTCAGGGCGCAGGTCAACTCAGGGCGCCGGCTGGGACACCCCTCCCGCGACCGGACGGAACACACCCCCCTCTCCCCGACCCTGGAGGTCCCATGAGCAACGGCTTCGTGCGCGCCCGGCCCCGGTGAGGCCTACCGGCTGAATTCCAGCTCGTCCCGCAGCCAGCTGTCGACAGGCTCTTCGACCGTGCCCAGGCCCCAGGTGCGGATGCGCAGGGTCGTGGCGGTGGTGTCCACCGTGAGGTAGCCGACCTCCGAGTCCACGTAGACGTCGCTGCCGATCCCGGGGGCGGCCACCAGATCGAGCTCGGCCACGTCCGGGTCGTCCTGGGCGATGACACGGTCGTGGGGCCAGTTGCCGGCGGGCGGGGTGACGATGTAGCCCACGCCGTCCTCGGGGCCGAGGCCGTACAAGCCCGAAGGGGCGGCCACGGCGTCGTTCCGGATCGGCGCCATGCGCTGGAACAGGTGCTCGTGACCGGCGAAGACCCAGTCCACGTGGCCCTCCAGCAGGACGGTGAGCCGGCGGTACTCGTGGGAGTCGTAGTGGTGGCGGGAGCCGACGTTGTAGGCCGGGATGTGCCACTGGGCGAAGACCCAGGCCGGCTGCCGGACCCCACCATCCCAGATGGAGGCCACGTCCTCCTCGGCCCAGAGGGCCTGCTCGCCCTCAGGGGGGTTGCAGTCCGCGCGATCCTCGGAGTTGAAGGTCATGAGGTGCAGGCGGCCGTAGTCCAGGGAGTAGAACAGGCCGTGGCCGTCGGCGGCGGCGGGCTGCACGAAGTAGCGCTCGTACTCCGTGGTGTCCGTGGAGGAGCCGAAGCCGGGGGTGTCGTGGTTCCCCACCGCCGTGACCAGGGGCATGGAGGGGAAGATGGCGCGGCCTCGGTCGAAGAAGGTCCACCATTGGCCCGGGGTGAGCTCGTTCGGCATGTCGCCCGGCACCATCGCGAAGGCCGCCTCGGGGTGGTTGGCGGCGATGTCGGCGGCCACCGCCCCCCAGAGGTTGTCCTCGCCCGTGTCCTGCATGTCGGACATGACGATGAAGGTGAGCTCCACCGCGTCGGCGGTGGCGGTGGTGAAGCTGTACTCCTCCGAGCCGTTCCCGGCGGAGTCCCACAGCTTGTAGTAGTAGGTGGTGCCCGGCTGCAGGCCGGTCAGCGCCATGTGGTGCATGGTGTCCACCGTCGCGCCCACCGCCGGGGTGCCCAGCGCGCGGGTGGTGCCGTACTCCACCACCCCGCGGCAGGGCAGCGAGGTCTCGAAGCTGACCACCACGCCGCTCGCGGGCGGGGCCTCGTCGCTCCAGGTCAAGTAGGGGCCGATGTAGGGCACGGCGAAGGAGGCGGAGAAGTCGCGCTTGTCGTTGTTGTCCCACTCGTCGGTGTCGGCGTCGCGGAAAGCCATGTGCAGGGCACGGCCGTCGGTGGGCAGGTCGAAGCTGGCCCACCAGGAGCCGTCACCCGCCGGGGTCATGGGGAGATCGCGCGACCAGGAGGGGTCGGTCCCCGAGCCCTCGTACACCATGTCATCCAGGCCCTGCACCTCGTTCCAGCCGTTGAAGCCGTGGTGCACCTCCAGGTTGGCGCGCTCCGCCAGCGGGCCGCGGTAGTAGACCGTGACCGTGCCACCGGGCTCCAGGATGGCCGGCTCGGTCCAGACCTCGGGCTCCTCGTAGGGATCCAGGTGGCCCCAACGGTACTCGGTGGGCTCGGTGTCGGTGTCGGTGTCGGTGTCGGTGTCGGCGTCCGTGTCACCGTCCGCGTCCGTGTCGGTGTCGGTGTCGGCGTCGGTATCCGCGTCGGTGTCGCCCTCGGGCTGGGAGTCGTCGCCGGCGGGGCAGCCCTGGCAGCCGGCGCAGAGCAGCAGGAGGGCGAGCGGGAGCTTGGACATGGGCGCGGTCCTCGGGCGGGTGCGATGGGCATGTTAGCCCAACATCGGACGCCATACGCTACGGTACCCGGTTAGGACGGCGGCCCCCGGCCACCCCCGGGGGCGCAGGAGTCGACCATGTCCCCCGAGAAACGCTTCTACATCACCACCCCCATCTACTACGTGAACGGCAAGCCCCACATCGGGCACGCCTACACCTCGGTGGCGGCCGACGTGGCCGCGCGCTGGCGCCGGCTGAAGGGCGAGCGGGTGTTCTTCCTCACGGGCACCGACGAGCACGGCCAGAAGGTGCTGGACAAGGCCCGCGAGCGCGGGATGGAGCCCCAGGCCCACTGCGACGACATGGTGGTGCACTGGAAGCGCATGGGCGAGCAGCTCGGCATCACCAACGACCACTTCGTGCGGACCACGGATCCGGCGCACCAGGCCTGTGTCCAGGCCACCCTGCAGGATCTGTGGGACCGCGGCGAGATCTACCGCGCCACCTACGAGGGCTGGTACTGCACCTCCTGCGAACGCTTCTGGATGGAGAAGGATCTCGTGGACGGCAGATGCCCCGACAACGGCACCGCGGTCACGAAGATCGAGGAGACCAACTACTTCTTCAAGATGGGGAAGTACCAACAGGCGCTCATGGACCACATCGAGCAGCACGCCGACTTCATCCAGCCCGAGAAGCGCCGCAACGAGGTGCTGGGCTTCCTGCGCAGGCCGCTGGAGGATCTCTGCATCTCCCGGCCCAAGGAGCGCATGTCCTGGGGCATCGAGCTGCCCTTCGACCAGGATTTCGTCACCTACGTCTGGTTCGACGCCCTGCTGAACTACCTCTCCGTGCCCGGCTACCGCCCGGGCGGCGACGATGGCTGGCAGGACCTCTGGCCCGCCGACTACCACCTGGTGGGCAAGGACATCCTCACCACCCACTCGGTCTACTGGACCACCATGCTGATGGGCATGGGCGTGCCCCTGCCCAAGCACATCTTCGCCCACGGCTGGTGGATGTCGGCCGACGGCGAGAAGATGTCCAAGTCGCTGGGCAACGCCATCGACACCGACCTGCTCATCGAGGCCTACGGGGTCGACGCCCTGCGCTACTTCCTGATGCGGGAGATCGCGTTCGGGGCCGACGGCAACTTCTCCTACGAGGGCTTCCAGACCCGCTACAACGCCGACCTGGCCAACGATCTGGGCAACCTGGCCCACCGCGGGCTGTCCATGACCACGGGCTGGCTGGGCGGGGTGGTGCCGGCGGCCGAAGCGCCGACCGAGCTGGAGGCCGAGCTGCTGGTGGTGGCCCACGCCGCGCTGCAGGCCTGCGCCGAGGGCATGGACACCCTGGCCTACAAGGCCGCGCTCGACGGCCTGTGGGAGCTGGTGCGCGCCGGGAACAAGTACGTGGACACCGCCGCGCCCTGGGCGCTGAACAAGAAGGGCCAGACCGCCCGGCTGGCCACGGTGATGCGCACCGTGCTGGAGGTCTGCAACCTCGCGGCCGCGTGCCTGCTGCCGGTGATGCCCACCCGCATGGAGGAGCTGCTCGGCCGCCTCGGCCGCACCCCGGCCCAGGCCGGCGCCGACCTGCGCGCCGTGCTGGCGGGCGATGCCTCGCCGTTCGGCCTGCTGCCCGAAGGCGGCGCGCTGACCCACGGCGAGCCCCTGTTCCCGCGCTTCCGCGAGCTGCCCCCCGCCATCGCCGCCCTGTTCCCCGCGCCCGAACCGGCCCCCGCAGCCAGGCACAAGCCGGCCGAAGACCCGGCGCCGTCCACGCCCGAAGACGCCATCGACTACGACCACTTCGCGAAGGTGCGCCTGCGCGTCGGGCGCGTGCTGCAGGCCGAGCACCACCCCAAGGCCGACAAGCTGCTGGTGCTGCAGGTGGACGTGGGCGAGGACGCGCCGCGGCAGATCGTGGCCGGCATCGCGCTCAAGTTCGCCCCCGAGGCGCTGGTGGGCCGCAACATCGTGGTGGTCTGCAACCTCGAGCCCGTGAAGCTGCGCGGGGTCTGGTCCAACGGCATGCTGCTGGCCGCCTCGGATCCCGAGTTGGCCGATCTGCTGACGGCCCAGGCCAAGCCGGGGGCGGTGGTCAAGTAGGGGGCGCGCGACTCCGGCGGCGTCTCAGCAGGAACCACCCGACCCCGAGCAAAGTGAACCCCGGGCCGCCCGCGTTGCAGCCGCAGGGGTTCACGCTGGCCTCCAGGCAACCGCGGAGCAGGTCGCCCGGGGTGATCCCGCCGTCGTCGTCGCTCCATGGCGTGCCGTCGGCCACGCCGCAGCCCCAGGGACTGCCCCCACCCCCGTCATCGTTGCCGCAGCCACCGCTCATCGCCGGGTCCAGGACCTTTACGTAGAGGGTCGCCGCGCTGACGCCGCCGTCCTCGTCGGTGAGTACGAGGTCGATGGGCCACAGGCCGATGTCGTCCGGCTCCGTGAGGAAGGAGAAGTGGCCGTCGTCGCCCACGTGCAGGTGGGGGTTGTCCGAGGTGGCGTCCACCCGGACCACGTCGTCACCAGGCTCGCGGATCGCGAGGTGCCCGCCGAGGTCGTTGCCGGCCCACACGGTGACGAGGCCCGTGTCCAGGCGGCCGTACACCCCGTGGCCGCAGCCCGACAGGCGCCAGACACCCCCCAGGGTCGGGGCCACGTTGTGGGCCGCGAAGGCGAGGTGGGCGCTCGCCAGCACGGCGCCGGTGGCCACCTCCACGGCCCGCACCGTGAGGGCGGAGTGCCCCTGATCGAGCAGCCGGCAGCGAAGCCGCCACTCGCCATCCAGCACACAGGAGACGGGCCCCTCCTCGTCCCAGGACAAGGTGGCCTCGCCGTCGGCGAAGCAGCCCTGGACCCCCACCTCGATGGCGAAGCCTTCGCCCTCGGGGGCACGGTCCGCCGTGTCGCCGTCGCTGTCGGCCCTGGGATCGCCGCCAGTGTCCACCACCACCGGGGTGACCGCCACCATGAGCTCGTCCACGGCCCCATCGCAGTCCTCGTCGCGGCCGTCGCAGGTCTCCAGGGCCGCGGGGTGGATGTCCGGGTCCGCGTCGTCGCAGTCACCGCCGTCAGGGGTCCAGCCGTCGCCGTCCTGGTCGAGGTGCCCGGCGCAGTCGGCCACACGGTAGATTTCAAGGCGCTCGCCGTCCACGACCCACAGGTCGAGGCAGGCGTCGCCGTCGTCGTCGAGCAGGGCGGCGGCGCCAGGCTCGAAGCCCAGGGTGACGGTGACGACCTCGCCGTCCAGACCGCGCACCAGGCTGGCGGCACCCGCGTGCAGCACCAGGGCGTCCTCGTCGGTGTCGCCGTCCAGCGCGCCAGGGAGGAAGGCGCCTGGCTCGGCGGGCAGGGCCACCACGCCCGCGTCCTCATCCACCAGCAGCCAGGCATCCGACAGGGTCCAGGTGAAACGCTCGGACCAGGTGCCGAGGCCCGCGACCAGCCCCCCGGCGGCCAGCACATCCACGCCGAGGGCGCCCAGGGCCTGCACGCTGGCGGCGCCCTCCCAGGTGGCAGCCAGGCTGTCGGTGCGGGCGACCAGCAGCGGGGGGCCTTCGAGGGTCATGCCTGGAGAGCCGGCGTCGGCGCCGCTCGTGGACCACAGGCGGACGGCCTCCCCGGCGGTGGCGAAGCCGGAGGTGCCGTCCAGATCGGTGGCCACCACCGCGTCGCAGGCCTCGTGGGGTGATGTGGGCCGTGCCGCCGAGGTTGAGGTTGACAGCCACATAGACGAGCCCGTCGTCGCGGCAGAAGACAGCGTCGGGGTTGCCGTCGCCGTTCATGTCCTCCAGGAGCAGGCCGCGCCCTCCGGGTTCCACGCTGTCGAGCACGGCACCGGTGGCCGGGTCCACCATCCAGAGGGCGTCCTCGCCGAGCAGCAGCAGGCCGTGGGAGGCCTGGGCGAAGGAGCCGACCTGGCCCGGTAGGTCGATGGTGCGGGCGGGGGCGAGGTCCCAGGCCCGGGCGGGGGCACAGAGGGCGAGCGCGACCAGCAGAGAGGTGAGCATGAGCATGGTCCTCATGCTGGAGGGTACCCGGGGAGGGGATGGGGTGTCACGCGGGAGCCGCAACGCAGCGGCCGGATGGAAGGGTGGACGAACAGGGCCGCGCGGCAGGAGAGGATTTCGCGAGCAGTAGTTCACGCGCCGCAGCCCCGCGCTGCGCTGGTATGGGGGACAGATCGACGTATCAGGGTCCCCCCGTGCTCCGCGCGTGGCAACGCAGCAGCCCAAGGAGGGCATCCGGCTCCTCAGTGAGGCAGCGCTGCTCGCGGATCCAGACCTGAAGGCCCTCGGGGTCGGGCAGGGCCAGGGCGGTGTCGAAGCTCGCCCGCGCGGTCTCGTCCTCGCCCAGGCGCCGGGAGAGCTCGCCCACCAGGTAGGTGGTCAGGGCGGTCTCCTCGCCCTGCAGGGCGCCGCCCTGCAGCACAGCGGCGAAGCCGTCGCGGGCCAGGCGCTCGTAGCCGCGCTCCAGGGCGATGGAGTCCTGGATGGCGGCCTGCAGGGGGGCCCAGGCCTCGGGCGCGACGCAGGGCTGGATCAGGGGCAGGGCCGAGAGCAGGGCCGGGTGCTCGCCGTGCTCACGCAGCAGGGCCGCGCCCGTGGACACCGCCAGGCAGTGCAGGTCGGGGCCGGCGTCTCCGGTGCCCACCAGCAGACGAACCGCGGCCCAGACCTCCAGGTCCGCCACGTTGTGCAGGTCCATGGCCTGGGCCTGGGCGGTGTACTCGTCCAGGCGCGCCATCAGCCAGGCCCGCTGGACGGCGCTGGGGTCGGGCAGATCGAGGTGCACCGGGTGCCAGCCCATGCGCACGGCCCAGGAGGCCTGCAGCCAGAGGTCGGCCACCCGTTGGGGCTCGCCGCCACGCAGGCGCACGGTCTGGGCCAGCAGATCGAGCCGGGCGAAGGCCGGCAGGTTGGCCCAGGGGGCGTCTGGCGGGCGGGGAAGGTCCTTCAGGGAGGCGGGCAGCTGTACGGCGGTGCCCGCCATGAAGGCCTGGCGCAGGGCATCGCTGAAGACCTCGGCGTCCCCGCGACGTCGGCGCGGCTTCTGCTCGGGGAAGTCCTCGGGCCAGCCAGAAAACCCGCAGTCGGGGCAGGTGGTGGCCACCTCCATGAAGGGCTGGGCGCCCCGGGCGCGGCGCAGCAGGTCGCGGTCCTGCCCGCCCGCGTCGTCGGCGCCCGTGGGGATCTGCACGGTGACGGGCTCCCCGCACAGCGGGCAGAAGCGTGGCGCGGGCGTCAGCGAGGTGGCCAGCAGGAGGAGCAGGCAGGGCAGCAGGACGAGCAGGCGACGCATGGGACCTCCAGGCCTCGCTGTCACCCACGGCGACCGGGTGCGCAAGGCATGCCGCGGTGACGCCCGGCGACCGCGAAGGGCGCTTCGCACCTGGGCTGGAGCCAGAGAGACGGACATGAATGACCGCTCAGTCGGAAAGCGCGCACCCAACGACCTCCTCGGCGCGAGGCGCCGTGGCAGGGGGACGGCGAGCACGGCGCTTGCACGGGGAACAGGCGCACGCCGCCCGGAGGCGACCATGATCCACGACGCCCTGTTGTGCCTCGACCTGCCGGCCCACCTCGGGCCGCCCCTGCCCACCCGGGCACTGAAGGGGCTGGAGAACCTCCTGTTCACCGGCCGCTGGGCCACGCGGCGCGCCACCACCTCCGTGTCCACCGCGGCCATGCTGGCGCGCAGCCTGGCGGCCCTGCGCGGCCTGGGCTTCGCCGAGGTGCACGTCATGGACGACGCGGGCACGGTGCTGGACAGCGCCATCGCGGCCCTGCCCGGCGACGGCACCCGCTGGCCCGAAGCCCTGCCTCCAGCCTGGACCGAAGAGCCCTGCGCACTGACCGTGCGCGCCGCGCGGAGCGGGGACGGGGTGCGCGCGGTGGCCACCCTGCGCCTGACCCCGCGCCACGAGCCCGCCCAGGCGCCCGTGACCGGCAGCCTGCGGACCCTGTGGGACGTGGCCCCTGGGCCGGCGGGTGAGGAGGCCTTCCGGGCCTCGTTGGACGCCGCGCTGCGGGACGAGGCCGCGCTGCGGGAGCTCTGCCGCCGGCTGGCCGCCCGCGGCACGGACCTGGCCGGGCGGCTGCTGGCGGCCCTCGAGGAGGCCTTCCCCGCCAGCGAGGGGACGGACTGGGGGCGGATGCTGGTCCTGCACGGCTACGGCGCGGCGCCCGGGCGCTTCGCCGATCTGTTGGCCGGGTTCCCCGAAGAACGCCGGCGCCACCGGCCCTGCTGGAGGCGCGGCTGGCGCGGAGCCCCGCGCGCTGGCCCGCGCTGGACGCCTCCGGCGTGCCCGGGTGGGTGCGCCAGGGCCGCTTCGTGCCCGACGCGGAGGTGCTCCATGTCGCCTGAAGCCCGCCGTCGCGAGGCCCAACTGCACGCCTGGGCCCTGGTCCAGATCCAGCGATGGCACAGCCTGGGACTGCTGGACGCCCCGACCCGGGCCGCCCTGGCCCGCTACGAACGCGGGCAGGTGGAGGGGCTGCTGGCGCCGGGGCCGGCGGCCCGGACGCCGGTCACCGGGGGGCTGCCGGCTCCCGACCACCGGCCACCAGGGGCCGAGCCCGAGTCGGCACCGCGGATGACGAGGAACTCTGTGGCGGGAACGATGCGGGACGCCCAGGAGGCCCCACGCGGCGCCGATCCCCGAGGTGCCGAGCCCGCCGCCGCCGCGCGAACCGCAGACCCGAGGCCCGAAGCCCAAGGCCCGAAGCCCGAGCCCCTCCCCCTCCCCGATGCACCCGCCGCCGACACGGGCCGCACCCTCGAGGTGGTCGGTCACTTCCTCCGCGAGCGGGTCTGGTGGCTGGTGGGCGCCGGGCTGACCGTGGTCGGCTCGTTCTTCGTGGCCGGGACGGTCTGGGGCGATCTGTCCGGCGCCGCGCGCCTGGTGGTGCTGCTCTGCGGCATGGGCCTGTACGCCCTGGCCTTCGCGCGCCTGGGCCACGCCCTGCGCGCCCGGGAGGGCGGGGAACGCGCCGGCCGCTGGCTCTTGGGCGTGTCCGTGGCGCTGGGCCCGGTGCTGGCTATGACCGCCGGATCGGGCTGGTCGCTCGCGGGCCTCTCCGGGCCGGCATTCGCCCTGCCGGCCCTCGTGGCCGTGGGGCTCTTCCTGGCCTGGCGCCTGCCACGCGATCTGCTCCCGCTGCTGCCCGGCGCCGACGGGGTGCTGCTGGCGCTGGTGGGCGCCCTCGCCCTCAGCGTGGGCCTGCTGCCCCTCGCCCCGGGGCCGACCTGGCTGGGGGTCCCGGTGGCCCTGGCCGCCACCGCGCAGTGGTGGGCCGGGACCCGCGCCCGCCGCCTGCCGCCGGCCGCCGCCCTGCTGGTGATCGAGCCGCTGGCCCTGCACCTGTACCTGGCGCCCCACGGCCCCTCCTGGGCCTACGCGCCCGCAGTGGCCCTGGCCGCCCTGGCCCTGCTGCACCTGGACACCCTGCTGGGGCGCTGGCGCGGGGTCCCGGCGCTCGGCCTGCGCGGCCTGCGCGGGGTCGCCGCCCTGGTCCTGGCGCTCACGGCCCTCGCCCTGCTCCTGCCCGGCTTCTCACCCCTGCCCCGCGGCGCCGAGAGCGCCGTGTGCGGCCTTCTGCTGGTACCCTTCTTCCTCGGCGCGGCCCTCGCCTGGCGCCGCCCGGCCCTGGTGCTGGGCGCCATGCTGGCCGCCCTGATCTTCACCTTGGCCCTGCCCGACCTCTTCTGGGCCATCATCGAGCCCTTCCTGCTCCTGGCGGGCGCGGCCCTCGGCTACCGCTCCGAGCCCCTGCCGCTGGCCTGGTACAGCCTGACCCTGCTGCCCTACCTGCTGGTGGCCCGGCTCGCCGTCCTGGGGCTGGGCCGCAGCGGGTGGCGCCAGGCCGAGACCCTCGCAGAGCACGCCTGGCGCTGGACCTTCGGCCTCTCGCTGCTGCTGCTGGTGCTGGCCCACACCCGCCCGGACGACCTGCGCCCGGCCCTGCTCGCCCTGCCCGTCCACGCCGCCCTGTGGCTGCGGGAGCGGCGGGTGCGCGCGATGCTCCGCGGCGCACTGCCCTGGCTCGCCGTCCTGGCCTGGAGCGTGGACCTGCTGGGCTTCGTCCACGCGGGCCCCGAGATCCGCCTCGCAGTGGGCGGCCTCCTCGTCCTGGCCCTGCTCCCCGCGGGCCGGCGCGCGGCCTCTTTCCTGCGCGAACAGACCCTGCTGGACGGGACGCGCTGGGTGGTGGTGCCCGCCGCCCTGGCCCTGCCCGTGCTGCTGCGGGGCTGGGAGGCCCCGGCCCTGGCGCTCGCGGTCGCCGGCGCGGGCGTCTGGTGCGCGAACCTCGGGCTGCGCCCGGCGCGGGTGCCCCCCACCCGCACCCAGGTCCACCTGGAGGCGCTGCTGGCCTGGCTCGGCCTGGGCCTGCTCGCCGCCGCCGCCCTGGTCTGGCTGTTCCCCCTCGACCTCGAGCCCCTGACCTGGGCCGTCGGGCTGAGCGCCGCCGCGGTGCTCTGTGCCCTGCTCGCCTGGCTCCTGCCCCGCCGGCGGGTGGGGGGAGAGCCCAGCGCCCTGCCCCTCGAGGTCACTGCCCACCTGCTGGTCGCCCTGGCGGTGCTGCCGCTGCTGGCGCTCGACGGCCTGCCGCGCCTGGCCATGAAGCTGCCCCTCGCCTCGCTGCTGGCCTGGTGGCTCGCCCGCCGCCGCTGGAAGGTCTACGGCGCGATCCTGACCCTGGGCCTGTGCGAGTCCGTGGTGCGGCGCGTGGCCGGCGCGGGTTGGCTGGAGCCAGGCTCCCTGGCCGTGCTGGCCGCGGCCGTCTGCTGGCTGCCCGCCGCGGCCCTCGCCACGTGGCGCCTGCGCGCGCGTCGCGCCGCGGGCCACTGGCTGCACGACGCCCT
The DNA here is from genome assembly GCA_043814015.1 of Pseudomonadota bacterium. Classification (GTDB taxonomy): domain Bacteria; phylum Myxococcota_A; class UBA796; order UBA796; family JAFGLY01; genus JBDRKM01. Next base: position 32,981 of record JBDRKM010000273.1, read on the forward strand.
GGGGCTGCCCTCGGCCTGGCTGGGCGCGGGCACAGCCCTCGTGGCCACCGTCCTGCTGGCGATCCCCGAATCCCCGAGCTTGGAGCTGCCCCTCGCGGCCCTGGCCCTGGTGGGCATGGCCCTCGCGGCCGCGGCCGTGGCGCGCCGCCGCGCCGCCTGGTTCGAGGCGGGCGCCTGGGCCGTGGCCCTGATCCTCGCCTCCCGCTGGGCCCTGGAGGACACCGGCGGGGTCGCCGGCGCCTGGCTCCTGGTCCTCACCCCGGGGCTGGCCCTGCTGCGGGCCCTCCGCCCCAGCCCTGTGCGCGCCACCGTGGCGCCCATCGCCCTCGCGGTCGCCCTGCTGGCCGCCGCCACCCGCCAGCTCACCGGCGGGCTCGATCTGCTGGCCGTGGCCACCGCGGCCGCCGCGCTGCAGGCCTGGCGCGCGCCTAAGGGCTGGGCCGAGCTGAGCCTGGTGCTGGGCCTGGTGCTGGGCCTCGCCAGCCTGGAGCGCTTGGCCACGCCCGGCCTGGGCGGGCACCTCGTGGCGCTGCTCGGCGCCGGTGTCCTGCTGCGCGCGCTCGCGAGCTGGCCTCCCGCCGCGCGCGTCGGCCGCCCCCTCGCCGCCCTCGCCGCC
>JBDRKM010000274.1:0-68158 GCA_043814015.1 Pseudomonadota bacterium
CGCCGGCGGCCATGGTGCTGGGCCTGTGGGTCTTCGGCGGGCTCACGCTCAACCTGCTGCTGGTGGCCGAAGCTTTGCGGCACACCAGCCAGCGCGTCACGCGCGCCCGCGTGCGCTACCTGCTCGGGCTGATGGGCGCCGCGGTGGGCTTCTCCGCGGTGGAGGTGCTGGCCCGCACCTGGCGCGGGCTGCCCGAACCCGGCGCGCTGGACCTGCTCAGCGCCCCGGTGCTGCTCCAGGGGACCCTGCCGCCCGTGGGGGTGCTGCTCACGGGGGTGCTGGTCTACTTCATGCACCAGGTGCTGGCGCTCTTCCGCCTGCTCGACCTCCACGAGATCTTCAGCCGCACCCTGGCCCTGGCCCTGTGCGCCGCCATCCTGGTGGCGGTCCAGGCCGTCGGCGTGGTCTGGGCCGGCAGCATGAGCCACAGCCCCCTGCAGGGCGCATGGCTGATGCTGGTGGCCACGGTGCTCTTCCTGGCGGTCTACGACCCCCTGCGACGCTCGGTGGAGCGGCGGCTGTCCGCCTCCCTCAACCGCCGCGGGCAGCTCCTGGCCCGCTCCCTGGAAGAGGTGGACCAGGCCCTGCCCAAGGCGCTGGGGCTGGGGACCGCCTTCGAGGCCGTGCTGCAGCCGCTGATCGACAGCGGGCGGACACCCTACGCCTGTGTCTACCTGTGGGACCAGGAGCGGGGCCAGTTCGTGTGCGCGGCGGCGCGCGGCGCCGGCGAGGAGGGCCTGCTGGAGGCGCTGCCGCCCGTGAGCCTGGAGGGGCCGACCGGCGGCGCGCCGCCGTGGATGGTGCGGGGAGAGCTGCTCCGGAGATCCCGGCGCCCCGTTCCGAACGCGGAGGCCGCGGGCCAGCGCGCCCGCATGATGAAGGCCATGGGCGTCGACGTGCTGCTACCCCTGACCAGCGGGGAGCTGCTGCTCGGCTGGCTGGGGCTGCTGGGCGATCCGGGCGACGAGGGCTTCTCACGGGAGGAGCTGCGGCGCCTGCGGCGCGCCGCCGATCTGCTGGCGGTGGTGCTGGAGAACGTCCACGGGTTCGGCCAGCTCGAGGAGCAGCACCGCCTGGCCACGCTGGGCACCATGGCCGCGGGCCTGGCCCACGAGATCCGCAACCCGTTGGCGGCCATCAAGGGTGCGGCCCAGTACCTCGGCGAGCCCGGCGGTGAGCGCCCCGGCTGCCCCGAGGAGTCCGCCGAGTTCGTGAAGATCATCGTGGAGGAGGCGGACCGCTTGAGCGACGTGGTGGACCGCTTCCTCGACTACGCCCGCCCCATGGAGGTCCAGCACGCCCAGGTAGACCTCAACGCGGTGGCCCACCGCGCCCTGGAGAGCCTGCGCCGCCAGGGCCTGCCCGAGGGAATCCGGGTGGACCTCGACCTGACGGATCCGCTGCCCCAGCCTCCGGGGGACGCCACGCTGCTGCTGCAGGTGGTCGAGAACCTCCTCAGCAACGCGGTGCAGGCCCTGGCCAAGGCGCGCTCCAGCGAAGGCGGAGCCCACATCCGGGTCCACACGCGCCCCGGGCACGCGTTCGGCCACGGCCAGGGGCCCTCCGCGGTCGATCTGGTGGTGGAGGACGACGGCCCAGGCTTCCCCACCCAGGATCGCGACAAGCTGTTCATCCCCTTCTACACCCGCCGGCCCGGGGGCACCGGCCTCGGCCTGGCCCTCTGCCGGCGCATCGTCCACGCCCACGGCGGCGAGATCGAGGCCGGCGAGAGGCCGGGTGGCGGCGCACGCTTCACCGTCCACCTGCCCCTGGAGGCCCCCACGCGGGCCGCTCCCATCCTTGCCCCCGGAGCATCCCCATGAGGTCCATCCTCTTCTTCGCGCTGTTCTACTCGGGCACCTCGGCCAGCAGAGCGTCAATCCAGCCGGGCACGCGCGGATCGCCCAGCGGGATCTGACCGCTGACCTGACCGAGGATCGTCCCGGCGCCGTCCACCACCAGGGCCACGGGCGCGCCCACGACGCCGGCCGCCGCCGCGGCCTCGGGGCCGCCCCAGCCCAGCAGCATGGGGGGCGGCCCGTAGCCCCAGCCAGAACTCGGAGGAGTTCTCGACGCGGGTGTCGGTGCACACCCCGAGGATCTGCACAGGGGCGTGCTGGTAGCGTTTTGCCATGTCCTCCCAGAAGGCCAGGGACTCCACGAAGGCCGTGCCGCGAGCCGACCAGAACACGATCACGCGGGCGCCCTCGAACTCCGACAAGGTGCGCGCATGGTCGTCCACGGTGAGGGCGAAGTCGGGCAGCAGCTCGCCGGCGCGGCTCTCGGGAGCCTTGCGCGGAGGCAGGCGCGTGGCGACCCAGGCCTCCAGGCCGCCCCAGGCCCAGCGATGCCGCGCGAAGAGCTCCTCGGCCGCGACCCGGGCCCGCAGGTCCAGCGCTGGCTCGCCCGAGGGGCCCAGGGCCAGACCGCGGCCCAGGGCCTCCAGGGCGGCGTCCTCCCGCCCCAGCTCCATGAGCATCAGGCCGAGGTGGTGGTACATGATCGGATCGGGCTCGGGGATCAGCAGCAAGGCGCGCTGCTCCACGCTGGCGGCATCGGCGGTGCGACCGAGCAGGTGCAGGATCCACGCGCGGGTGTCCAGACGCGCGGCCACGTGCTCCGCGGTCCGGGCAGCCCACTCCTCGTAGCTGATCCCGGAATCGACCTCCCAGGGGTCGTAGGGCGCGGTGCCGCCCAGGATGGAGTCGATCACCACCAGGGCGAGGTCGAGCTTCTCGCCCCGCAGGGCGGCCAGGTAGGCGAAGCCGTTGGCCGCGCTGAAGTTGGAGGGATCCTCCTGCCAGGCGCGCTCGAAGGAGGCGAACGCGCCTCCCTGCTCACCGGCACGGTACTGGATGTAGGCCTGCTCCCGCAGGTAGAGAGAGCGCAGCGGGCCGTGGGGCGGGATGCGCGGCTCCAGCGCCACCAGGGAGGCGCGAGCCTGGTCCAGGGAGGCCTTCTGGCGCGCGCGCGCCAGGCTGCGCTCCAGCTCGCTGTGGCCGTCCTCGGTCAGGGAGAGGCGCTCGCCGTTCCAGGCGCGATCCGTGGTGCGCCACCCGGGATCGAGCTGGGCCCGGCGGGCCTCGGCGGCCACGCGCCCAGCGTCGTTGCCGGCCACGGCGAAGACACGGAAGGCGCCTTGCGCCACGGCCGGCTGGTCGGCCTCCAGGCACGCACGCGCCGCGGCGAGGGCGTCGGCCCGCGCGGCCTTGAGGGCCGGGCCCTTGAGCGCGTCGTCCCAGAGGTTCCCCGGGAAGGTCAGGTTCCAGGGCTCCAGCGTGTAGAAGGTCTGCAGGTCCGCGGCCAGCGCCTCGTCCACCCGCCCCTCGGCCAGGCGCAGGCGCAGGCTGAAGCCCAGGGCCGAGGGTGTCACCTTGGCCAGCTCGAGGAGGGCGTCCCGGTCGACGCGCTGGTCGCCCGGGCAGGTGGCACGGGCCGTGAAGCGGTAGCGATGGGCCCAGTAGCGGACCCCCGTGTCCTGGGGCAGCGGTTCGAGCAGGGCCTCGACCTCGTCGCACCACGCCCCCGGCTCCGCGCTGTTGGACACCAGCAGCCCCGCCAGGGCGACGCGGGCGTGCTCATCATCGGGCTGGGCGAGCCGCCAGCCGCGGTACTGCTGCTCCAGGGCCGCGCTGTCCTGCAGACCCTCCTTGAGGGCCCACACGTAGAGGCGGTGGGCCTCCAGATCGTGCGGGTTCTCGGCCAGCGCCACAGCCGCGACCCCCGCCGCGGCCTGCAGTCGCCCCGACTCGGCCAGGTACCAGCCATGGGCGATCTCCTCCGGGTTTGCGGCGAGACTCGCGGCGACGAGCAGCAGGGGCAGCATGGTGACCTCCTCGAAGTGTCCTCTCCGAGGATACCACCACAGCCCCTCCCCTCCGGCGCACCGGAGGCTGTCGGGACGGTCCCTGTCGGGCTCCGCGACCTGCCCGCGCCGTCTACTCGGGCGGCTCGGAGTGGCGCACGGCCTCGACGCCGGGCTCCTCGGCATCGAGGCTCGCGCCCGCCTCCGGGCCGTCCTGGGCCAGCTCGTCGATGGTCTCGTCGGCGGGCAGCGCCAGGTCTTCCACCACGCCGTCACCGACCGCGAAGAAGGTCAGCTCACCGTCGGGGCCGTAGGTCTCGTACTGCGATGCGAGCACCCAGCCGCCCTCCACCCAGCGCGCGCCGTCCCAGTAGCCGGGGCGCCAGATGGTCCCCGGGGGGCCCTCGGCCTCGGGCTCCCAGTAGCCGGACTCGTAGGCCCCCTCTTCGTCAACCCGAGCCTCGACCCAGCGGTAGCCGACGCGCGCCGTGGGGCGCCAGAAGCCCGACACCCAGGCGCGCCCGTTCCAATACCCCGCGACGTAGACCCAGCCAGCGCGCGGGGGCGCGCCGAGACGCGCGCAGTGGCCGCTGACCCAGTGGCCGCCCGGCCCGGGGTGTCCGCCGACCCAGACCAGGTCGGGACCAGGGCAAGCCTCCCAGGTCACCACGTGGGGGACCGGGCCGACCACGACCACGTGCACAGGATGCACGTAGTGGTAGGGATGATGGGGCGGCGGCGCGGGCCGATGGTGCGGCGGAGGCGGAGGCGGCTTGCGGTGGTGCCGGCGGGCTTCGGCGGGCAGGGCCCAGGCGAGGGTGAGGATCGAGAGCGTGAGGACCAGGGTTCTGTGCAGGGCCATGGGGGACCTCCGGGGGGCCGCGCGGGCGCGCGTCGGACGACGGAGCAGCGATCCTATTCGAACCTGGACGCTGATTCCCGTATGTTCACGCCAGGTCGGGGAGCGGTGTCCGTGCCCACCTCCGCCCCCATGGGTGCGTGCTACGTTGCCCCCATGCCCGCACCCCGCGCCATCGCCGAGCGCCTGCGCCGCTGGCCCGCCGAGGGCCCCCAGGGGCCGCTGACCCTCGAGCTCTACCCCACCCTGCGCTGCAACCTCGACTGCCGCTTCTGTGACACCACGGATCGCCACCGGCCCGGCCTGCCCGAGCTCTCCCCCGAGCGCCAGCTGGCCCTGATCGACGAAGCCGCGGCGCTGGGCGTCCAGCAGGTCTTCGTCCTGGGCGGCGGCGAGCCCCTGGCCGCGCCCCACACCCCGGCCCTGCTGGCGCGCATCAAGGCCCTGGGCATGGAGGGCGTGCTCAGCACCAACGGCACCCTGCTGGGCCCTGCCCTGCGGCGGCAGCTCGTCCAGAGCGGCTGGGACGAGGTCCACTTCTCGGTCGACGCCCCCACCGCCGCCATCCACGACCACCTGCGCGGCCAGGCGGGCGCCTTCAAGAAGGTGGTGACGAACATCTGCCGGCTGCGGCGCCTGCGCGATGCCCAGGGCGCGGAGCTACCCCGCATCGCGCTGCACTTCGTCCTCACGCGCCCCAACCTGCACACCCTGGAAGAGACGGTGCGCCTGGGTCACACGCTCGGCGCCTTCCGCATCGACTTCGACGCCCTCATCGCCTACCGCCCCGAGCAGCTGGCCCTCGCCCTGCCCCCGGAGGAGCGCGCGGAGGTGCCCGCCCTGGCGGAGCGCGCCCTGGCCCTGGCCGAGCGCCTCGGGATCGCCACCACCCTGGCCCACTTCCTGGAGGCCGGCGCCCTGCAGCGCGGGCAGCGGCCCATCACCGCCCCCCCCGGCCCCCGCGCCCAGCGGCGATGCCATGCTGGACGCCCTGCGCCGGGCCCCCTGCCTCAAGGCCTGGCACTACCTGGTGGTCCAGGCCGACGGCCGCACCAGCCCCTGCTGCGTGCTGGCGGGCCTCGGTGAGTCGGTGGAGCACCGCAGCCTGTCCGGTGTCTGGCTCCAGGGCGACTTCCTCACGGAGGTCCGCGCGGCCATGCTCGCGGGCCGCCCCCTGCCCCGCTGCCGCGAGTGCTCGGCCAACATCCTGGCCCACGAGCGGCTCATCCGGGGGCTGGTCTGATGGGCGTCTACCTCAACCTGGAGCTGACCGACCACTGCAACCTGCGCTGCCCCATGTGCAGCCAGGCCGTGCGGCAGCTGGCCCATGGTCACCCGCCCGGTTTCATGGCCTGGGACACCTGGCGCCGCGTGCTGCAGAACCTGGCCGGCGCGCCCGAGGATGTCCACCTCTGCCCCCACTGGCTGGGCGAACCCACGGTCCACCCCGAATTCGATCGGATGCTGGAGTACGCCTTCTCCCTGAACGCCGACAACCGGCTGTTCAGGACCTTCAAGCTCCACACCAACGGCGTCCTGCTCGACGGGGACCGCGCCCGCCGCCTGGTGCGCCTGGCCCAGAGCCCCCAGCAGGCGCCCGACACCTTCACCACGATCCACTGGAGCTTCGACGCCGACTCCCCCGCGACCTACCGCGCCGTCAAGGGCGCCGATCACCACGCCGCCGTGGCCGCCAACCTGCGCGCCTTCGTGCAAACCCGCGAGGCCGCCGGGGCGCGCTTCCCCACCGCCCACATCGCGTTCGTGATCCAGGAGCAGAACGCCCACGAGGCCGAGGCCTTCGTGGCCCGCTGGGGCGCGCTGCTGTCCACCACCGGCCGCCCCTGGGAGCTCTCCTGCGACTGGCCCCGCCAGGACCGCGATGCCGTCTACCTGCGCCCGCTCAACTGCGCCCAGCAGGCGCAGGCGGACGCGCTGCACGCCCGCGTCTGCGCGCGCCTGGGCCTGGGTGGCGATGGCGTCCGCCTGCGGGCCGCGGAGTCCTTCTGATGCGCGCCGCGGCCTGCCCCCTGCTGCTGTTGGCGCTGTCGGCCTGCGCCCCGTGGGGCCGCATCCACACGCCCCGGGGTTCCGACCGCCTGCGCTCGGCCTGGAGTCTCGCCACACTGTGGAGCGGCGTCAGCACCAGGGTGCTGTTCCTGTCCACCTCCACCGTCCCCTGCGGCCCTCCCGACACCCAGGATCCGGACGCCATCACCGCCGCCGACATGGAGCTGGCCCAGGCCTGGACCCGTGAGGGCTCCCAGATTCTGGTCTTCGCCCTGTTCTCGGACCCCACCTCCGGCTGGAGCGGCAGCTACCCCGTGGTGGAGGTGGTCTCTCCCGTGGCGCTGGACGTGACCGAGCCCCACGCCGCGCTGGCGGCCTACCACGCGGTGTGGGAGGCCGAGGTCTCGGAGGAGGACGGCCTGTACCGCGAGTACGCCATCGTCGAGGAGCAGCTCAGGCTGCCCGTGCCCGACCCCGGCACCCTGACCTGGGAGGAGTCCGGCGACATCGCATCCGGCACCTTCGCGCTCGACAGCCTGGATATCTCGGGCGACTTCCAGGCCGAGGCCTGTCCCGAGGGGGAGGACTCCCTGCTCGCCAGCTACCTGCTGGCCGCCCTGCTCAACGACTGGGTGCGGCCCGACACCGACGAGGTGTACCCATGAAGCGCCCGCCCTGCGCCGGCCTGTGGAACACCCCCATGGTCCACACCGACGGCCGCCTGACCACCTGCTGCCTCGACGAGCACATGGAGAACACCCTCGGCAACCTGGCCGAGCACAGCCTCGCGGAGCTGTGGTGGGGCCCCCGCATCCACGCCTGGCGCGTAGCCCAGATCGAGGGACGCTTCGAGGACTCGGGGCCCTTCTGCACCCGCTGCAACTGGCAGAGCGCAGGCAGCTACCCCCCGGACAAGGTGGCGGAGTACCTCGCGCGCGCCCGCCGGGGGTGAACAGCGCCCGAGCTCTCAGCCTTCAGCGGTCCGCTTTCAGCAGGTTAGAGAGCCCCTCCCCTTCGCCCCCCGCCGCTCCATGCCCGACGCTTCCCCCGCCATCGAGACCCGCGCGCTGCAGAAGATCTACTACTCCGGCTTCTGGCGCCGTCCCTTCACCGGCCTCGACGGCCTCGATCTGCGGGTCCCCCGCGGCGAGATCTTCGGCTTCATCGGCCCCAACGGGGCCGGCAAGACCACCGCCATCAAGTGCCTGGTGGGGCTGCAGTCCCCCACCGCCGGCGCGGCCTTCCTGCTCGGCCGCCCCGCACACGAAACCGAAGCGCGCCGCCGCCTCGGCTACCTGCCCGAGCGGCCCTACTTCTACCAGCACCTGACCGCCGCGGAGTTCCTCGACTTCTACGGCCAGCTCTTCGACATTCCCCGCGAGGTGCGCCGCGCCCGGGTCGGGGCGCTGTTGGAGCGGGTCGGCCTGGCGAAGGCCGCCTCCACCCCCCTGCGCCAGTTCTCCAAGGGCATGCTGCAGCGGGCGGGCGTGGCCCAGGCCCTGATCAACGAGCCCGAGCTGGTCATCCTCGATGAGCCCATGAGCGGGCTCGATCCCGTCGGCCGCATGCTCATCCGTGACCTCATCCTGGAGCTGGGGGGCCAGGGCCGCACCGTGTTCTTCTCCAGCCACATCCTCTCGGACGTGCAGAGCATCTGCCACCGCGTGGGCCTCATCGCCGGAGGGCGGCTGCGCGCCGTCGGGGCCGTCGGCGAGCTGCTCTCCTCGACCGTGGCCCACATGGACTGCACGGTGCGCGTCCCGATCGGGGTGGAGCTGGCCGGAGAGCTGATCGCGGTCCACGGCGAGGAGCGCATCTTGCGCATCGACCCGGCGCTGCTCGATCCCTTCATCGACGCCGTGCGCGCCGCGGGCGGCGCCCTGCTGCAGGTGCAGCCCAACCGCCGCAACCTCGAGGATCTCCTGGTGGACGAGATCTCCCGCCTCGAAGGCGGCGATGCGAGGGAGAAACGCGCATGAACCGCATCCTCGCCATCGCGCTGAACACCTACCGCGAGGCCATCCGCGACCGCGTGCTCTACTCGCTGCTGTTCTTCGGCTGCATCGTGCTGGTGGCCTCCCTCGTCACCCGCGAGATCACCATCGGCGATGAGGAGAAGATGGTCCGCGGCACCGCCATGGGGGCCATCTCGGCCTTCAGCTCCGTGATGGCCATGTTCCTCGGCGTGAGCCTGGTGTGGAAGGAGCTGGAGCGCCGCACCATCTACACCCTGGCCAGCAAGCCCATCCCCCGCTGGATGATCGTGCTGGGCAAGTACGCGGGCCTGATGGCCACCCTCGGCGTGAGCCTGCTCATCATGGCCGCGCTGTACGTGGTCATCCTCGGCATCGGCCAGGGCTTGCCCGCGGGGTCCTTCTACCTCTTCCTGGGCATGCTCTTCCTCGAGCTGCTGCTGCTCACCGCCTGGGCCACCCTCTTCTCCACCTACTCCGGCCCCACCACCGCCACGGCCTTCACCCTGGCCATCTTCGTCATCGGTCATCTGGCCGACGACATCTGGACCTTCGGGCAGCAGGCCGAGGGCCTGGGGGTGCGCCGCCTCTCGGCGGTGCTGTACTGGGTCCTGCCCAACTTCGAGATCTTCAACGTGCAGCCCGAGGCCACCCACGAGCTGGCCATCGGGCTGGGCCGCGTGGCGGCCGCCGCGGGCTATGGGCTGGCCTACACCGCCGCGGTCCTGGCCGTGGCGGTGGTGGTCTTCCAGGGGCGCGACTTCAAGTGAGCGGCACCGTCCGGGTGCCCATGGTGGACCTCGCCGCCCGCCACCGCCGCCTGGCCGGGCCCACGGAGGCGGCGGTGCTGGAGGTGCTGCGCTCCGGGCGCTGGGTCGGCGGGCCACGGCTGGCCGAGGCCGAAGCGCGCCTGGCGGCCCTGTTCGGGCGCGCCCACGGGGTGGGCGTCAACAGCGGCACCGACGCCCTCTCCCTGGCCCTGCAGGCCCTGGGGGTCGGCCCCGGCCACGAGGTGCTGGTCCCCGCCCTGAGCTTCTTCGCCACCGCGGGCGCCGTGGCCCGCATCGGGGCGCGCCCCGTGGTGGTGGACGTCCTGCCCGATCTCCCCCTGATGTGTCCGGAGGCCGCCCGCGCGGCCCTCACCGCGCGCACCCGCGCCGCCGTGCCGGTGCACCTCTTCGGCATGACCTGCCCGGATCCGGGCCTGCCCGTGCCCCTGGTGGAAGACTCCGCCCAGGCCGTGGGCCAGGCGCCCCCCGCGCGCCTCGGCGTGCTCACCGCCGCCAGCTTCTACCCCACCAAGACCCTGGGCGCGGCCGGCGACGCCGGGCTGGTGGCCACCGACGACCCCGCGCTGGCCGCCGCGGTCCGGCGCCTCGGGGGTCACGGCGCCGTGGCGGGCGAGGCCCACCTGCACGCCCTCGTCGCGGGCCAGGTGGGCGGCAACAGCCGCCTCGATCCGCTGCAGGCCGCCATCCTGCTGGCTCAGCTCGACGATCTGCCGCGCCGCGTGGCCCGCCGGCGCGCCATCGCCGCCCGGTACGACGCCGCCCTGCCCGCTGGGTTCGCCGCCCCGACGCGGGCGGCGGCCGACCCGGTCCACCACTACCTGCTGCGGGGTGCCGGCCGCGACGCCCTGGCCCGCTGGCTCGCCGCGCGCGGCGTCGAGAGCGCCATCTACTACCCGCGCCCGCTCTCGGCCCAGCCCGCGCTGCAGCCCCAGGCCCCCTGCCCGGTGGCCGAGGCCTGGAGCCGCACCTGCCTCTCCCTCCCCTGCCATGAGGAGCTCACCGCCGCCCAGGTGGCCCTGGTCGTGGCCTCCCTCGAGGAGTTCGCACCATGAACGTCTGGATCGTCCTGCAGCTCTTCGCGTTGCTGCTGGGCCTGTGCTTCGGCAGCTTCCTGAACGTCTGCATCGCGCGGATGCCGGAGGACCGCTCGGTGGTCCATCCGGGCAGCGCCTGCCCCCACTGCGGCGCGGCCATCCGCTGGCACGACAACATCCCGATCCTCTCCTGGCTGCTCCTGCGCGCCCGCTGCCGCGACTGCGGCCACCCCATCTCCGCCACCTACCCCCTGATCGAGGCGGCCACGGGCCTGCTGGTGCTGCTGGTCTGGATCCAGATCGTGCCCGGCCCAAACGCCCTGGACGCCGCCCACCTCGCGGCCTTCGCCTACCGCAGCGTCTTCGTCTGCATGCTGGTGGGCCTGACCTTCATCGACATCGACCACCACATCATCCCCGACGAGTTCAGCATCTACGCCGTGCCGGTCGGGGTGCTCGGTGCGCTGGGGATCGGCCTGCTCCATCCGGGCCTGGCCCCCACCTGGCAGCAGTCCCTGGTGGGGGCCCTGGTGGGCGGCGGCTTCCTGCTCGCCATCGCGGGGGTCTACTGGCTCATCCGGCGCGAAGAGGGCATCGGGTTCGGCGACGTGAAGCTGCTGGCCATGATCGGCTCGTTCCTCGGCGCCTTCCCCGCCCTGGTCCTGGTGGTGCTCCTGGCCGGCCTCATCGGCAGCGTCGTGGGCATCGCCACCATGGTGCGCCGCGGCGCGGGCATGCGCCTGGCGCTGCCCTTCGGCCCCTTCCTGGCGCTGGGCGCCCTGATCGCCCTGTTCTTCGGCGACCCGCTGCTGCGCCTGTGGCTCCTCGGCCTGCCGGGCCTGATGGAGTAGCGCCGACGGGCGCTACGACTCGTCCACCCGCCCGTCGCAGTCGTCGTCGATGCCGTTGGAGGGATCCTCCTCGGCGCCGGGGCTGATGGAGCCGTCCGTGTCGTCGCAGTCGCTGCCGTGATCGCCGAGCGTGGTCTTGTAGCCGTCGTTGTCCTGATCCCAGTCGTCGCGGTCGTCGCAGTTCGAGTCGACGTTGTCGTACCACACGTCGGGAGCGCCCGGGTAGATCTCGGCGTTGGCGTCGTTGCAGTCGCCGCCGCCGCCGGTGGTGGAGGGGTTGTAGGCCGCCACCTGGAAGCCGTCGCCGTCCTGGTCGTAGTCGTCGTCGCCCATGCAGTCCTGGTCGTTGCCGTCGTACCAGGTCTCGGTGGCGTTGGGGTAGGTGCGGTCGTCGCCGTCGTCGCAGTCGTCGCCGCCGGCGCCCTCGCAGTCGTGGCCGTCGCCGTCCTCGTCGGTGACGACGACGCCGTACAGCGGGATGGACCAGTGGCCGGCGTCGACGGCGGTGTCGTCGTCCGAGACGTTCCAGTCGAGGCTGAAGGTGCCCTCGTGCGCGGCGTACTCGGCGGGCTGGTAGCGCACCACCAGGGTGGTGGAGCCGCCCGGGGTGATGGTCACGTCGGTGGTGTAGCTGGCGGTGAAGGGCGCCGTGGCGGTGATGTTGGACATGACGAGATCCTCGCCGCCCACGTTCTCGGCGTGGATCTGCTCGGAGTAGGCCTGGCCGTAGCTGACATCGCCGAAATCGACGACCGTGACCCCGATGGAGAGCAACGGGGGCCCGGTGACCACGTCGTCGTGGTGGTCTGGATCGGTGAGGATGGGTTCGGTGCAGCCGGCGAGCGCAAGGGCGAGCAGCAGGCCGTGACGGGCAGGGGACGAGGCGAGCATGGGGGACCTCCGGAAACGTATCCGCGCCGAGGCACAGCATAGTGCAAAGCGGTGCCGCGATCCATGAGTGCGGCGACCATGCCGATTCGATCACCCTGGCCGCGGGAACCAGCGGGGCTCTCCGCTGTCGGATACCTCTCCCACTCCCGCCGCGGAGGCCGAAGTGCGCCCACTCGCCGCGCTCCTGCTGCTCGTTCCCTTCACTGCGCTTTCGCTCCGCGCCGCGCCCGTGGCCGCCCAGGAGGATGGCGCGCCCGCCCTGCCCGCCGGGTGCGTCGCCACCATCGCCGCCCTGCCCGCTTCTCCCTTGTTCGCCCCGGACGACCCGCGCCTGCGGGGCGGGAGCTTGATCGTGGTCCTCAAGGAGGCCCGGGTGGCCATGGTGTTCGCGCAGGGTGCGCTGCGCCAGGGCGGGGACGGGCCCGCCTGCTGGCGCGTGGCCCTCGGCGTGAACGACCGCGGCGAGTACCCGCCGGGCCCCAAGCGCCGCCGCGGCGACCGGCGCACGCCCGAGGGCTGGTACCGCACCAGCGACAAGCCCTCCTCCTCCTTCGCCCCGGCCGTGGCCCTGCACTACCCCAACGCGGCCGACGCCCGCGCCGGGCTGGCCGCCGGGCTGGTCACCGAGGCCGAGGTGGCGGGCATCGAGCAGGCCCTGAAGGCCGGGCGCAAGCCCTCCCAGAACACCCGCCTCGGCGGCGAGATCCTGTTCCACGGCGGCGGCTCGTGGCGCGACTGGACCTGGGGCTGCATCGCGTTGGACGACGCCGACAACGCAGAATTCCGAGCCCAGCTCCCCACGGGGATGCGGACGGACGCGCTGGTCCTGCCGTAGGGGCTACCCCTCCAGCACCGGCGCCAGGGCGTCCATCACCGAGGCGCGCACGGCCTCGTCCGTGAACACGGGCAGGTTGCCCGGCACCACCACCATGGGCACGCCGGCGTCCTTCAGGACCTGGATGGCCGGCACGGCCTTGGCCTGGAACTCGGACAGGCGCATCCGGATCTTGGCCTCCGTGTCATCCGAGCGATGGATGACCTCGGCGCCGCAGGCCTTGCAGAAGCGGCCGTCGCGGGGCGGCTTGAACTCGAGGTGGTAGACCTTGGCGCAGTCCTTGTCGGGGCAGATGCGGCGGCCGATGGTGCGGGCCACGATGGCCTCGTCGTCGTTGTCCACCAGCAGGATCAGATCGAGCCCCGTGCCGGCCTCGCGCACCAGCTCGAGCAGAAAACGGGACTGGTCCGGCGTGCGCGGGTAGCCGTCGAGCGCCAGGCCCGCGCCCCCGGCGGCCTTGAAGGCCGAGGCCAGCAGCTCGTTGGTGATGTCGTCGGGCACGAACAGCCCGCCGTCCACGTAGCGCGCCGCCTTCAACCCCAACGCGGCGTCCGCGGGGGCGATCCCGGCGGTGGCACAGGCGGGCGCCAGCGCGGCCTGCAGCTCGGCGTCGGGCGCGAAGCCTTCGCCCCGGTAGAACGCGGCGGCGTCCACGGCATCGCGCACCTTCTTGAAGGCGCCGAGGTAGGCGCGGAAGATGTTGCCGGTGGAGAGCTGGGTGAGGCCGAAGGCCTCCACGAGCACGTCGATGCGCGGCTGCTTGCCGGCGCCGCTCTTGCCGGTGACCACGATGTTGCGGAGGGGCTTGGCCATGGGGGCTCCTGGGGGGCTGGGGAGGGGCGGCCTTCTATGCCGGGGGGGTGCTCCGGGCGAGGGGGCATCGCGCCCCGATCCGCGCTATGGGAGCAGCTGGTTCAGGAGGATGAGCGCACGCCATGGCTGGACCCGCAGACTGCATCGGGACGCTCGCCGACGGCCGCTACCGCCTCGAGGGGATCCTCGGGCAGGGCGGCATGGCGGTGGTGTACTCCGCCTGGGACATGCGCCTCCAGGTCCGCCGGGCCGTGAAGATCCTGAGCCCCGAGCTGGCCGGCAAGGTGATCCTGCGCGAGCGCTTCGAGCGCGAGGCCCGCGTGATGGCCCGCCTGCGCCACCCCAACATCCTCACCGTGCACGACGTGGGGGTCGACGGTCACAAGGTCTTCATCATCATGGAGCTGATGGAGGGTGGCAGCCTGGCCGGGCTCATCCAGCCCGATCGCGGCATGGAGCCCGCCCTCGCCCTCGACTACACCCTGCAGGTCCTCGAGGCTTTACGCTTCGCCCACGACGAAGGGGTCATCCACCGGGACGTCAAGCCGGAGAACGTGCTGCTCGACAAGCGGGGGCGGGCCAAGGTGAACGACTTCGGCATCGCCCGCGTGAAGGAGACGGATCACGCCCTCACCAAGACGGGCGCCGTGCTGGGCACCTGGGCCTACATGGCCCCCGAGGTCCGCTTCGATGGCACCGCCGCCGGCGCGGCCTCGGACCTCTACGCCGTCGGCGCCATGATCTTCGCCTGCGTGACCGGCCGCCCCCCCTTCGACCTGTACGCCAGCAACCTGCACAGCGTGCACTTCGAGGGCATGGACGCGCCCCTGCAGGCCCTGATCCAGCGGGCCACCGCCTACCGCGCCGAGGATCGCTACGCCTCGGCGGAGGAGATGGCCGGGCAGGTCCAGGCGGTGCGGCAGGCCCTGGTGGCCTCCACCGGGGGTGAGGGCGTGGGGCGTCCGGCGGAACCCCACCCACCACTCGCCCCCATCGAGATCCCCCGGGCCCCCCACACCGAGACCTTCTCCCTGGAAGACTCCGGCGCCGGCGAGCCACCGCCCGCGGCCCTCGGCGGAGGGCGCCCGGCCATCGCCGCGCCCGCGCCCGTGGCCGTATCGCAGCCCTCCCGGCCAGCGCCGCCCGAGCTACCTGTCGGCGCCCTGGCCTCGGCCACCATCAGCCCACCGGAGCCTCCTGACGACGGTGTCACCCCGGAAGGTGCCTCCCCAGCCCCCCACCCCGACACCGGCGGCACGCTCGCAGAGGGCAGCGTGTCCTGGGAGCCCCGGGCGGATCGCCTCCGGCGCCGGGGGATCGCCCTCGCGGTCGCCGCCGTCGTCGTGGCGGTACCCGTGGCGGTGTGGCTCTGGCCGGAGGGGAAGTCGGGGCCTGCGCCCATGGGGCCGACGAAGCCCGCCGCGGTCGCGCCCGAGGTCCCCCTGGAATACCCGTCGATCCCCGATCCTGTTGGAGATGTTCCGCCTTTGGGTTCCACAACGGAGGAACCAGCCGCCCCGGCCGGGCCGGTCGCGAGCGCCACGCCGCCCGCGGAGCCCACACCGCGGGCCGCGAAGCCGCCCGTGGGCGCCGCCCTCGTCGAGATCGTCGAGCCCGAGCCCGTCGTCGAGGCCCCTCCCCCCGCGCCCGCCCCGGTCGTCGTCCACCTGCGGCTGCTCTCCGATCCCTACGGAAGCATCATCCAGATCGACGGGCAGCCCTACACGACCCCCGCGGAGGTCTCCCTCCCGGTGGGGGACCACCACTTCGCCTTCGAGGGCGGGGGCTGGAGCACGACCTGCGACGAGAACATCGTCGAGGGCGCGACCCGGCTGAAGTTCACCCGGGAGAAGCTGGGCTGCGTGGTCTTCTGAGGGTACCGCGCCGCCCCTGACCTGCGCCGGGCCCGGGGGTCAACCCTCGACCAGCGCGCGGGGGCCGCGCAGATCGCGACATGGGGGTCACCGTCGGGTGAGCACCGCCTCCGCGCCTGGTAGACTCGCCCCTCTCGATGGCGCTGTGAGCGGGGCCCGGCCTGGCGTTCCCCTTCCCAGCGCCCCGGGTGTTCGGCCCAGGAGAAACCACTTGCTCACCCTCCTCCTCCTCGCCCCCCTCGCCCTCGCCCAGCCGCCCGCGGACCTCCCCGTCGTGGTGGACACCCTGGTCACCGCCGTCACCGACGCCGAGTACGCCTCGGCCGCCGAGCGCGCCCAGACCACCCTGGACGGCATGGGCACCTGGACCACGCCCCCCGCCCCCGCCGATCTCGCCGCCCTCTGGCAGATCCTCGGCGCCGTCGGCCTCTATGACCACCGGGACGACCTCATCGTCCCCAGCCTCACCCAGGCCTGCGCCGTGGATCCCGAGCACTTCCAGGATCGCCTCGGTCCCCAGGTCCAGTCCCAGTGGGAGGCCGCCTGCCGGCACGTGGAGGCCAGCGCATCTCTGGCGGTCGGCCCCCTGCGGGCCGAGTCCGTGCTCTGGGTCGACGGTCGCCAGGTCGCCAGCCCGGCCGCCCTCGCCCCGGGCCAGCACCTCGTGCAGGTCCTCACCCCCGAGCGGGAGCCCTTCGTGGCCGTGGTGGACCTCTGCGCCGGCCAGAGCGCCAGCCTCGACACGGGCCTGGTGCTGCCGCGGGTGCCCCACCCCGCGCGCCACGCCGCCCTGGCCGGGGGTGCCGGGGTCTCCCTCGCCGCCGCGGCCGTGCTCGGCGCCCTGGCCTGGCAGGCCCACGGAGTCTACGCGGGCGCCTGCGACCTCTGCACCGACCCCGACCGCGCCCTGCCGTGCTCGGCCAACACCCGTGACGCCATGTCCGCCACCCGCGACCGCCGCGACGCGCTGCTCGTGGGCGCGGGCGTGGGTGGTGGGCTGGCGTTGGCCTTCGGTGTCACCCTCGCCTTCACCTGGTGACCGAACGGAGAGCCCATGGAACGCACCCTCCTCCTCACCCTCCTGCTCGCCGCCTGCGGTGAGCCCGGCGCCGAGATCTGCGGCGATCTGCTGGACAACGACGGCGATCTGCTGGTGGACTGCTTCGACGACGACTGCGCCGCCGAGGAGGTCTGCACCGACGCCGACGGCGATGGCGTCACCGCCGATCTCGACTGCGACGATGCCCACGCGAACGGCCCCGAGGTCTGCGATGGCGTGGACAACGACTGCGACGGCACGGCCGACGAGGACGCCCTGGACGCCGACACCTTCTACGCCGACGCCGATGGAGACGGGTATGGCGACGCCGGCAGCGTGATCGAGGCCTGCGAAGCTCCTTCCGGGTATGTCAGCGACGATGGGGACTGCGACGACGGGGACGCCGGGGTGAATCCCGACGCCGTGGAGACCTGCGACGGCGTGGACGAGGACTGCGACGGGGCCGTGGACGAGGACGCCGGCGACGCCCCCACCTGGTACCTGGACCAGGACGGGGACGGCTACGGGATCAGCACCGCCGCGGACCGGGAGGCCTGCGAGCCGCCGGAGGGGTTCGCGGACAATGAGGGGGACTGTGATGACCTGGACATCGCCGTCGGCGTCGGCTGCCGCGATTTCGACGGTGACGGTCAGAGCCCGGACGAGGGGGACTGCGACGACGAGGACCCGGGAGTGTACTCGGGGGCCGTGTCCGTGCATCAAGGGATCGAGATGGCCTACATCTGCCCCGGCACCTTCACCATGGGGAGCCCGGAGGAGGAGGTGGGGCGGGACGACGACGAGACGCTGCACGAGGTGACGCTGACCCGGGGGTTCTGGCTCGGGGTGTACGAGGTGACCGAGGCGGAGTTCGAAGGGTTCATGGCCTACCAACCCTCGTACTGGGCCTACATGGGGAATCCCTCGCGCCCCGTGGAGTGGTTGAGCTGGCACGAGGCCGCCGCCTTCGCCAACGCGGTCTCCGACGCCGCCAGCCTGGCGCGCTGCTACGACTGCAGCGGCTCGGGCGACGCGGTCACCTGCTCGTTGTCCTCGGCCTGGGCCGCGCTTTCGGACGGCATCTATGCCTGCCCCGGCTACCGCCTGCCCACCGAGGCCGAGTGGGAGTACGCCGCGCGCGCGGGGACGACGTCCGCCTACTCCAACGGCGGCAACCTGGTGGACGGCTACTCCTGCGACGCCAGCGTGGTGCTCGACAACGGCGCGAGCCTGGACGACATCGCCAACTACTGCGCCAACGACCCGGGCTGGCCCATCTCCGTCGGGAGCATGGACCCCAACCCCTGGGGCCTGTTCGACATGCACGGCAACGTCTATGAGTGGTGCCAGGACACCTACGAGGTTCTGACTGCTGCGACCGACCCCTGGGCTGAGACCAGCCGCCCCAACCGCGTGGAGCGCGGGGGGGCCTGGCACTGCGCCTCCTGCGCCCGCTCGGCTGACCGAACCTGGTGCGCAGCCGCCGACAGCGGCGTAGACCTCGGCCTCCGCCTCGCCCGCACCGCCGAATAGCCCAAGGAGACCCCCATGCTCCGCACCTCGCTCCTCCTCCTCGCCCTCGGCGCCTGCGGCCCCGATCCCGAGGTCTGTGGCGACGGCATCGACAACGACGGCGACGCGCTCATCGACTGCGACGACGTGGGCGACTGCGCCGCCGAGCCCGCCTGCACCGACGCCGACGCCGACCGCTACATGGCCGACGAGGACTGCGACGACGGCGATCCCGCCGTTCATCCCGGCGCCCTCGAGGTCTGCAACGGCCTGGACGACGACTGCGACGGCACCGCGGACAACGGCGCCCTGGACGCCGCGACCTTCTACGCCGACGCCGACGCCGACGGCTTCGGCGACCCCTCGTCCCCCACCGCCGCCTGCGCCGCGCCCAGCGGCCACGTCGAGGACGACACCGACTGCGACGACACCGACGACGGCGTCCACCCCGACGCAGTCGAGACCTGCGACGGCGCCGACGAAGACTGCGACGGCGCCGTGGACGAGGACGCCGCCGACGCCCCCACCTGGTACCTGGACCAGGACGGCGACGGCTACGGCCTCTCCACCGCCGCCGACCTCGAGACCTGCGAGCAACCCTCGGGCTTCGTGGACAACGCCGAGGACTGCGATGACCTCGACGCCGAGGTGAACCCCGGCCACGCCGAGGAGTGCGACCCCATCGACCACGACTGCGACGGCAGCGACGGCATGGTGGACGAGGACGCCGACGGCTGGGCGGTCTGCGAGGGGGATTGCGACGACGCCGACGCGAGCGTGAACCCCGCCGTGCTGTGGTACGCGGACGCCGACGCGGACGGCTACGGCGACGTGGCCGCGAGCCAGGCCGCCTGCCTCCAACCCGCCGGGTACGTGGCCGACGCCACGGACTGCGACGACGGGATGGACGATGTCTTCCCGGGCGCCAACGAGTGGTGCGACGGGGTGGACCACGACTGCGACGGGCTCGCCGACGAAGACTCCTCGCTCGATGCCGCCACCTGGTACGCGGATGGGGACGGCGATGGGTACGGGGATGCGGGGGCGAGCCAGGCCGCATGCCTGCAGCCTTCCGGGTACGTGGCCGACAGCACGGACTGCGACGACACCGATCCCGCGGTGAACCCCACGCTCCTGTGGTACGCCGACGCGGACGGCGACGGCTGGGGCGACGCCGCCTCGCGCCTGGCCTCCTGCCTCCAGCCCTCCGGGCACGTCGCCGACACGACGGACTGCGACGATGCAGACGCGGCGGTGAACCCTGGGGCCACGGAGATCTGCAACAACTTCGTGGATGACGATTGTGACGGTGGGCCGGGGGACTGCATGTTGACGGCGGAGTTCGACCTGGGCTCTGCCGACGCGATCTACACGGGGGAGGGGGCTGGGGATTACGCCGGTATAGCGCTCGCCGGCGCGGGGGACATGAACGCCGACGGCTACGCTGATCTTCTGATTGGTGCCTATGGCAGTGATTCGAGTGCCACGACCGCAGGCGCGGCCTACCTCGTCCTCGGCGGGGCGGGCCCCGCGGACGCCTCCCTGGCGAGCGCGACGGCGAAGTACGTTGGAGAGGCGGACGGGGACTGGGCAGGTTGGGCAGTAGCCGGTGGTGGCGATGTCAACGCAGACGGCTTCGACGACACCCTCGTCAGTGCGCTCTACGGCGACCGCTATGCCACGGATGCGGGAGCCGTGTACCTGATCCTGGGCAGTTCAAGCCCCGCCTCCGGTCCCTTGTCTTCCGCGGACGCGGTGTACTCCCTTGGGGGCAACTTCGGGTATTCCACGGCGTGCGATGGAGATGTCGACGGGGACGGTTTCGACGACATGCTCTTCGGTGCCCCCCAGTACGGTTCCCAGGAGGGAAGGGTGTACCTGGTGCTTGGCAGCGCGAGCCCTGTGAGTGTCACCGCTGCTGGGTCGGCAACAGCGGCGTTCAGCGCGGAAGCGGCCGGTGACCAGGCGGGAGCATCCGTCTCCCTGGCAGGGGACCTCGACGGTGACGGAATGGCCGACATCCTCATCGGGGCAGCCTACAACGACGCCGCGGACACGAACGCAGGATCGGCCTACATCTTGCTGGGTGACGCCGCTCTCACGAGCATGTCTCTGGCGGCGGCCGACGCGCAGTGGACGGGTGAGTCGCCAGCGGACTTTGCCGGATGCTCCGTGTCCGGCGCCGGTGATGTCAACGCCGATGGCTACGGCGACATCTTGATCGGAGCGAAACGGAGCGATGGTGGTGGGGTCGACTCGGGAGCCGGCTACCTCATCCTCGGCGCGGCGAGCCTGCCTGGTGGCTCCCTCTCGGCACCCGATGCGAGATACCTGGGAGAAAACGCAGACGACATGGCTGGTTTTTCGGTCAGTCGGGCTGGGGATGTCGACGCTGATGGTTTTGACGACTTCCTCCTCGGGGCCTACCTGAACGACGAAGGGGGGATGGATGCTGGCGCTGCCTACTTGGTGATGGGCTCCGCGGTGCCAGCAAGCGGTTCCCTGTCGATTGCAGATACGAAGTTCATAGGGGAAAATGGCTTCTACTACACTGGAGAGGTGGCCGCTGCGGGGGACGTCAACGCCGACGGCTTGGACGACATCATCGTCGGCGCCTACCTCGCCAGCCACTCGGCCACCAACGCCGGCGCCGCCTACCTCATCCTCGGCACAGGCCTGTAAGCCCCCCCCATGACCGACCTGCCCCCATGTGACGCCCCCGAGCCCGCGGGAGAGCAGGATCCCCGCCCCCGCCTCTTCTCCCGACTCCGGCGCCATCGGGCACGGGTCGAGGCACCCCACGACCCCCGGGGTCCTCTTCTCCTCAACCTGGCAGTCATCCCGCTGGTCGCCCTCGTGCTGATCCTGGGCCGCTTCCTCCTCTTGAGCGCCGGGCGGCCACCGCTGCACGAGATCGACCTGCCCGAGGCGACGCCCGCGCTGGAGGCCGCCCGCCTCCACGTCCGTATCCAGATGGCCGCTGGCCGGATCGAGGTGGACGGCGACGATGTGGCCTGGCTGGGGGATGGAAGCGGGCTCGATCCCGAGGTCATGCAGGGCCACCGGATCACCCCCCTCTACGATCGCCTGCTGGAGAAAGCGGAGGACATCCGAGCGCTGAACGAGCCCCGGGCCTCACAGGGCCTCGACCCCCTCCCCATCGAAGCAGGCTGGGCCCTGGACCGCCGCCTGCCCCTCGCGGGCTGGCTGGACGCGCTGTACACAGCCCGTGAAGCCGGCGTCGAAGGCCACCTGTTCTACGTGCGGCGCGACCGGGACAGCTTCCCGGGCCTGCGCCGCCTGCCCCGCGCCGACCTCCTGGATGAAGCCACACTCCACACCTGCCCCGCCACCGAGGGTGCAGGCACCTGCGACCTCGCCGCGCTGTTCACCGACGGAGAGGCCCTGCGCGCCGAGCTGGCCCGTGTCCGCCAGGAGCCCGAGGCGCCCACCACGCCCGACCGCCTGGTGCTCCAGGTGGACTTCGACGGCGTCCTCATCGCCGCCGGCAGCGGCCTGCCCGGCTGCCCAGCGGAGGGCGGCTGTCGCCTGCCCACGGGCGATCCCGGCTCCGAGGTGGTGCCCTTCGACGTCGCCCGCCTCGCCGCCACCCTGGCCCCGGCCCAGGGCCTGGGTCTGCGCAAGCTCGACGTGGTCCTCGACGACTGGCACGCCAGGGTCGAGGTGCAGTTGGCGCTGCTCGACACCCTGGTCGCCGCCGCGGGCGACACCCGCTGGCCCGACGACCTGGCCCTGTACGCGCCGGCTCCGCAGCCGGGACCGGTTCCCCATCTCCCGCGGTGAGCCCTCCCCTGCTGGGCGTACCCACGCTGCGGGTGGTGAAGTGGGATACGGCCCCGCCCACCAGGCTGGCCCTGTCCCGGATCGCGCTGGATGGCAGCCCCAGCGTGGAGGTGGGCGCCCACTTCCATGAGGAGAAGCTGTCGTAACAGTCAACAGCGCGACCCGATCCTCGGGATATCCCCCCGGTTCGAGGCAGGCGACCGCCGCGCGGGCGCGGTCCAGGTCATGCCCCCGGATCTGCACCATCCCCCTGGGTCAAGCCCCCCGATCTGCCCCATTCCTGGCGAGTCGCCCGACCTGCTCTACCATGGAACGCCCATTTTCGGGCAGTCCCGCCGCAGCCGCAGCCCGCGATGGGGCATCTCGAGGGGCATGACTCCGCCCCAGGGTGCATCCGGGGGGGGCATGACCCGCCGATGCGCGCCCCTCTTCATCGCGCCGGACACACCCTCCACACCCCCTCTCCACCCGACGCACCCGGGCGGACGGCCAGGAGCCTTCAGCACCGCACCGCCCGCGCCATCCAGGCCGGCGCCATGCGCGCTTCGTCGCCCAGCCGGACCTGCTGCCGGCCGCGGGGCGGCGCTCCAACAGGGGGCTCAATCGCCCCCCAGTACTCCCGGATGCACCCCCAGCTCCCCGGTGGACCTCCAAAGGCCGCCAGGTCAGCCTGCTCCAGCTCGGCCCGCTCGCCGTGGATGCTCACCACGACCCCGAGAGGCTCCCCCGGCCCGCGGGCGCACCGGAGCTCTCCGTTCGGACCCCTGGCGAGCTGGATCACCCCCCTGTGGACCATGTCGTGGTGGCAGGAGCAGAGCGTGAGCAGGTTCTCTGGCCCGTGGCCGCCGCCCTCCGCGCGGGGCCGGAGGTGGTGGACCTCCACGTGGCGGCGGTTCCGGCAGCCGGGGACCTGGCAGCGCCCGCCGTCTCGGACCAGCACCCGGCGGCGGACCGCCGGGGGGATGGAACGCGCGACCTGGCCCGGCACACCCGCGGCGCCATCCGCGGCCACCTGCTCGGCATCGCAGGTGGCGAGGGCGAGATCGCGCGGATCGAGCTCCACGGCGCCGGCCCGACCCTCGGCCCAGGCGCGCTCGCAGGCCGAGCAACGGTGCACCACGATGCGCCAGGGGACGGGCGCGCTGAACCCGGGGTCCGCGCCCTCACCCTGCCCGGCGACCACGAGCGTGCCGGCATCGCCGGGAGCCGCGGCCGCGCCGGTGTCGCCCGGTGCCAGGCCCGAGCTGGCCTGGCACACGTGTGCCACCTCTCCCACCCCCGGCGCACCCTCCGGGACTTCCGTCCGCTGGGCCAGCCACTCCTCGGCCAGGAACAGCAGGAGCTGGCTGACGGAGAGATCCAGATCCTCGAGATGATGCCGGGCCTCGGCCAGCGCGTGCATCAGGCGCTCGAAGTGGAACGGGTCGAGGCGCAGCCGGGCCCACAGGTAGCGGGGGGACTCGGGGTCGGGAGGGCCCTCGGGCGGCCTGTCGCCCGGATGGACGCGGCACACCTGCTCCTCCAGCTCGCGGCTGCTCACGGTGAGCGCCCGGGCCACCCAGCCCGCCTCGGTGGCCGGGGTCACCACCTGGGCCAGGGTCCGCGCCTTGGTCCAGCCCAGCGCGCCGCCGGCGAACGCCGCGTCGAGCGCGGGAAGCATCGGCAGACGCCGGCCCAGGCGCGCGAGCTGACGGGCCATGGAGGGGCCGAGGTCGAGCGCCTGCTCGGCGTACTCCACCAGCCCCGCGTAGCCGAGGGGGCGGTAGAGTCGGTCGCGATCCATGGCGGCGAGGCCCAGGGCCAGCTCGCGCAGGGCGCGCCGCTCGGTCTGGACCAGCTTGCAGAGGCGCGCGTGCAGCGCGTTGGGGTCAGGCGGCGCGGTGGTCGGGTCGGCCTGGCCGACGGACGGCGGGCAGGGATCGAGCATGGTTGGACCTCGGTTGGACCGGGACATCACCGGATCGTGGGACGCCCCATCTATCCCATTCTCGCTTTCGAGGCTGGTTTTTCGGATGCGATCCGGTCAGGTTCTGTCCGCAGTTTCGGGAGCACGAGCGGGGACCTCGCCTGAGGTCCATGGCCAGAAGAGCCTCGTCGCGAGGCGCCTCCCGGGCGGCCCACGCTCCGCGCCATGCCCCTGCGCGCGCAGCCCGTCGGGTATCCCTCGATCGGCGCGACGGGATCGCGCGCAGCGCGTGGAACGCAGCCAGGTCCCGTGAAGACAGCCCCCCTGCCTGGTAGACTCCGCTGGCGCCGTGAGCGCAACGCCGCTCGACGTTCGCCCGGATGGCGCCCCGAGGATTCAACCCAGGAGCACCCCTTGCTCATCCTCCTCCTCGCCCCCCTCGCCCTCGCCCAACCCGCGGCTGACCTCCCCGTCGTGGTGGACCAGCTCGTCACCGCCGTCACCGACGCAGAGTACGCGGCCGCCGCCGAGCGCGCCCGGGCCACCCTCGACGCCATGCCCTCCTGGACCACCCCGCCCGCCCCCGCGGACCTGGCCGCCCTCTGGCAGGTGCTGGGTGCGGTCGGCATCTACGACCGCCAGGACGCCCTGATCGCCCCGAGCCTGGCCCAGGCCTGCGCGGTGGATCCAGAGCACTTCCAGGATCGCCTCGGCCCCCAGGTGCAGTCCCAGTGGGAGGCCGCCTGCCGGCATGTGGAGGCGAGCGCCTCCCTGGCGGTCGGCCCCCTGCGGGCCGAGTCCGTGCTCTGGGTCGATGGCCGCCAGCTCGCGAGCCCGGCCGCCCTCGCCCCCGGCCAGCACCTCGTCCAGGTCCTCACCCCCGAGCGCG
This sequence comes from Pseudomonadota bacterium, assembly GCA_043814015.1. Classification (GTDB taxonomy): domain Bacteria; phylum Myxococcota_A; class UBA796; order UBA796; family JAFGLY01; genus JBDRKM01. The sequence continues at coordinate 24,887 of JBDRKM010000274.1, forward strand.
ATCCCTTCGTGGCCGTGGTGGACCTCGCCGCCGGCCAGAGCGCCAGCCTCGACACGGGCCTGGTGCTGCCGCGGGTGCCCCACCCGGCACGCCACGCCGCCCTGGCCGGGGGTGCCGGGGCCTCCCTCGCCGCCGGGGCCGTGCTCGGTGCCCTGGCCTGGCGGTCCAACAACGTCTACACCCACGCCTGTGAGGCCTGCGACGGCCGCGAGGTCCCCTGCACGGCCAGCGCCGCGGAGATCCAGGCCACCTGGCAGCGCGGGCAGCGCCAGGCCGTGGCCGCCGGGGTCGGCGGCGCCCTCGCCCTGGGCCTGGGCCTGACCCTCGCGGTCACCTGGTAAGGAGAACGCCACATGCAAAGCACCTTCGCTCTGATGCTCCTGCTCCTCGCCGCCTGCGACCCCGGCACCGAGATCTGCGGCGACGGCCAGGACAACGACCACGACACCCTGGTGGACTGCGCCGACGACGACTGCGCCGACGAGGACGCCTGCACCGACGCCGACGGAGATGGCGTCACCGCCGATCTCGACTGCGACGATGCCCACGCGAACGGCCCCGAGGTCTGCGACGGCGTGGACAACGACTGCGACGGCGGCGTGGATGAGGACCCCACCGACCCCGCCACCTGGTACGTGGACACCGACGGGGACGGCTACGGCAACGGCAGCTTCTCCACCGAGGCCTGCGACCCGCCCACCGGCTACGTCGCCGAAGGCACGGACTGCGACGACGCGGACGGCAGCGTCCACCCCGGCGCGGGCGAGCTATGCGCCCCGGGCGACGAGGACTGCGACGGCCTGGAGGGCGACGACGACCCGGACCTCGCCGACGCCCCCCTCTGGCACATGGACTACGACGGGGATGGCTACGGCAGCGCCGGAGTGTACGACCTCGAGGCCTGCGAGCAGCCCGAGGGGTACGTCGAGGACGCCACGGACTGCGACGACGCGGACCCGAGCGCCAACCCGGCCGGGGTCGAGGTCTGCGACGGGGTGGATCAGGACTGCGATGGCACGGTGGACCAGGGGACCGAGTGCTACGACGACGACGGCGACGGGCAGACCGAGGAGGAGGGGGACTGCGATGACGCGGATCCGGCCGTCTACCCCGGCGCCGTCTCGGACCACGAGGGCATCGACATGGCGTACATCTGCCCTGGCACCTTCACCATGGGGAGCCCGGAGGATGAGGTGGGTAGGGACGACGACGAAACCCAGCACGAGGTCACCCTGACGCGAGCGTTCTGGCTGGGAGTGAATGAGGTCACGCAGGATGAGTTCGTGGAGTTTGCGGGCGACCACGAGTTCTATGCTGGTGACTGCCCAGAGTGCCCTGCCGAGATGGTGTCCTGGGACGATGCGGCGTCGTTCGCCAACGCTGTTTCTGAAAGCTCAGGATTCAGCGAGGACGACTGGTGCTACGTCTGCACGGATGGCGATTGCGAACTCCGGGGTGATCTCGTTGCACCCTATGATTGTGTCGCCTATCGCCTGCCCACCGAGGCGGAGTGGGAGTACGCGGCACGAGCAGGGACGACAAGTGCGTTCTCCAGCGATGGCGACCTGATGGATGCCGACAGCGACGGAGACGGCGTCCTGGACACCAATAGCTGCCAGGACGAGCTTCCGTTGAGCGGTGGTGAATACACTCTGGACCAGATCGCAGTGTATTGCAGCAGCGATCTCATGTGCGCCGACCAGGTCGGCACGAAGGCCCCCAACGCCTGGGGGCTTGCCGACATGCACGGAAACGTATGGGAGTGGTGCGGTGACCGTTGGAGCGACTACTCGGGAATTGAACCTGAGGTAGATCCCTTCGGTGTCTCGACAGCTGCCGAGCGCGTGCGACGCGGGGGGTCTTTCTACAGCACTCCCTACAACCTGCGCTCTGCAAATCGAAACTTCTATCTCCAAAGCGAATTGTTCGGCGCACTCGGCCTCCGCCTCGCCCGCACCGTCCCCGAGGCGGAGTAGGGCCATGACCCAGGATTCGGCCACACGGCGGGAATAGACTTGCTCCGGTGATTCTCGATTGCGACTGCCGCGATGGGGGCGGATGTCGGCGCGCAGAACCGCTGGACACCGCGGCCGATATGGGTAACCATATCGGTGGAGGTAGTCACCCATATGAAAACGACCGTAGAGATCAACGACACGCTGTTCCAGGAGGCGCGCGCGCTGGCCGCGCGGGAGGGCACCACCTTCCGCGACCTCGTCGAGACCGGCCTGCGCTCGGTCCTGTCATCGAGGGCCAGGGAGCCGGCGGAGTTCCGACTGCGGGACGCCAGCTTCGGCGGCCAGGGCATGGCGGCGGACTTCGCCCGGAGCCCAGGGTCCATGCTCGACGCCGCCTACGAGGACCATGGCGCATGATCGCCGTCGACACCAACATCCTCGTCCACGCCCACCGCTCCGACTCCCCCTGGCACGAGCCCGCAGCGCGGTCTGTCCGAGGCCTGGCGGAAGCCCGCGCCTCCTGGGCCATCCCCTGGCCCTGTCTCCACGAGTTCCTCTCCATCGTGACCCATCCCCGGATATGGCTCCCTCCCACGCCCCTTCCCCTCGCCCTGGAGCAGGTGGATTCCTGGCTGGACGCCCCCAGCCTCGTCCTCCTCGGGGAGTCCACGACCCACTGGTCCCGACTCCGTCCCCTGCTCCTCGCGGGCCGGATCCAGGGTCCTCGCGTCCACGACGCTCGAATCGCCGCCCTCTGCCTCCAGCACCGCATCCGGCTGCTCTGGACGGCCGACCGGGACTTCGGCCGCTTTCCCGATCTGGCGTGCCACAACCCGCTCGTGGGCGGGTAGGAGACCAGGGACAGGAGCCCACCATGATCCACCCAGCCCTCCTCCTCCTCGCCCTCACCGCCTGCGGTCCCGACCCCGAGGTCTGCACCGACGCCCTCGACAACGACGGCGACGCCCTCATCGACTGCGACGACGTCGGCGACTGCGGTACGGCCGAGGCCTGCACCGACGCCGACGGCGACCGCTACATGGCCACCGAAGACTGCGACGACCTCGACCCGGCCGCCCACCCCGGCGCCCCCGAGGTCTGCGACGAGATCGACAACGACTGCGACGGCGCCATCGACGAGGGCGACGCCGTGGACGCCTCCCTCTTCTACGCCGACAGTGACGGCGACGGCTACGGCGACCCCGACACCGCCACCGTCGCCTGCGCCCAACCCAGCGGCTACGTCGGGTTGGAAGACGCCACCGACTGCGACGACGACGAGCCCGCGGCCCACCCCGGCGGCATCGAGGTCTGCGACGGGGCCGACGACGACTGCGACGGCCTGACCGACGACGACGACCCGGACGTCAGCGGCCTCTTCACCTGGTATCTGGACTACGACGGCGACGGCTACGGAGCGGAGAGCGCCTACACCCTCGCCGCCTGCGCCCAGCCCGCCGGCTACGCCGACAACGCCGAGGACTGCGACGACCTCGACGCGGGTGTGAACCCCGGCGTGCTCTGGTATTCCGACGCCGACGCCGACGGCTACGGCGATCCCGCCACCGCCACCGCCCATTGCGGCCCCTACGGCGACTGGCTCCTCGACGGCACCGACTGCGACGACACCGACGCGGGCGTCCACCCCGGCGTGCCCTGGTACGCCGACGCGGACAGCGACGGCTTCGGCGACCCCGCCACCGTCACCGCCGCCTGCTACGCCCCCTCGGGCACCGTGGCCGACGCCACCGACTGCGACGACACCAGCGCGGACATCCACCCGGGCGCCGACGAGTGGTGCGACGACATCGACCAGGACTGCGACGGCCAGGTCGACGACGACGAGAGCCTGGACGCCGTCACCTGGTACGCGGACGCGGATGCGGACGGCTATGGAGACGCGGCCTCCCCCTGGGCCGCCTGCTCCAAACCCAGCGGCTACCTGGCAGACGCCACCGACTGCGACGACACCGACGCCACCGCCTTCCCCGGCGCCGACGAGCACTGCGACGGCGTCGATGACGACTGCGACGGCACGGTGGACGAGGACGACGCGGTGGACGCCCCCACCTGGTACGCCGATGGCGACGGTGATGGCTACGGCGATCCCGCCACCGCCACCGCGGCGTGCGCCCAGCCTTCCGGGTACAGCACGGACACCACGGACTGCGACGATGGCGACGCCGAGATCCACCCTGGCGCCGACCAGTGGTGTGACGGGATCGACCGCGACTGCGACGGTGACGCCTGGGACGACGACAGCCTCGACGCCTCCATCTGGTACGCCGACGCGGACGGAGACGGGTACGGGGATGCCGCGGCGACCACCACCGCCTGCGCGCTGCCCTCCGGCCACAGCGCGGACGCCACGGACTGCGACGATGGCGCCGCGGCGGTGAACCCCGGGGCCACCGAGATCTGCAACAACTTCGTGGATGATGACTGCGATGGGGGGCCCAACGACTGCACCTTCGCGTCCGACCAGAGCCTCGCCGACGCCGACGCGGTCTTCACGGGGGCGGCCGCGGGCGATCTCGCGGGGGGCCTGCTCACCGACGCCGGGGACGTGAACGCCGACGGTTACGCCGACTTCCTCATCGGCGCCATCTACGACGATGGCGGCGGTGCCGACGCCGGCGCGGCCTACCTCGTGCTGGGCGGTGCGAGCCCGGCGGGCGGCTCGCTGGCCGCAGCCCTCGTCTTCGAGGGTGAGGCGGCGGGCGACTACGCCGGCTCGGGCGTGTCGGGCGCCGGGGACGTCAACGGGGATGGCTTCGACGATCTGCTCATCGGCGCCGTGCACAACAGCACGGCGGGATACCAAGCCGGGGCCGCCCACCTCGTGCTCGGAAGCGCCATCCCCGGGAGTTTGCCCCTGGCCTACGCCCAGGCCCGGTTCACCGGCGAGGCGGCGGTGGACTCCGCCGGCTACTCCGTGGCGGGGGTCGGAGACGTGAACGCCGACGGCTTCGACGACATGCTGATCGGCGCCTACACCAACGGTGCCGCAGGCTACCAGGCAGGCGCGGCCTACCTCCTGCTCGGCAGCGCGAGCCCAGCGGACCTCTCCCTCAGCGACGCCGACGCCCGGTTCACCGGGGAGGCGCCGGGCGACGTGGCGGGCCATCAGGTCTCCGGCGCCGGAGACGTGGACGGCGACGGCCTCGCCGACCTCCTCATCGGCGCCCACTACAACGACGCGGCCGGAACCCACGCCGGGGCGGCCTACCTCGTGTGCGGGGAGGGGTTGCCCGAGGATCGCACCCTCACCGACGCGGACGCCATCTACACCGGCGAAGGCGTGGATAGCTGGGCCGGCCGCGCGGTCTCCGGGGCTGGAGACGTGGACGGCGACGGCTTCCACGACATCCTGATCGGCGGTGGCATCACCTGGCTCGTGCTCGGGAGCGCCAGCCCTGGCGGCGGCTCTCTCTCCGGCGCCGACGCGCGCTACATCCGCGAGGCGGCGGGAGACGAAGCCGGATTCTCGGTCTCGGGCGCTGGGGACGTGGACAGCGACGGCTTCGACGACCTGCTCATCGGCGCGCCCTACAGCGACGCGACGGGTGTGGATGCCGGCGCGGCCTACCTCGTGCTCGGCAGCCCAATCCCCGCGGAGATCTCCCTCACTCTCGCCGACTCCCGCTTCACCGGTGAGGCGGCGGGGGACCAGGGCGGGAACTCCGTCTCAGGCGGAGGGGACGTGAACGCCGACGGCTACGACGACATCCTCGTGAGCGGCCGGTTCAACGACGCCGCGGGGACCGACGCCGGCGCCGCCTACCTCATCCTCGGCCTCGGGCTGTAGGAGACGCAACCCTTGCCCCCCTTCCTCCTCCTCCTCGCCCCCGCCCTCGCCCAACCCGCGGCTGACCTCCCCGTCGTGGTGGACCAGCTCGTCACGAAACAGGCCAGGCTCGACGACGAGGCCTGATCGTCCCGATCCAGCAGTCCATAGGCCGGCGCCCTCTCGAGAGCGGTGGGGCGGACGGCCTGCCCTCGCGGTCCGTCGTTCCACGCGAGGCAAGGGCACCAGGAACGGGTAAAGGAAACGGAGAGAGGTGCCCCATGACCGTGCACTGGGAGCGCGATGGCGCGCTGGCCGTCCTGACCCTGGATCGCCCCAAGCGGGCCAACGCCTACGACGACGCCATGCTGGACGCTTTCGAGCACGCGCTCGAGGCCATCCTGGCCGACCCCGAGGTGGGCGCCCTGGTGGTGGAGGCGGCCGGCGATGGCGCGTTCTGCGGCGGGGCCGACCTGGCCCAGATGGCGCAAGCCGCGCCGGAGTCCGCCCTCGATCTGCGCTCCCAGGCCCTCTTCGATCGCCTGGCGAGGGCGCCCCTGGTCTCCGTGGCCGCGGTGCACGGCGCCGCGGTGGCCGGCGGTTTCGAGCTGGCCCTGGCCTGCGATCTGCGCATCGGTGGACCGCGGGCGCGCTTCTCCCTGCCCGAGACCGGGCTCGGGCTCATCCCCTCGGCTGGCGGCTGCACCCGGCTCACCCGCCTCGCCGGGCCGTCGCGCGCCAAGCAGATCATCCTGGGCGGCTACGATCTGGACGCCCGCACCGCCGTGGACTGGGGCCTGCTGGCCGTCGTGGTGGAGGAGCCCCGCCAGGAAGCGCGCGCGGTAGCCCGCCGGGTGGCCGGGCGCGATCGGCTGGCCCTGCGCCTGGCCAAGCAGGTGATCGATCTGGGCGACACCGCCGCCAGCCTGCAGGCCGAGCGCGTGTCCGAAGCCCTGCTCTACACCCGCCGCGCGGCGCGGGGGGGCTGAACGCGCGCGCCAGACGCGGGCGGCGACAGCGCCCGCCCCAGATGGTTCATCTCCCCCCGGCCGTGTCGCCAGGAAAGCCCCGGCGGCGACAGCGCCCGCCCCAGGTGGTTCATCTCCCCCCGGCCGTGTCGCCGGGAAGGCCCCGGCGGCGACAGCGCCCGCCCCAGATGGTTCATCTCCCCCCGGCCGTGTCGCCGGGGCGCTCCCAGGCGCGCGTGGCTACGCCGCAGGCCGCTCAGCGCCGGGGCGGCTGGCCAACGCACAGGCGATCCCCACCACCAGCGCCGCCACGAACTTGCTCTCCCTGAGAGGGTAGTAGACGAAGTCCCGCAGCGACCCCAGGCCGCGCAGGTGCGGGTAGAGGGCCTTCAGCCAGTCCAGCGGCAGGGCCTGGATGGCGTAGGCCAGCACCAGCGCCACCCACCAACCGCGCGGCAGGCGCCCGGCGCGCAGGGCGGCGAAGGCGGCGGCGTAGGGCACCAGCATCCAGACCATGTGGTGCTCGTAGGTGTAGACCGGCAGCACCAGCATAGGCACCACCACGGCCCCCGCCTGGCAGAGGGCGTCCAGGGGATCCGTCGGCCGGTGCCGGAAGCACCAGGCCAGCCCGCCCAGGACCGCCAGCGTGACGATGCGCGAGATCCAGCCCGCCGCCGGCAACAGCGTGGTGGACTTGCCGCCCCCCAGCACCTCGTGCAGCAGCGAGGGGATGCTGTGGTTGTGGGTCAGGGTGATGGGGACCGTCAGCCCGTGGTAGCGCCCGGCGGCGAACCCCGGCAGCACCTCGGTGAAGAAGGCCCATTGTACCTTGATGTCCGCCAGCGGCAGCGCCGCGACGCTCAGGAACACCGCGGCGAGGACGGCCGCGAGCGCAGGCCTCCAGCGCCGATGCAGCAACCACCAGGCCACCAGCAGGGCCGGCGACATCTTGAGCATACAAGCGAGCCCCACCAGCGCGCCGCCGGCCTTCTCCCAGCCGCGCTCTGCCAGCAGCACCCCCGGCACGGTGACCGCCAGCACCACCAGGTTGGCCTGCCCCATCCAGGCATTGTCGGCGATGGGCGAGAACGTGGCGGCCAGCAGCCCGAGCGTCAGCGCCATGCCGCGGTCTGGGACCCAGCGCCCCAGCGCCAGCAGCACCGCCAGCAGGAACAGGTGCTCGGCCCAGTACCAGGCGTGGTAGGCCGACTCCAGAGAAAACGGCAGGACCCAGGCGAAGGCGGCCAGGAAGGGCGGCGGGTAGAAGAAGGGGTGCACGCTCTTGCGGGTCCCCTCGGCCCGGGCCTGCTTCCCGAGGGCCTTGGTGGCGTAGGGATCGCCCCCCGCCGCCGCCACCTGCACCGCGTAGTAGTAGCTGGCGAAGTCGCGCGCGCTCTCCCCGGCCCAGGCCCGCGCCCTCCACGGCCCCAGCGCCTGCCAGCCGTAGGCCAGGACACAGGCGAGCAGCAGCCAGGGGAAGATGCGCTTCATGCGGGCGTCCTATCCCCGCGGAATCCGGTTGGTTACCCAGTTGGCCATGCCCCGCCTCCTCGCTCCCCTGCTCCTCGCCGCCTGCCACGCCACCCCGCCCGCGGCCCTGCCCGTCGCGGGCTCCACCGCCGCGCTGGCGGGCGAGCGGGTGGTGGAGGGCACGCTGGCCAGCCGGGTGGTGCGGGACGACGCCGATCTGGTGATCTTCTACGGTGGCGAGCAGCGCGGCTCCATGGAGACCTGCGGCTGCCCGAAGGAGCCCCGCGGCGGGCTGCCGCGGCTGGCGGCCTACCTGGAGGCCTCGGTGGCCGCCAACCCCGACACCCCCTGGATCCTGGTGGGCGGCGGCTGGTTCCTGGACGACGTCATCGGGCTCGACGGCCAGCTCCGGGCCGACGTGCGGGTGGCGGATCGCTGGATGCTCCGCGGGCTGGCGGCGCAGGGCGCCTGGACCGCCCTGAACGTGGGCTTCACCGACCTGCCCGGCCTGGTGGACGGCGCCGCCGAGGCCCCGGCCCTGCCCCTGGTGAGCGCCAACATCCGCCCGCGGGCCGAGGGCGTGCCCCCCATCGCCGACTGGATCGGGGTGCAGGCCGGCGCCCACAGGGTGGGCATCACGGGCATCAGCGCCGCCGGGGTGGGCTTCCTGCCCGCGCCCGAGTACGCGGTGGCCCCCCCCGCGCCGGCCGCCGAAGCGGCCCTGGCCGCCCACGCCGACGGGGCCGACGTGGTGGTGCTGCTGGCCTTCCAGGCCATCGACGAGGCCCGCCAGATCGCGGAGCGCAACCCGCGTATCGACGTGGTGATCGACGCCTTCCACCACAGCGAGGTGGTGCCGCCCTTCACGGTGGGCGGAGCCGTGTGGGTCAAGTCGAGCCACGAGACCATGGCGCTGGGGGAGCTGCGCCTCTGGCTCGATGACGGCCACGTGGTGCGCGCGCTGGACCGCAAGATCGACCTCGACCCGGACATCCCCGGGCAGCGCGCCATGGTGGACATCGCCGTGCAGGCCCACCAGGAGATCGAGGCGGCCGAGCGGGAGCTGTGGGGCCCATGAGCACCGGCAGGCGCGCCCTGATCACCGGCTGCAGCGGCGGGATCGGCCGCGCCGTGGCCCTCGCCCTGGCGGCTCGGGGCTGGCGGGTGGTCGGAACCCTCCGGAGTGAAGCCGGGCGGGCCGAGCTGGAGGCCGCGGGCGTCGCCACCGCCCACCTCGACCTCCGCCACGACCCAGGCGCCGCGGTGGGCGCCGCCATCGCGCGGCTGGGCGGCCTCGACGCCCTGGTGGCCAACGCCGGGCAGGGGCTGTTCGGCTGCTTCGAGGACATGAGCGACGCCGAGCTCCGCGAGCAGCTCGAGGTCAACTTCTTCGGTCCGGCAGCCTGCGCCCGTGCGGCCCTGCCCGCCCTCCGGGAGAGCCGTGGCCGGCTGGTGCTGGTCTCCTCCATCGCCGGCCGGCGGAGCGCTCCGGGCTCCTCCGCCTACAACGCCTCCAAGTTCGCCTTGGAGGGCTGGGCCGAGGCCCTGCGGCACGAGCTCGCCGGCTTCGGCGTCCCCGTGGTGCTGGTGCAGCCCGGCCTCACGGCCACCGGCTTCGCCACCGCCCGCAGGCGCGCCGCCCGCGCCGGCCAGGGCCCCTACGCCGCGCTGACCCGCCGCCTGGAGGCCCTCCACGCTGCCGGAGGCCGGGGCGGCGCCCCGGTCGAGACCGCCGTGGCCAGCATCCTGGCCGCTCTCGATCAGCCCGCCCCGCCCCTGCGCCTCATCCCCACCGCCCAGGCCCGGGCCGAGCTGCTGGCCGCGCGCCTGCTGCCCTGGCCCCTGTGGGAGGCGCTGGTGCGGAGGAAGCTGCGGGGCTGAGTGCGGCTACTCGGGGAGCGCCGCCCGCCACACGACGGGGTGATCCTGGACGGCGTCGTACCAGTAGCTGTAGGTGAGGCGCTCCTGGGGGTCGTGGTACTCGGTGTAGGTGTAGACCCTCCCTGAATACTGCGCGTACCACGAGCCCCACGGCGACCGGCGCGTGATGCCACGCCGCCCGTGGGTGAGGCCCAGGTAGAAGGCGGGCAGGGCGCGGAGCGGGCAGCCCCCCTCCCACCACAGGCTCTGCCCGTCGCCGTCGAGGCTCACGCGGAACATGTAGTCGCCCGATCCCGGCGCCGCGTAGGGCATGTAGGTGGTGCCCCCCTCGTAGCCATAGGAGTGCGTGGGGACGGCGTAGACCTCCCCCAGGCAGCTCGTGCCCTCGATCCCGCCGGCGTCGGGTACGATCTCCAGGAACACCTCCCCGAACATCCCCATGACGCCTCGGTAGCCGACGTAGTCCACCACCACGGGGCCCGAGATCAGCATGACGTACTCGAGATCGGTGGCCAGCGTGAAGGTGTAGTACCCCGGGCAGGCGGTGTCGCCGGTGCACTCGTCGTCCTCGCAGTCGATGGCGCCGTCGGCGTCATCGTCCCGGCCGTTGCCGCAGTCCTCGAGGCAGACCTCCATGCAGCTCGGGTCCTCGCAGTCCACGCGCCCGTCCAGATCGTTGTCCGCGCCATCGTCGCAGACCTCGTCCTGGCGCTCGGGGGGCGCCTCGGTGGTGTCGTCCACGGTGTCCAGGACCCCGGGGGGGCACCCCGTGAGCAGGAACGCGAGCGCGGCGATGGGGCGCATGTTGCCTCCAGGGTGGGTTGGCTCCTCCCGAAGTTGTAGCACCGCCCCCACCCACCCGCGCCGCCTAAAGCCGGCGATGCCGCGCCACGGGCATCCCCTGACGGATACGGCGCAGCCGCTCGAGGTCCACCTCCGCCAGGCAGAGCCCCTCGCCGTCGCCGCACTCGGCCACCACCGTGCCCCAGGGATCCGCGATGAGGGAGTGCCCGTAGCTGCGCCCGAGCCCCCGGTCGCCGTGGGCGCCCCACTGGCCCGGGGCCAGCAGCCAGCACTGGGTCTCGATGGCGCGGGCGCGCAACAGGGCGTGCCAGTGATCCCTGCCCGTCTCCAGGGTGAAGGCCGCGGGCACCGCCAGGATCTCCGCACCCTCGTCCACCAGCCGGCGGTAGAGCTCCGGGAAGCGCAGGTCGTAGCAGATGGAAAGCCCGATATGGCCCAGCGGGGTGGCGCAGGTCACGACCCGGTCGCCGGGGACCGTGGTGTCGGATTCGCGCACGGAGACGCCGCCGGGGACGTCCACGTCGAACAGGTGCAGCTTGCGGTAGGAGGCCAGCAGCCCGCCCTCGGGGCCGAACAGCAGCGAGGTGTTGGCCGCGCGCAGGCGGTCGGGCTGGCCGTCCTGACCCAGGATCTGCTCGGGGAAGCTACCCACCAGCAGGTGGATACGAAGCTCGCGCGCCAGATCGCCCAGGCGGCGGGCCATGGGGCCGCTCAGCGGCTCGGCCAACCTGGCGCGCGCGGCCCAGGGGCCCAGGTACGGGGTGGCCTCGGGGGTGGCCACGAGGGCGGCGCCGTAGCCGGCCGCGCGGCGCACGAGGGCCTCGCAGGCCTCGAGGTTGCGGGCCAGGTCGGCGGTGGAGCGCTGCTGGACGCAGGCGGCGAGGAACACGGATCAGGCCTCCTCGGAGGGGGCGGTGGGATCGGCGCCGGCCAGCAGTGAGCCGACGCGCAGCAAGGCCACGGCCCCGATCCCCACCCCCATCCACAGGGTGGTGATCCGGATGAGCAGCGCAGAGGCCACGGCTTGCGCCTCGGTGATGCCGGGGATCAGGGTCAGCGCGCCGCCCCCGAGGGCGCCGTCGGCCACGCCGAGGCCACCCGGCATGGCGCCGCCGGCCACGGTGGCGAAGGCGTAGAGGAAGGTGGAGACGTCCAGGGAGGCGGGTACGTCGAAGCCCCTGAAGATGAGCCAGTAGGCCACGCACTCCAGCCACCAGGCCACCAGGGAGACGACCACCGCACCCACCAGGGGCACGGGCGCCAGGCAGGTGCGCGTGGCCAGGTACATCTCCTCCAGCTTGTGCCCCACCCGCGCGAGCACCGGCAGCCGACAGACCAGCCCGAGGATGGCCAGGGAGAGGCGCTTCCAGGCCAGCACCCCCATCCCCGCCACGACCACGGCCGCCGGGATGACGATGTAGTGGACCTTGTCGCCGGCGTAGGTGGAGACCGAGAGGGCCGCCAGCGCCAGCATGGCGATGCCGTCGGTCAGGCGCTCGGCCACCAGCGCGGGGATGGAGGTGGCCATGTTGGCCCCGGTGCGGGCCTTGAGCAGGTAGGGCTTGAGCACCTCGCCGGCCTTGCCCGGCGAGATCACCATGGCCAGGCCCGCCGCGAAGATCAGCAGGTTGTCCTTGAGCTTGACGCGGACTCCGAGGCGCCGGACGAAGAAATGCCACTTGAAGAAGCGCAGCAGGTAGTTGCCGAGCACCAGGACGATCACCGGGGGCAGCATCCACCAGGAGAAGCGCGCCAGGGCGGCCCCCACCGCGCCGATGCCGGCGTAGATGGAGCCGACCAGGTACAGCAGCACGGCCACCGCCAGACCCCAGGCCAACCAACGCCGGAAGCGCGCTATCAGGTCAGCGCGCGGGGCTTCGGTCATCGGTCATACCCGGGAGGGGAGGTCGCGTGGGGGCGGCGGATCAGCGGGCCTGCACCGTGATGCCCGTGACCATGGTCTTGACCTCCTCGCGCAGGCGATCCTGCAGCGCGATGTAGAGATCGTAGTTCTCACCGGCACTGTCCAGCCCCACGGTGGCTTCGTCCTGCTGGCGGGCGGGGTACTTGGACAGCCAGAACTCCTCCGTGGAGCCGTCATCGAAGGTCAGGCGCCACTTGTGGCGGTCGGTGACGTCCCAGGTCTTGCCGTCGGTGGTGACCGCCTGGCCCTGGTTGCGGAGGGTGCAGTCGTACATCCAGGGGGTGTAGTTGCTGTCGTAGGTGCAGTCGGAGGACTCGGACACCTTGGCGATGCTGACCGTGACCTTCTTGAGGTCTTCCCAGCGGGACTTGGACTCGCCCTTGCCGGCGTCGATCTGCAGCCGGATGTCGTCGGCGTCCACGGACCAGTCCTCCTCGCCGTACCAGTCGGTGGAGCGCTCCAGGAGCCACACGTGGCCGCTGTGGTGCGAGCCGTCGGCGCGGTTCACGGTGACCTGGAGGTCGACATTGACCGCGGGCCCGGCCGGCGCCGCGGGGGCGACTTCCGGTTCGGGCTGCTCGGGCTCAGGCTCGGCTGCGGGGGCTGGTGCTGGCGCGGGCTCGGGTTGGGCGGCGGGGACGGGAGGGGCCTTCTTGCCACAGCCGACCAGGAGGCCGAGCGCGATGAACAGAGTTGAAGCGAGCATGACGGGGCTCCTGGAGCACGATCTGGCAGGAGGTTATCCGGTCTCTGCCGGCATCGCACCTTCCCGGGGCCCATCCGGCCGCGCCACCATGGGCAGGGCGACCGCGCCGAGGGCGACGCTGACCAGCTGCTGGACCCGCACCAGCACCGTGACGGCGAGGGCCTGCTCGACGGGCAACCCGACCGCCGCCACGAGCAGGCTGGCGAAGGCGGCGTCCCACCCGACCTGGGCGCCCGGGAGGGCGAAGAGGATGATGGCCCCCGCGGTGACGGCGCTGTGGGTGAAGAGGTAGCCCACCACGCTCCCTGGATCGCCGAGCGCCCAGGCGACGATCCACGAGCCGATCGTCACGCTGGCGAGGCCGCACAGGTTCCAGCCGGCCGCCGCGAGGTGAGGGAGCCCGATCTGGCGGCCCATGCTCGAGAGGGCCTCACCGAAGCGGCGCCCCATGGTGAAAGCCCGCAGCACCCAGCGCAGGACCATGCCTGGCGTGCGCCCCTCGAAGCGTGCCTCCACGGCGCGACAGGGCGCCACGAGCAGCGCGGGCCAGGCCGCGATCACGCCCAGCCCCACGCCCCACAGGCAGACCATCACCACCGCCACCAGCACCAGCGGGCGCGCCCCCCCCGGGATGGGCAGCGGCGCGGTCAGCCACACCACCAGGGTGACGAGGGCGGCGATGGTGACCCCCACGAAGCGCGCGTGGATGCTGGCCGCCAGGGCGTGGGCCGCGTCGATGCCGTAGCGCCGCTGGACCAGGCCCGCCGCCACGAGCTCGCCCACCGGCCCCGGCAGGGCCATGTTGAGCAGCTGCCCTGAAGCGACGATCCCCAGCATCCCGAGGCGATCCACCCGCTCCGGCCGCGGCAGCAGCGCCCGCCAGCGCAGCGCCATGAAGCCCACTCCCCCAAACAGCAGCAGGAAGCCAGTGATCAGGGGTGTGACGCGCGCATGCTCCCAGACCGCCAGGAGCTGCCGCGGCTCGACCGTCTCCCGCAGCAGGACCGCGCTGAGGAGCAGGAAGACCACCAGCCAGCCCAAGGCGACCCCGAGGCCACGGGGCAGGGCGAGCCTCAGCTCCCGGGCAGAGGGAGGGACCGGAGGCTGGGTCGGCTCGGGCGGTGCGGGGACAGGGCGCATCTGCCCTGCTACTCCGTCCGCGCCTCCAGAGCCCGCGCCACGCCTACCAGGACGGGCCTACCAGGACCAGCCCACGCGCCAGCTCCCGCCAGCCCCCTCGCAGACCCAACGCACGGGCTCCTGCACCGGGTTCTCGGAGCCCGCCTCGAGCACGCAGTGCTCCATGGACCAGAAGCGCGACCCTGGATCGAAGCTCACCTCGACGTAGGTGTCGGGCGCGCGGGGCACCATCAGCGGCTCCAGCAACCGGTCGGGCATGGGCGGGAGCGCGATGTCGGCCCCCAGGACCCCGTGCTGGTAGGCCTGCAGGAAGGAGCGCAGGCAGGAGCGCAGCAGCTCGGGATCCGTGGTGTAGACCACCCCGTGGCAGCCGTCCTGGATGCTGAGCGCGAAGCGGCTGGCCCAGCCCATAGGCAGCGCGGCCTCCGGATCGGCCAGCAGGCTGGTGGGGATCTCGTCGAAGGCGATGCGGCTGGCGAACCCGCGGGGGACATGGACGAGCTCGACCGGGGCTCTCAAGCGCGGCAGCAGGGTCGCGGGGACCAGCGGCACGCCGCGGCGCAGCCGTGGGGCGTAGACCGCGGTGGGCCCTCCGCCGGACAACAGCAGCAGCCGATCGCCGGCCGCGATCCTCAGGCTCGGCGCCAGCTGGGCCGGACCGACCGGCACGAAGCGCATGGACCAGACCCGCGCGCTCTCCCGCTCGACCGCGAAGGTCACGGGAAAACGAGCCTTGTGCTCCCCCTCTCGCCAATCGAAGAGGAGCTGGGAGGCGGGGATGCACGCGGCATGCGCGTCGAGGGACACGTTGGACATGGGCAGCTTGTGACCGGCTGAATGCCAGGGGGAAGGCAGGGGACCGACGACAGGGGCGCCAGCCACGCCCCGCACTTTAGATGGCTTCCCGCGGGACAGCAAGCAGAAAGCGCACGCCAGGGGCAAGAATCCTGTCGGCGCAGGTAGCTGACTAGTGGAAATCGAAAGAGATGAAATAGGTGCCCGAGTCGAGCTTCATGTGGAGCGGGTACGGCAGGGCCTCGAACACCGAGAGCATGCCTCGGTTGACCGCCATCACCTCCGCCTCGAAGCCGATGATGCCGGCCTGGCGTGCGACGCGCACCAGGTAACGGGTGAGCCAGGAGCCGAGCCCACGGTTCTGCCACTCGTCCGAGATGAGCAGCGCCACCTCTGCCCTGGGCTGGTTCGGGATCTTCAGGTACTGGCCCAGCCCCACCAGCTCGTCGCCGCTCTCGCGCTCGATCACACAGGCCAGGCCGACCTGCTCGTTGTAGTTGATGTTCACGTAGGGCTGCCGGCGCTGGTGGGGCATGACGTGCAGCCGCGAGAAGAACCGCTGGTACCGGCTCTGCTCCGAGAGGCTGTAGAAGAGATCCTTGAGCAGCTCCTCGTCCGTGGGCTTGACAGGTCGCACCAGGATCGGGGTGCCGTCGGACAGGGTGGTGCGGGTCTCCAGCTCCTCGGGGTAGCGGGCCTCCTCCCAGGGGACCTCGAGCTGGTCGTGGTACACGAAGTGCAACTCCTTGGCCTCGCGCAGCAGCTGGGTGCGGAACTTCGGGTGGGCGATCTGGATGAGGGCCATGGCCCGCTCGCGCACGCTCCGGCCATGGAGGTAGGCGATCCCCCACTCCGTCACGACGTAGTGGACATCGCCGCGGGTGGTGACCACCCCGGCGCCGGGCTTGAGGGTGGACACGATGCGCGACTGCACGCCGTCGCGGGTGGTGGACGGCAGGGCGATGACGGGCTTGCCCCCGCGGGAGGCCGCGGCCCCGCGGATGAAGTCCACCTGCCCCCCGAAGCCCGAGTAGAAGCGGGTGCCGAGGGAGTCGGCGCAGACCTGGCCGGTGAGGTCCACCTCCAGCCCGACGTTGATGGCCACCATGTTGTCGTGCTTCGCGATGACCACGGGGTCGTTCACGTACTCGGTGGGGTGGAACTCGAAGGCGGGGTTCTTGTCGATGGCGCGGTAGAGGCGCTCCGAGCCCATGCAGAAGCTGGCCACGACCTTGCCGGGGTTGAGCGTCTTGCGCCGCCCGGTGATGACGCCCTGCTCCAGCAGATCTACGAGGCCGTCGGTGAACATCTCGGTGTGGATGCCGAGATCCTTCTTCTCCGTGAGGAAGGTGAGCACGGCCTGGGGGATGGCGCCGATGCCCAGCTCCAGGGTGGAGCCATCGTCGATCAGCTTGGCGATGTGGCGCGCGATCTCCTTGACCACCTCGTTGTTCCCTGGCCGCGGGTCGGGGCCGGGCAGGGGCTCGGCGTGCTCCACCAGGGCCTGGATGTCCTCGACGTGGATCATGGTGTCGCCCAGGGTGCAGGGCATGCGCTCGTTGACCTGGGCGATGACCGTGACCGCGTTGCGCACCGCGGACATCACGATGTCCACGGACACGCCCAGGCTGCACAGACCGCTGCGGTCCGGCGGGGTGACCTGGATGAGGGCCACGTCCAGGGGGATGCGCCCGCTGTCGAACAGGCGCGGGATCTCGGACAGGAAGACCGGGGTGTAGTCCCCCAGGCCCGCCTGCACCGCGCCGCGGACGTTGTCGGAGATGAAGAAGCTGTTGAACCGGAAGCGATCCGCCAGCTTCGGCTCGGTGTATGGCGCGACGCCCATGGTGAGCAGGTGGAACAGCTCCGTGTCGGACACCCCGCACTCGGCCAGGGCCCGCACCAGGTGCTGGGGCTCGGCGCAGCCCGTACCGATGAAGACGTGGTCTCCGGGCTTGACCAACCTGATGGCCCGCGCAGCGCTCATCACCTTGGGCGCGTAACGCTCGCGCCAGTCATGGCTCGGCTCACTCATGGCTCGCTCCTTCCTGGCCGCGGGGGCCTCCCGTGACCGGCCCCATCCTAGGGACCGCCTGGGCTGGCGGCGAGGGCCAGCGGCCCGAGGCCTGCGCCCGCACAGGATCAGAACCGGCAGCGCCCCTCGACACAAGTGCAGGGCGGCGGCTCCGGCTCGTAGCAGCCGAGCTGGCAGACGTAGAGCACCTCGTCCTGGTGCATGCAGTAGAAGACCTCGCCGCAGCAGGAGGAGCCCACGGTGCAGTCGGCGTCGCTGGTGCACGCCTCGCAGCCGCCGCTGTCGCAGAAGTCCTCCTGCTCCCAGGCGAGGGTGCAGGCGGGGAGGATGAGCAGGGCGAGGGCGAGGAGGCGCGACATGGTGCTGCCGGCCACGGTATCACAGCCGCGGAGGGCGTGGGTGGGCCTGGATCTCGCCGCTACTGAGGCTCGGGCCACACCTCAACGCCGCCTGGACCGCCTCTGTCAGCGCGACCGCCCGCGCCGTGGTCGAGTGTGCCTTCTCGCCCTCGACCCGGTCCCCCTGCCTTGCCTGGCTGGAGGAGTCGTCCGCCTCGAAGGCGAACACCTCCTGGGGCGACCTGAGCAGATCTCGCGGTAGCGAGATATCCGCTCCCCTCTCCGGGACGATGAACAGGTACTCCTTGTTGGTCAGGTGCGACACCTCGCCCACCTTGTCTCCATCGGGGTTGTAGATGCCGATCTGGGCGCCGACGTACCGCTTGAAGTCGCGCTCCAGCACGAAGACGTCACCTCGCGCAGAGAGGATGTCGACCATCTCCTCGCGGGTGATGTAGCCCTCGTTGTTGAAGGACACGACGAGGTGCCGCACGTCGAGGTTCTCCACGACATCCGTCAGGGCCGCGTGGATCCGGGGCTTGCTGTTGAAGGCGCTCTTGCGCTCCCGGCAGTCGATGCGCTTGCACGCCGTCCCGTACGCCTCGGGCCCATCCCACCGCACCAGCGTCTCCCAGATATGGTAGTTTCCCAGGTATTTATGTTGGTTGTAAGGCGGATCGAGGTAGCCAACGTCGCCGGTGAGCGACCGGGCCGCGTCGGCGGCCTCCAGCTGGTGGGCGGCGCCCTTGCCGCTCCTGGCGCGCGGCAGCAGCCGGGGCAGGCGCAGCTCCAGATCGTTGTGGGCCCGCGGCGCCCAGGTCTTGAGGTAGGCCATCTGCACTCCGGTCGTGGAGTCTACGCGATCCGCCGCCTCCATCAACGAGGTCACCAGGATCGCCTCCAGCTCGCGGGGCAGGGCGCGACGGGCGATCTCATCGCGGATCGCGTCGACCCGGGCTCCGTTCTTCGGCCGGAAGAACCGGCTGCGCTCACAGAATGTCCGGGTGAAGTAGCCTGGCTCGCCAGGCAGCGCGTTGAGCTCCTGGATGTGCCTCTCGGCCTGGGACGCCCACTCCTCGCGATCCGCCTGGACGTAGCAGGTCGCGAGGGTGGCCGCGTAGGCGTTCAGGTCGTTCGAGACCACGCGAAGACCACGCGCCTTGAGCCCGTGTCCCACCCGCGCGGTCCCGGAGAAGAGGTCCACGACAGCGCCCTCGCGCCGGAGGCCCGCGACCACCTCCGCGATCAGCGGGACAAGAACGCGCTTTGATCCGATGTACTTGATCATCTGTCCGCGACTCTCGAGCGCCGCGCGGGAGGATATCGCGTGACGCACCGCGGGGCGATGCGCGCGGACCCGCTGGGCTCGACCCCGGCTTCCGAGCCCTTGGCTCCAACGTGCCTCCCGTCTGGCTTCGCCTCCAGAGGATCTGCTCGCGCACCCGCGGGCGCTTTCGGGAGCGCAACCGGCAGGTTCCCCGACCAGGGCCTGCGCCCGGGCTGTCGGCAGGAATTCGGCCCGGGATCACGGCGGCAGGTCCGCGGCCGGGAGGCCGTCGGCAGGAACTCGGCCCGGGATCACGGCGGCAGGTCCGCGGCCGAATTCTGCCGCGGACGAAGGCCGTCGGCAGGAATTCGGCCCTGAATCACGGCCGCGAAGCGGCCCGTGATTCAGACGTTGAACCTGTAGTTTACGAGGTCCCCGTCCTGGACGACGTAGTCCTGCCCCTCCAGCCGCGTCTTGCCCGCAGCCCGCAGCGCGGCCTCCGTGCGGTGCTCCTCCAGGTCCTCCAGCCGCGACACCTCCGCCCGGATGAACCCGCGTTCGATGTCGCTGTGGACCTTGCCGGCGGCCTTGCGCGCCGGCGTGCCGCGCCGGATGGGCCAGGCGCGGCACTCGTCGTGGCCGAAGGTCAGGAAGGAGATGAGGTCGAGGAGCCGGTAGGCGGTGCGCACGAACACGTCGCGCGCAGACTCCTCGATGCCCAGGCCCGCCAGCATCTCGGCCCGCTCCTCGGGCTCCAGCTCGTTGAGCTCGGCCTCGAGCTGGGCACAGATGCCCATGGAGCAGGTGTTGGGGGCCACCTCATCGAGGGCACGCGCCGCGGCCCAGGCCGGGCTCTCCCAGCGGTCCTCGGAGAGGTTGTGCAGCACGATCAGGGGGCGCTGGGACAGGAGCGCGATGCCCACCAGGGTCTCCCGCTCGGCGGGATCCAGCTCGAGGGTGCGCAGGGGCAGGCCCTCGGAGAGGTGGGCCAGGCAGCGCTCATTGACCTGGACCTCCAGCCCCTTGCGCTGCTCCTTCTTCATGCGCTCGCCGCGCCGCTCCAACAGGGACATGTCGAGCAGGACCAGCTCATCGTCGAACAGGCGCCGGTCGCGCTCCACGTCGACCTCCTGGTCGACCATGGGGTTCTCGAAGGCGCGCACCACGTTGACCAGCACGTCCATCCCACGCATGGCCTCCAGCACGGCCGGGGGAAAGGCCCCGGCGCCGCGCCCGGCGCCGCCCGACACGTCGGCGAACACGATCTCGGCGTAGACGGTCTTCCGGGGGTCGAAGATGGCCACCAGGCGATCCACGCGTGCGTCGGGCACCTTGATGGAGCCCAGCGAGACGCCGCGGTTCCCGGGGCGAGCGCCGGGGGCGAGGGCCTTGAACACGGTGGTCTTTCCGGAGCCTGGGTAGCCGCAGATGCCGACGCGCATGCACACCTCCTGCCCACACCCGGCCGCGCCGGGGTGGAACGGCCGGCCCTCTAGCACGTTGCACCACCTGTGGCAGAGCGGAACGCCGGAAGCCCGCGGGGCGACGGACTCCCGACTCCCGACCGCGGGTTTCCGGTTAGCCTTGTCCCGTCCCCAGGGAGCCCCTCCGTGCCTCGTCCATCCCCCCTCCGCCTCCTCACCCTGGCCGCCGCGCTGCTCCTGGTCTCGGCCGCTGCCCGCGCCGAGGATCAGCCCCTGACCTACCGGCTCCTCTCCGACGACCGCCCCATCGGCAGCCGCGAGACCGCCCTCACCTACCTGCCCGGACCGAGCGGCGAGATCCGCATGCTCAAGGCCTGGACCACCCTCGTGCTGCCCACGCCCCGCGAGGCCATGCAGGTCAAGCAGCGCCTGGGCGCGCGGTTCGGCGGGGATCGGTCCTTCTCGGTCAGCCTGTCCACCAACGGCCAGGTCCGCGAGATCCAGGGCCGGCAGGAGCCGGACGGCACCTGGACCATCTCCATCGCCGACGCCCAGGGCGCGAAGACCTGGAGCCTGGAATCGAGCGCCGTGGACCTCTCTTCCCCAGAGCTGCTCGATCCCGAGCGGGCCCTGAGCACCCTGCGCGCCAGCGACCACCTGCGCCTGCTGTCGGCCGAGACCGGCGCCATCCTGGAGGGTCCGGTCGAGGCCCTGCCGCCCCGCACCGTCGCCGTGGCCGATCGCGATCTGCCGGTGGAGGTCTTCCGCTTCTCGCCCCCCGAAGGCAGCATGACCCTGGCCTACAGTCAGGAGGGCTGGCTCGTGGCCTACGACTACCAGATCCTCGGCAAGCTGGTGGGCGCGCGCCTCGAGAAGCTCCCGCCCCCGCGCAGCTTCGACACCGCCCTGGACGCCCCGCTCACCGGCGGCCAGGTCCTCGAGGACTCCCTGTAGCCCCCTCCTGCGCCCACTTCCTGCTATGATCCCGCCCCACGGAGGCCCAGCGTGAACGGCACCCCCCCACTCGGCCTGGCCGCCACGGCGGCCGTCTTCCTCGCCCTGGCCCTGGCCTGCGGTGGAGGCCCACGCAAGGCGCCCGTCCAGGAGGACGCCGCCCCCAGCCTCGGCGACCTGCTCGGCACCCAGCCGGCCGCTGCCCCCGTCCCCAGCGCCACCACTCCCGGCACCACGGCCGCCCCGGCTACGCCCGTGCCTCCGCCAGCCCTGCCCGACATCGCCGCCCCCGTCGCCCAGCCGCAGCCCGAGGAGTCCCGCGAGACTCCGGAGTGCACCCGCGCGCGCGCGGAGCTGCGCGACCGCCGTACCCAGGTCGACGCGCGCCGCGTCCGCGAGTTCGGCGCGCTGGAGAGGAACCTGGCCGACGGCCAGCTCGCGCTGCAGAACTGTATCAAGACCAGCCCCTGCAACCGCGACGCCATGCTCATGGCGGCGGCGGAGGAGAAAGCCTCGGCGGCACAACGGGCCTACCAGGCGGCCATGGAGAAGGTCGGTGCCTGGGAGGCCGAGCTCTTCCCCTACGAGCAGGAGATGGATCGCGCCTGCGGGCGCCGCTGAGGGCGCGCCATGACCGAACCCACGTCCGTGACCGCCCGCGTCATGCGCGTCTACCGCGCCATCGCGGGCTCGGGCGCCAAGCCGCTGTGGCAGCGCCTGCTGCTCACCTCGATCCACGGCAGCATCGCGCTGTGGCGCGCCGCGCGCACCGACCAGCTCTTCGTGCGCGCCGCCACCCTCTCCTACTGGACCCTGGTGGCCATCGTCCCCGTCCTCGCCCTGGCCTTCGCCATGATGGGGCCGCTGGGGCTGCTCGAGAACGTGGCCGTCAAGCTCAAGGAGGAGCTCTACTCCACGATCCTGGCGAGCTCGGTCACCGAGGTCGGTCCCTGGCTGGACTCCATCGTCAGCCAGGTCCAGCTCCAGGCCCTCGGCGTGGCCGGCTTCCTCGGCGTCGTGCTGGCCGGCTCCAAGATGTACAACAGCGTAGAAGAGGCCTTCAACGACATCTTCCGCGTTCGCCAGCGCCGCTCCTGGCTGCTGCGCATCACCCTGTTCTACACCGTGGTCACCCTCGGCCCCCTGCTGCTCTCCGCGGGGTACGCGGCCACCTCCTCGGTCCACGCCACCGTGCTCTCCGCGCTGCTGGGGCGCGCCGTCCCCGTGCTGCTCACCATGGCGGCCTTCGTGGGCGCCATCAAGCTGCTGCCCCACACCCTGGTGCGCTGGCGAGCCGCCCTCACCGGCGGCTTCATGGGCGCGATCCTGTTCGAGGCCCTCAAGTTCGGTTTCTCCGAGTACACCGCCCTGCTGGGCGCCTCGAGCACCAACGTCCGCCTGTACGGGTCTCTCGCCCTGCTCCCGGTCTTCCTGCTCTACGTCTACCTGCTCTGGCTCGTGGTCCTGCTGGGGGTCGAGGTGGCCTACGTGGTGAACCACGCCCGCCCGCTGCTCGCCGAGGAGGCCGACCGCCTGCGCATGGGCGACATCTGGCGCCGCCGGCCCGACGCCTGCTTCGGGCTCCAGGTGCTGGTGGCCCTGGCCGAGAGCTTCCTGGCGGGCAAAGGCCAGATCCACGGGGACGCGCTCGTGGAGCGCCTCGGGGCCCCGGCCCGGGCTGTCCACGAGGCGCTCGACATGCTGGAGACCGCCGGCTTCGTCGTGACCACCGAAGGCGGAGGCTACGTGCCCGCCATGCCCCTGGAGCAGCTCTCTGGCGGCCGGGTGATCCGGGCGTGCCGCGCCGTGAGCGTGCCCGCCTGCGGCGAGGAGGCGCCTGGCAACGAGGCCGTGGTGCGGGCGTTCGACGCCATCTCCGAAGCGCTGGACGAGAGCGTCGCGGCGCTGGCAGCCGCCGCGCTCCCCGAGCCCACCGAGTCCAGCGAACCCGCCCCCACCCTGGGCACCCAGCGCGCACGGCGCACGCGCTAGCCGATGCGCCCGGGTCGACGCGCGCTCCGCGGACTCACCTGGCTCGGCGCGGCAGCGCTGGTGCTCGCCAGCGGGGTCCTCGCCGGCCGGGTGATCGTGCTGCGGCGCGCCCGCGAAGTGCTGGCGCAGGGCTCCTGCGACGCCGGGTCGCTGGGCTGGCGGGGGGCCTCGGTGGTGGCCCATGACGTGACCTGCCCTGGGGCACGGGCGGGAGTGGTCGTCGCCCACCTGTTCACCCGACGGATCGAGCTGAGCTCGGTGGAGGTCAACCTCGCCCGCTGGCTGCCCGCCATCGCCTCCCACGCCGCCGGTGGCGGGGGCGACGCCTCCCGTGCACCCGGGGGCCTGTTCGCCTGGCTGCCCCACGCGCGGGTGGAGGACCTCGACGTCAACATGGGCGATCAGTCCCTCGCCGTCGATCTCTCCGGGCCCCTCTGGCCCCCCGCTCTTCGCGGCCCCGAGACCCTCTTCGAGCTGCGGGGGACCACCTACCACCTCGAGCAGCGCCGCGACCTGCAGGGGGAACACCTCTCTGGGCGGTTCGAGCTCACCCTGGACTGGGCCGTGGACAGCGGCGCCATCAACGGCACCCTGCGCGGCGACAGGCTGGGGATCGAGCACCCCCTGCTGGCCTCCCGGCCCCTCGCGGGCCTCACCCTGGACGGCGCGTTCTCCGGCACCGACGGTGGCCTGGAGCGCCCCGACCTCACCGGGACCCTGAGCCTGGGCGGGCCGGTCGCGAGCTGGCACACCTCCCTGGGCGACGAGGGGCTGCCCGTCCTGGAGCTGGAGCTGCCTGACGCCCCCGCGCCCGACTGGTTGGCGCCGCTGGCGCCCCTGGTGCCCGAGCTGGCCACAGCCACGGTCCAGGGCGACCTCGGCGCCAGCCTGCGCTGGTCCCTCGGGGGCCAGCCAGACGCGCGGCTCCGGCTGGGCAGGCTCTCGGCAGATGGGGCCCTGCCCGCCGGCCTCGACCTCCGCTACGGCCCCTTCACCCTGCAGGTGCCGGATTCCGACGGTGAGCCCGTCCCACGGCGCTTCGGCGAGGGCACCCCGGGCTGGGTGCCGCTGGCGGACATCTCCCCGGACCTGGTGCACGCCGTGCTGGCCGCCGAGGACGCCGGCTTCTTCAGCCACGCCGGCTACGACCCCGCCGGAATCCAGGAGGCCCTCGACGCCGATCTCACCGCTGGCGAGGTGCAGCGGGGCGGCTCCACCCTGAGCCAGCAGCTCGCCAAGAACCTCTTCCTCAGCGGCGAACAGACCATCGCGCGCAAGCTGCGCGAGCTGCTGCTGGCGGTGGAGCTGGACCGCACCCTGGGCAAGGACCGCGTGCTGGAGCTGTACCTCAACGTCGTGGAGCTGGGCCCCGGCATCCACGGCGTGGGCCAGGCCTGCGAGCACTACCTCATGAAGCGCCCGGCGCGGGTGAACCCTCTGGAAGGGGCGTTCCTGGCAGCGCTCCTGCCCAGCCCCCGGCGCCACCATCAGCGGTGGTACCTCGAAGGGCGCCCCAACCGCGCGAAGATCGACGCCATCCTGACCAACATGGCCGACGCCGGCTGGATCGGGATCCACGCGGCGGAGCGCTGGCGGCAGGCACCGCTCGTGCTGGTACCTCCGCCGAAGTAGACTGGAACCACAACCGGAGGCCGTCATGAGCGGAACCATCATCCCCCTGCCGAACGCCGCGGACATCCACACCCTCGCCACCGCGCTGGACGCCGCCTCCGAGGAAGAACGGCTCGGCTGGCTGGCGCGCCTGCCGCGGAACCAGCTCGGGGTGCTCTTCGACCTGGCCGCGGGCCAACAGCACAGCGTAGAGGCCATGCACGCGCGCGAGGGCGAGGTGGTGGTCCACCAGGGCATCAACTCGGCGCCGTCGTTCCGCCACTTCCAGAAACGCCTGGTGCTGCATGGGGGGCAGGTCAAGGGCTACAACCACCAACCCTTCTCCTGGCTCGTGGGCGCCGGCAGCTTCGTGGTGGAGCCCTCCACCGAGGTCTCCGGCGAGGTGCTGTTCGACTACACCGGCCTCCCCCGCGAGGGCTTCCCCGCCTTCCCCACCCCCAAGCCCAACACCGCCGGGCTCTCCCGCTTCGTGTACGGCGACATGATCGACGTGGTGCGGCGCGTCAGCGCCCACGTGTCCATCGGCAAGGCCTACCGGCGTGGCGAATACGCCGGCTTCCACTTCGCCCTCTGCCGCCGCACGGAGCCCTGACCCATGTTCCAGCGCAGCCTCGCCCTGCCCCCCGCCGGGCAGGGTCTGCACGACATCACCACCGAGGTCGCCGCCCTGGTCCGGGACAGCGGGCTGCGCACGGGCATCTGCCATGTCTTCGTGCAGCACACCTCCGCCTCCCTCGTCATCCAGGAGAACGCCGACCCAGTGGTCCAGCGCGACCTGCAGGCCTTCATGGCGCGCCTGGTCCCCGAAGGCGACCCGCTCTACCGCCACGTCCAGGAAGGCCCGGACGACATGCCTGCCCACGTGCGCTGCGCCCTGACCACCACGAGCCTGACCATCCCCATCGTCGACGGCCGCCTGGGTCTCGGCACCTGGCAGGGCCTCTACCTCTGGGAACACCGCCGCCACGCGCGGGGGCGCTCGCTGGTGGTCACGATCTGGTAGCGGCGGCCTAGAACTCGAGGGCGTAGGCCCTGCGGCCACCCTCTTCCCACAGGGCGTACTGCCCAGGCGCTACCGCATCCGCCGGGATGTAGATCACCTGGCGGTCGCCCTCCGAGACCTTCTTGATCTTGGAGTCGTCGGGCTTGACCTGCAGACGCTCGTACTCGGTGTCGGTGGTGAAGCGGATGCCGATGTAGCTCCAGGTCTCCTCGTCCTTGTCGGGCTCGGCCTTCGTGCCGAAGGTGCGAGGACCGCTCTCCACGACCGGGTAGAAGCCCAGCTTCTCGATGTTCTTCTGACCCGAGATCATCAGCATCTGGGTGCCCGCGACCTTGGTGTAGGTCAGGGGGAGCTTGGCCGGGTACCAGACCTTCTCCTCGCTCTCGTAGATGTTCTTCGACTCCACGTCGGTCGCCGTGGACTGCTTGTCCATCTTGCCGCCGTCGAGCAGGTAGACCCCGGCGGCGGGCGCGCGCCAGACCTCGAGGTCCTTGACCCCGGCGGACGGCTGCCCGCCCGGGATGTCGCCCACCCCCTGGATCAGGTAGAAATCCAGCCCCGGCTGGAGCGCGTAGCTGATCCCGGCGCACAGCCCCTGCATGTTGAAGATGCCGTCGGGCCCCGAGGTGGCCTCGAAGATCTGGCAGGTGAGATCGGCCTCCTCACCGTTGGCCTTGGCCAGGAGCCGGACGTCGGCCATGGGCTGGCCGCTCAGGGCGTCCACGAGCTTGCCCTGGAAGGATCCGGCGGGCTGGCAGCCGATGGCGAGGAGAAGGAGCGCGGGCAAGGAGAGTCGACGCATGGTTGCCTCCAGTGATGGCACACCATTTGTACCAGGAAGTCGCGAGCGTTCCAAGCCCACATTCCCCTTTTTCCCCTATTTTTTAGTGTGAATTACCTAAATTGTCTCAATAGTGGGCCACGCCCCAGCTCGCCGCCGGCCGAGGACCAGCAGGCCCAGGGGGCTCAGCAGCCACAGGGATCTCGGGCTCGCTCGGCCGCAGCAGCACTCGTGGCAGCGGCGTTCTTCTGTTGGCGGTCCGGGCTGGGACGGCAGGTGGACCTGGTGGTTGCTGGTGTTCATGGCGTCGTGGTGGGCGCTCTGCCAGGCCACCTCTGCGTCGGCCGGGCCGCGGGTGGCCCAGGCGAAGACCTCACCGGCGCGGGTGGCGACCACCACGTCGAGGTAGCCGTCGCCGTCGATGTCACCGATGGCGGGTGAGCCGATGGCCCACTGCCCGATCAGCTTGGGCCAGCCGTCCGGCTCGATCCCCTCCGCATCCCAGGCGTGCACCAGGTAGCCGCCGCTGGCCAGCACCGCCTCGGCGCGGCCGTCGCCGGTGAGATCGGCGATGGCGGGTGCCATGAAGAACTGGAGGTCCTCGATCTGGCGGGGCCAGCCAGACAGGAACGCACCGGTAGCGCCGTCCCAGGCGGACACGGGCTGCTGGTATTCCTTCGCGAAGGTGAGCGGCAGGGCTACCAGGAACATGGTGCCCACACCGCCCTGGACCAGGTCGGGCGCGCCATCGCCGTTCATGTCCCCGAAGGTGGGGTGCTCGGAGAAGTGCACCAGGGAGGGTTCCTCGGTGTTGGCGTCGTGCCCGTACTCGTCCATGAAGTGGGCCAACTCCACCACCTCGCTGCCGTCGTGGTGCAGCAGCAGGGTGTGGGCCAGGAAGACGGAGTCGGCGATCTCGAGGTCGCCGTCGCCGTCCACGTCGGCCAGGGCCATGCTGGCGGGGTGGCCCTCGCCCACGATGGGGATGAGAGAGGCCTCGCCCACCAGGCCCTGGGTGGTGCGCGGCCAGCCGGAGAGCATCTCCCCGCTGCGGGCGTCGAGCAGGTAGCTGACCGAGAAGCGGCCGTCGCTCACGGTCTCATTGGAGCCCAGCGCGATGTCGGGGTCGCCGTCGCCGTCCACGTCGCCGACGGCTGGGGAGGCCACCAGGGGCGCACCGCGCAGGTCGCAGTTCTCGGGATGGCAGACCTCCAGCGGGTAGGGGCCCCAGTCCTGGCCCGTGTGGTCTACGGCGTACAAACGCCCGTCCATGGAGGCGGCCAGGATCTCCAGCGTGCCGTCGCCGTCGAGGTCCACCAGGGTGGGGGCGCCCCAGAAGCCGCGGTCCCAGACGTCGTCGCCGTCGAACTCCTCGGGCTCCCGGCCGATGGTCCAGACGGGGAAGCCCTCCAGGAGCTGGCCGTCGCGCCAGGCGTAGATGGCGCCCGCCATGGTGGCGCCCACCACCTCCGGGCGCCCATCGCCGTCGAGATCGCCCACCGCGGGGCCGGCGATGAAGCCGTCGCCCGCCTCGGCGTCCACGGCGCCGCTGCGGTAGGCCTCGGAGCCGGCGTAGTCGGCCAGCTCCGGGGGTGGGGCGGTGCGCAGGGGGTAGCCCGGGATCTCGGCCCCGAGGCCCAGCGCATGGATCTCCCCGCCGGAGGTGGCCACGAGCACCTCGAAGTCACCGTCGCGGTCCAGGTCCGCCAGCACGGGGCTGGCCTCCACGGACGAGCCGAGCGATACGGGGAAGCCGGCCAGCAGGTCGGGGTCGTCCTGCACGAAGAAGGAGCGGCGCAGGTCGGCCTGAGCGCCGGCCTCGTCCGTGGCCGTGACCCGCACCGTGACGCTGGGGACGTGCACGCGGTCCACCCGCTCCAGGATGGTCTCGTCCGGGGAGGGCTCGGGCACGCCCTCCAGGACCTCCGCGGGCAGGTCAGTGACATCGAATGTGGCGAGCGTGCCCTCCAGGGGGCCGTCCGCGTGGCCCGAGGCGATGGGGGTCCAGGTGGTGGGCTCCCAGCCGGTGCCCACCTCCACCGTGTAGTCAAAGGCGCCCGCGCGGGCCGCGATGGCGCCGGTCACCTCCACCTCGGCCGTGGCGCCGGCGTCGATCCAGGCGAACCAGGCGGGGCTGTCCAGGGTGATCGCGGGGGGGATGGTGCCATCGAGCACCCGCTCCACCGCGCGGGCGGCGTTCAGCTTGCCGTAGCCGTAGAAGGGGTCCCAGCCCTCGGACGAGGGGTAGGAGCCGGCGATGGCCTGCTCGTCCGGCTGCAGCCAGATGTCGTCGACCGACCCGGTCAGGAGCTGACGGACCTCACCGGATGTGAGCGTCAAGCCTGCATCGCGCGCGGCGGACACCACGAGCCCGGCGGCGCCGGAGGTCATGGCGGTGGCCGCCGTGGCGCAGCCGCCACCCGTGGCAGCGATGTCCGAGCGGGGTCCATAGTTGTTGCAGTTGAAGAAGTTCTGGTAGGAGTAGGTGCTGCCGGACTCGTCGAGGGTGTCAGCCCGGATGCTGTGGGCGTACAGCGCGTCGGGGGCCACCGCCGGGTAGTTCTGGTGGTAGGCGTTCTCGTCGCCGGCCGCCGCCGCGATGACCACATGGTGGGCCCGAGCCCAGGCCAGGGCCTGGTCCACCTGGGCGGAGTGCGACAGGGCCCCGATGGACAGGTTGAGGACCGCGGCCCCCGAGTCCACCGCGAACACGATGGCCTCGGCCACCCGGGAGGCGTCGGAGATGAAGGCGTGCCCGATGCGCACCGGCAGGATGGCACAGTTGGGGCAGACCCCGATGTCACCGCCGTCGCCGCCCTCGGCGCCGATGTCCGTCATCACGCCCGTGCCGTGGGTGCCGTAGGACTCGCGCTCCCAGGTGTTGTAGGGGTCGCGATCGTGGGCCATGAAGTCCCAACCCGCGATGTCATCCACGTACCCGTTGTCGTCGTTGTCCACGCCGTCCCAGGCGGCGCCCCAGGCGGTGGCGATGAGGTCGGAGGGGTCGAGCTCACCGTCGGCCACATCGTCGCCGGCATCCACGTCCACCCGCGGGTCCTCGGCGTAGTCGGCCAGGTTGGTGAGGCCGTTGCCGTCGAGGTCGTAGTCGCTGACCTCGCTGCCGTCGGCGCGCTGGGGCGGGGGCAGCTCCCCGGTGTTGAGGTAGACCTTGTCGTGCAGGTCGTCGTCGCTCCAGTCGATGCCCGAGTCGAGCACCGCCACGATCACGTCCCAGCGACCCGGAGTGGTCTGCCAGGCGCGGTCGGCGTGGCAGCCGCTGCCCACGTCCAGCTCCGCCTCCCGCACCCCATCGCGCGCCGCTGTGGGGATGTAGGAGATGAGCCACCAGGTCTGCCCGAGGTCGGAGGGGCAGAGGTCCTGCCGGTCGGGCTCGCCGCAGCCGGGGTAGGGAGGCAGGGGCACCTCGGCGCGGGGGGCGGCGAGGAGGGCGAGCAGGAGGAGGGGTGCGTTCATGGGTGGGACTCTATTAGGACCCCTCACCCACGGCCGCTCCGGAGGACCGATGCGCATCGAAGCCCAGCACGCCATCCCCGCCCCGCCGAAGGCCTACTGGTCGCTCATGGAGGACCCGGCCTTTCTGGCAGCTGCGGACGCTGGCTCCGACATGGTGCGCGAGGTGCTGCGCGACGAGCCCGGCGCGGGCCGCGAGGGCCGCCGGCTGCTGCACGTGCGCTGGACCTCCCAGCGCGAGCTGCCGGGCGTGATGAGGAAGATCCTGGGCGCCGACCGCCTCTCCTACGAGCTGGCCCAGCACCTGGATGATGAGCGCTTCCACCTCACCTGGGAGCTGATCCCGCCCGTCTCCCGCGACCGCTGCCAGGGCGGCGGCGCCTTCTGGCTGGAGCCCACGGCCACGGGCTGCCTGCGCCGCGTGGACGGCTCGGTGAGCATCAGCATCCCCTTCGTGGGCGGGCAGATCGAGAAGCTGCTGGCTGGTGAGATCGCCAAGGGGCATGCGCGCAATGCGGAGGCGGCCGTCAAGTGGCTGACGAGGCGGTGACGGCTACTCGGGGTCCAGGCTGGCGGTGCCGTCACTGTGGAAGGACAGCCGCAGGGTGAGGTCGTCGCCGGGCAGGACCTCGGTGGTGGCGATGGGGGCGCCGGGGGCGAGGAGGTTCAGCACCGCGGGCTCGTCCAGGGGCAGATCGCAGAGCATGAACGCGCCATCCGCTCCGAGGGTCGTCTGACGGCGGCGGCCTGGGGCCTGCAGGAGGAGCCCGGCCACAGGCTGATCGGCGACGATTCGCCCTTCGATGCAGCCCGCGTCGGGCTCCACCAGGCCGAGGTCGAGGCGCTGGCCTGGGTCGAGGTGCACCCGCCGCGTGGCCTGCTGGGCCTCGCCGCCCCAGAAGTGGGCCTGCCCCGGGGTGCTGTCGTCCAGGAAGAGGAGGTAGTCCCCCTCCATCAGGCCCTCGACCGTGAACGACCCGTCCGGGGTGCAGGTGCCGGCGCGGTACTGCGGCCCCTCGACCCCAGCCGAGCAGGGCGTGCGCCCGCGCCACTGGCCCACGACGCTGGCGGTCCCGCAGCGCAGGTCCCACTCGAGTCTGGTCACGCCCTCGGGCACCACGGTGTCCGCGGAGGACCCGTCGCAGGCGCGGGAGGCCACGAGCGCTGCGACCTCGGCCGGGCAGGTGCAGGTGTAGGTGCTGCCGCTGCGAATGCAGTCCGCCCTCCCGCACCGCAGATCCTCCGGGCACGCGCCATCGCACCGCGCCTCCACGCGGACCTCGCGGATCGGCCGCAGGGTCACGTGGACGCGGCGCCCGTCCAGGGGCAACGCCACCTCTTGCCGCGACCAGCCCTCGGCGCTCACCGCGCAGCCCAGCAGGGGAACGGGCGCGGCCACCTCGTAGAGGCCCTCTCCCAACGGCGTGACCCGGTGGATCTGGACCCCGCGCACCTCGGCCTCGATGGGCGCGCCCTCTGGGTCCACGACGGCGATCTCGGCGCGCCGCAGTTCCGGCAGGCGCACTTCGGCGGGGGCCGCGACCGCGGCGTCCGCGGTGATGTCCTGGTACTTGTCGAAGTGACCGTCTCCCCTCGGGATCCAGACCCACAGGTCATTCGGGCCACACAGGCGGAGGGCCGGCTCGGTCCGGCCAAGTCCGTCGGTCTCGACGCGCTGACCGGCGGGGCCAAACACCGCCGCGCCCACCACGGGCTGCCCATCGGGATCGAGCACCTGCCACGGCCCCGTGCAGTCGCGGTCCACCAGCAGCGTGACGAGTTGATCTGAGCCCTGGAGGTCGACCTCCAGGGCGGGGCTCTCGGAGCCCGGCAGCCGGCCGAACCAGCCCTCGGGAAGACGCACGGGCTGCAGCCCGTACTCCAACCCCTGGAAGCGCGCCTCGCCCTGCCAGTCGGTGCGGCCCGTCAGTGGCCCCACGGCCAGCTCCAGGTCGCGCACAGGCTCGTTCTCCCAGGAGCGGGCCACGATCGTGAGGGCGCCGCGGGCCTCGGGCGCGGATCGCTTCCACGCTGGCGCAATGGCGAAGGCCTCAGGGCGCACGCTTCGGACCACGGGGGACGCGCTCTCGGTCGGCGCCCCTTCAGCGATCCAACGGGCGAGCACGACCGCGAGGAACAGGCCGGCCATCGTGAGCGCCAGCCACCACCACCCCTCATGCCAGCGACGACGCTGCTGGAATGCTGGTTCCCTGCCGGCCATCGAGCCTCCTGACTCCAGACACCATACCACCGACTCGGTGGAAGGCCCCGGGAGCGACACCGCGGGGCCCAGATGACTCATCTCCCCCGCGCCGTGTCGCCGGGGCGGGGCCGGGGGCGACAGCGCCCGGGCCAGATGGTTCATCTCCCCCCAGCGGTGTCGCCTGGTTTTTCCATTCGGCGCTGCAGGTACGACCCGGGCGGTCGCCAGGTCCCAACCCGCAGGGGTGTCGAAGATCGTCGAAATCGTCGACGAAGCGTTCGTCAGTTCGACACCCCGACGGGAGCGTGACCACCCCAGGAACCCGTCTAGAACTGCGTTGAGTTTAGGGGCAGTCGTTGGCATGGTCCTTGATAGGGATTCCGTCGAAGGAGGTATTCGTCATGTCATCCCTGGGTCACCACGTTCGCATCCGGCTGGAGTCGGACCGGATGCTACACACAAGCGCCGCCCACCGTCGCACCATCGCTCGGTCCGTCTACAGGATCTCTGAGCCCTGGCCCCTGCTCGCGTTCGGCTGTGCCGGGGTCCACCTGCATCTGGTCGTCCTCGCGGATCATGCCGACGCGGGAGAACTGGCTCGGCGGCTGGAGATCGGTCTGCAACGCTCCCTGGGCTTCGGTGTCCCCTTCCTCAAGGTCCACCGCAAAGAACTCGCAGATCAGCAACACCTCCGACAGGCCGTGCTCTACGACATCGGGCAGCGCAAGCACCACGACCTGGCCTCCGATCCCTACCTGGAAGCCACCTCTGCACCCGACCTGCTGGGTGCACGCATGATCGGTGGGTTTCTGCTATCTCGGATTCGCGAGCACGTGCCAGAGCTGCGCCACCGCGACGTGCTCGCGGCCTTCGGGCTTCCCGGGCTGAGCGGACCCGAGGTGGAGACCAACCCCGACCGCATCCGCGAAGCGGTGCTGTCGGCGGCAGCGATCCCCTCTCTCCAGGGGGCAACGCCGGAGGCCCAGGCCGCCAGGGTCGCCACGGTGGCGCTCGCGGGCCCCACGATCAGCTCCGCCGATCTGGCGAAAAGCCTTGAGACAAGCCGGCGGTCCATCCAACGACTGCGAAGCGCGCGCCCTTCTTCCGCGCTGCTGCGGGCAGCGAGTATCCAACTCGCGCTGCGACAGCAGGCCGACAAGCTCGCAGAGGGAGCGACGCCGCTACCCTGACACAGAACCGTGGGCCACCGCAGGACGGCATGCGGGCCAGATGGTTCATCTCCCCCCAGCGGTGTCGCCGGGGCGGGGCCGGTGGCGACAGCGCCCGGGCCAGATGGTTCATCTCCCCCGCGCCGTGTCGCCGGGGCGGGGCTGGGGCCGGGCCGGGCCGGGCCGGGAACGGGAACGGGAATTGGAACGGGAACGGGAAGAGGTACGGGTGGACACATCCTGTCCGCCTCGCGCTTGCCCCCCCGCGCGCGGGGCCCTAGATGCCTGCCGCCATGCCCGATCCATCCACCCACATCGTCGTCCAGGGCGCCCGGGAGCACAA
Source organism: Pseudomonadota bacterium (assembly GCA_043814015.1). GTDB lineage: Bacteria > Myxococcota_A > UBA796 > UBA796 > JAFGLY01 > JBDRKM01. Next base: position 58,932 of record JBDRKM010000274.1, read on the forward strand.
CCTCCAGGGGCTCGATCTGGCGCTGCCGCGCGATGCGCTCGTGGTGCTCACCGGCATCTCCGGCAGTGGCAAGTCGTCCCTGGCCTTCGACACCATCTACCAGGAGGGCCAACGGCGCTACCTCGAGTCCCTCTCCGCCTACGCCCGCCAGTTCCTCGGCAAGATGGAGAAGCCACGGGTCGAGCGGGTCGAGGGCCTCTCGCCCACCCTGGCCATCGATCAGAAGGGCGTCAACCGCAACCCACGCTCCACCGTGGGCACCGTCACCGAGATCCTCGACCACCTCCGCCTGTGGATGGCCCGCCTCGGCACGCCCCACTGCCCGGTGTGCGGCGAGGTCATCGCGCGCTCCACCCCCGCCGGCATCGCGGATCGCCTCCTGGCGGATCACCCTGGCGAGATCGCCATCGTCCTCGGCCCCCTCGTCCGCGAGCGCAAGGGCGAGTACCGCCGCGAGATCCAGGATCTGATGGCCGAGGGCTACACCCGCGCCCGCATCGACGGCGCCCTGCTGCGGCTCGAAGAGGCCCCCGCCCTGGCCCGCTACGAGAAGCACACCCTCGAGGTGGTCATGGACCGCCTCACCCTGGTCCAGGCCGAGCGCGGGCGCCTGCTGGAGGCCCTGGAGCGCGGCCTGGGCATGGGCCGGGGCGTGGTGACCACCTTGGTTGGCGAACGCCACCGCACCTTCTCCACCGAGCGTTCCTGCCTGGATCACGACATCTTCCTCCCGGAACTGGAGCCCCGCCTCTTCTCCTTCAACACCCCCCAGGGCGCCTGCCCGGACTGCGAAGGGATCGGCTTCATCGAGGGCTTCTCGGCCGCGCTGGCCATCGACCAGGAGGCCCCCGCGGCCAGGGCCTGTCGCGCCTTCAAGGATGGGCACCTGCCCTTCATCACCACGATCGATGAGGGCGTGCTGGCCCAGGTGCTCCAGGCCCTCGGCGCCAGCCCGCACACCCGCTGGTGCGATCTCGTCCCCGAGGTGCAGCGCGCCATGCTGCACGGGGCCGAGTTGAAGTACACGGTCGTCAAGGTCGATGGCGGCCGCCCCCGGAAGGTCGTGCGCGACTGGATTGGCCTGCTGCCCACCCTGGAGCGCCTCTGGCACTTCACCAAGCACCCTCCCCTGCTGGACTTCCGCACCTCCCGCCCCTGTACGGCTTGCGGCGGCACCCGCCTCAACCCGGTGGCCCGTGCCGTGCGCTACGCCGGCCGCAGCCTGCCCGATCTCACGGCCATGAGCGTGGCCGAGGCGCGCCCCTTCTTCGACGCCGTCACCCTGGTGGATCGCGAAGCCCTGCTCGGCGAGCCCATCCTCAGGGAGCTGCGCCACCGCTGCGCTTCCTGGACGATGTGGGCCTCGGCTACCTCACCCTCGACCGCCGCACCGCCAGCCTCTCGGGCGGCGAGTCCCAGCGCATCCGCCTGGCGGCCCAGGTGGGCAGCGGGCTGCAGGGGGTCACCTATGTCCTGGATGAGCCCTCCATCGGCCTGCACCCGCGCGACAACCGCCGCCTGCTCGACACCCTCCTCTCCCTGCGCGACCGCGGCAACACCGTGTTGGTGGTGGAGCACGACGCCGAGACCATGCGCGCGGCGGATGAGCTGCTGGAGATCGGCCCTGGCGCGGGCAAGCTCGGGGGCCAGCTCACCGCCCAGGGCTCCTGGCAGGCCTTCGCCGCCTCTGGCTGCCTCACCGCCCGCTACCTGGGCGGCCAGGAACAGATCCCCCTGCCCGCAGCCCGGCGCCCAGGCAACGGCCAGCGCCTGGTGATCCGCGGCGCCCGCGCCCACAACTTGCGCGGCATCGACGTGGCCATCCCGCTCGGGTGCCTCGTGGTGGTCACGGGGGTCTCCGGCTCGGGCAAGTCATCGCTGCTGCTCGACATCCTGGAGCCCGCCGCGGCCCGCGCCCTGCAGCGCGCCCAGCGCGATCCGCTGGAGCACGATGCCATCGAGGGTCTGGAGCACCTCGACAAGGTCGTGTGCATCGACCAGGATCCCATCGGCCGCACCCCGCGCTCCAACCCCGCCACCTACACCGGCGCGCTGGATGGGATCCGCGCCCTGTTCGCCCGGGTCCCCGAAGCCGCCGCGCGCGGCTACACCCCCGGCCGCTTCTCCTTCAATGTGCCCGGCGGGCGCTGCGAGGCATGCCAGGGGGCCGGGGTCCAGGTGCTGGAGATGCAGCTTCTGGCGGATGTCCACGTCCCCTGCGAGCGCTGCGGGGGCAAACGCTTCAACCCCGAGACCCTCGAGATCCGCTACCGCGGCCGCACCATCACCGATGTGCTCGACCTGACCGTGGCCGAGGCGGTGGCCTTCTTCAAACGCCATCCGTCGATCCACCGTCCCCTGGCCGCCCTGGAGCGGGTGGGCCTGGGCTACGTGGCCCTGGGCCAGCCCTCCTCCACGCTGTCGGGCGGCGAGGCCCAGCGCATCAAGCTGGCCAAGGAGCTGCAGCGCCCCCCCACGGGCCGCACCCTCTACCTGCTCGACGAGCCCACCACCGGGCTCCATTTCGCGGACGTGCGCCGCCTGCTCGATGGCCTGCAAGCCCTGGTGAGCGCCGGCAACACCGTGGTGGTCATCGAGCACAACCTGGATGTGGTCAAGGTCGCGGATCACCTCATCGATCTGGGCCCCGGCGGCGGCGGCGCGGGCGGGCTGGTGGTGGGCGAAGGCACCCCGGAGGCGCTGGCCCGCCTCGCCACCCCCACCGGCCAGGCCCTGGCCGCGCTGCCCGAGCTGGGCGCCCCGGTCGCGCTGGCCGCCGAGGCGGAGCGCCCCGCCTACGGTGTACGCGCCCCGCGGCCCCTCCCCCGCGACATCAGCGTGCGCGGCGCGCGGCGCCACAACCTCCAGGGCATCGACGTCACCCTGCCGAAGGGCAAGCTCTCGGTGATCACCGGGGTCTCGGGCTCGGGAAAAACCTCCCTGGCCCTGCACACCCTCTTCTCCGAGGGCCAGCGCCGCTACGTCGAGTCATTGTCCACCTACGCCAGGCGCTTCCTGGGCCGCATGGACCGCGCCCCGGTGGATGCCATCGACGGGCTCGCGCCCTCCATCGCCATCGAGCAGCGCAAGGCCGCCCACAACCCGCGCTCCACCGTGGCCACCGTCACCGAGATCCACGATCTCCTGCGCCTGTTGTGGGCCCGGGTCGGCCAGCCCCACTGCCACCGCTGCGGGCGCCCCATCCAGGGGCTCGATCCCTCCGCAGCGGCCCGCTGGCTGGCGGAACGAGCCCCCGGGCCAGGGCGCCTGCTGGCCCAACTGGCCCCGGCGCGCGATCCGAAGGCCCTCCAGCGCGAGCTGCAGCGCGACGGCCTGCAGCGCCTGTGGAGCGGCGAGGAAGATGTTCCCCTCGCCGATCCCGCCGCGCGTGAGCTGCTGGCCGCCGGCGCCTGGCTGGTGGCGGATCGCCTCGACCCAGCCGACGTCCCCGCCGAGCGCCTGGCCGAGGCCGTGGCGCTCGCCTACGGCTACGGTGCCGATCACGCCGCCTTCCAACCGCGCGAGGGAGACGCCCAGCCTCTCTCGCTGCGGGCCGAGTGCCCCGAGCACGGCCCCGTGCTGCCCGAGGCGCTGACCCCGCGCCACTTCTCCTTCAACAGCCACCTCGGGGCCTGCCGCACCTGCGAGGGGCTGGGCGAGCTTGGCGAGAGCCCCTGCCCCGCCTGCGGCGGCAAGCGTCTGGCGCCCCACGTCCTCGGCGTGCAGGTGGGCGGGCTCGACATCGCCGAGGTCTGCGCCCTGCCGGTCACCACCGCCATCACCTGGTTCGAGGCCCTGCCACTCAGCGCCCGCGAGCGCCTGATCGTGGCCCAGCTGCTGCCCGAGATCACCGCGCGCCTGGTCTTCCTGCGCGATGTGGGCCTGGGATATCTCACCCTCGACCGCCGCGGGCACTCCCTGTCGGGCGGCGAGGCCCAGCGCATCCGGCTCGCTTCCCAGCTCGGCAGCCGCCTCACGGGCACCCTCTACGTGCTCGATGAGCCCACCATCGGCCTGCACCCGCGCGATGTCGGGCGCCTGCTCGACACCCTGGAGGGCCTGCGCGATCTCGGCAACACCGTGGTCCTGGTGGAGCACGATCTCGCCACCATCCGGCGGGCGGACCACGTGGTGGATCTCGGTCCCGGCGCCGGCTCGCGCGGGGGGCGCGTGGTGGCCGCGGGCTCCCCGGCGGTCATCGCGGAGGATCCAGCCAGCCTCACCGGCGCCTGGCTCGCCGGCCGACGCCGCCTCCCCGCCCCCGCCACCCCGCGCCCCGGTGGCCCACCCATCGTGCTGCGCGGCGCCCGGCGGCACAACCTGCGCGGGGTGGATGTCGCCTTCCCCACCGGCGCCCTCACCGTGGTCACCGGCGTCTCCGGCGCGGGCAAGAGCAGCCTGGTCATGGACACCCTCGCGCCTGCGCTCCGCGTTCGCCTCGCCAGGGCCAGCATCATGAAGCTCCCCCTGAGCGGGCTCGAGCTGCCCCCCGGCTTGCAGCGCGTCGTGGTGGTGGACCACAGCCCCATCGGCCGCAGCCCCCGCTCCTGCCCGGCCACGTACACCAAGCTGCTCGATCCGCTGCGCGCCCTGTTCGCCAGCCTCCCCGCCGCCCAGACCCGCGGCCTGACCGCTTCGGATTTCTCCTTCAACCGCGCCGGCGCCTGCCCCGCCTGCGAGGGGCGCGGCGCCGTGCTGGTGGAGATGCACTTCCTGTCGGATGTCTGGGTGCCCTGCGAGGAGTGCGGCGGCGCCCGCTACCGCGAGCGGGTGCTCGATGTCCGCTTCCGCGGGAAGAACATCGCCGAGATCCTGGCCATGCCGGTCGATGAGGCCCTCGGGGTGCTCGGCCGCCAGCGCGCCCTGGCCCGCGGGCTGCGCACCCTCTCCGAGGTGGGCCTCGGCTACCTGGCGCTCGGCCGGCCAGCCTCCACCCTGTCAGGAGGCGAGGCCCAGCGCGTCAAGCTGGCCCAGGAGCTGGTCAACCGCTCCATGGGCACGGTCTACCTGCTGGACGAGCCCACCACCGGCCTGCACGCCGAGGACGTGGTGGCCCTGCTCGGGGTGCTGCAGCGCCTGGTGGATCGCGGCGACACGGTGATCCTCATCGAGCACCAGCCCGAGCTGATCCGGACGGCAGACTGGGTCATCGACCTCGGCCCCGAGGGCGGCGAGGGCGGTGGGCGGGTGGTGGCTGCGGGTACCCCGGACCAGATCGCCGCGAACCCCGCCTCCCACACCGGCCGCGCCCTCTAAGCGCGAAACCCCCGGACCGAGGCCCAGGGGTCGAAGCGTCGGCAGCCTGAGCCTAGCCGGGGTAGCAGACGGAGGCGCCGCCGGCGTCCTGGCAGGTCTGATCGGCCGGGCAGTCGCCGTTGCCGGTGCAGACCAGCACGCACCAGAAGTTGGTGCCGTCGGACAGGGCGCAGTAGGGGGCGGCCGCGTAGTCGGTGTCCGGGCAGGAGCCGTGGTCACCCTCGGTGCAGTTGGGGGCGCAGTAGCCCGTGGTGCCATCGCCGAGGCCCTGGACGCCGATGCAGTCGCTGCCGTCGTCGCAGACCTTGGTCTGGCAGGAGCAGGGCCAGCCGGAGTTCATGGTGCAGTCGCCGACATCCGTGTCGGCGTCCGTGTCGGCGTCGGCGTCGGCGTCGGCGTCCGTGTCGGAGTCGGCGTCGGAGTCGGCGTCGGCGTCGCCTTCGGGGTCGGCGGAGTCGTCCTTGCCGAAGCAGCCGGTCAGGGCGACGGACATGGACGCGGTGGCGAGAATGACGAGCAGCCAGTTCCTCATGTTTCCTCCAGTTGCGGGGCCGTCCAGTACGGCCGCGGCGGGTCTCGCGGCAGATAGCACAAAACGGCGTCGGCGCCATGGCCGCGAAAAAAAAACACGCGGACACGAGCCAGGGGACGCGGCGGCGTGTAACGTCCGGGTGCACTGAAGGCTCCGGGGTGCGACCGCAGAGGCAACCCCCGACTGGAGAAGACCATGGTCCGCATCAGCGCCAACGCCGCGGAAGAGCTCAAGACCCTGATGGAGAAGCACGGCAAACCCGGCCAGGCCGTCCGGGTGATGATCCAGGGATTCGGCTGAGGCGGGCCCCGCATGGGGCTGGCTCTGGACGAGCCTTCACTGGACGACACGCGCACCGAAGAAGCCGGCATCCCCTTCCTGATTCCCAGCGAGATCAGCTCCTGGATGAACGAGGGCATCGACCTCCACGTGGACTACAACCGCTACTGGGGCAGCTTCTCCGTGCGGCTGGGCGGGTACCACGGCGGGTGTTGAGCGCTACCTGATCCGCACCATGCACTCGGCCGGGATGATGTGGTCGTTCTCCAGCGGCCGCGGCGCCCAGAAGGCCTGCTCCGCCACGAACCGGGCGCCCTTCTCGAACAGCAGGTTCTTCATCCGGTCGAAGGTGTTGCCCGGCCGGGTCTCGTAGACGCAGAAGATGGCAACCTGGTGCTCATCCAGGTCCGGCAGGGCCTCGATGAAGGCGCGCAGGGCGCGGGAGGGGCCCTCGCCACGGATCCCCAACCCCGTGACCGGGGTGCCGAAGATCAGCCCGCGGTAGGGGGCGATGTCCAGCGAGCCCTGTCCGATCTCGTGGGTGTCCACCAGGAAGGCGCGCTGCTCGAGCATGGTCTTCATGCGCGGGACGACCCGCCCGCAGTGCCCGCGCGCGTTGTCGTAGACGATGCACAGGCGGAGCGGCACGAAGGGCATGGCGGCCTCCGGGAGGGCGCCGCCGGTAACGCCCTGTCAACCTTGGGTCAACCGGTAGCCCGCAGAGTGTTTCGCGGTTGACGTGCTTCCAAGGCCCAAGGTACGAGGAGGGCCGATGGCCGGGCGCGTCCCGGTCGTCCCCTTGCATCCCAGCAGGGCACCCGACCAGGAGGCCTCGGCATGGCCAGGTGGCTCGTCACCGACGGAGACCGGCAGTTCGCAGCACGCGATCTCGACGAGCTGAAGGAGCTGGCGCGCCAGGGGCAGATCTCCGCAGGCTCCATGATCCAGCCCCCTGGCGCCTCGGACTGGCTCTACGCCACCGAGGTCCCCGAGCTGAAGGGCCTCGTGCGCGCGCGCCCCGCCACCGCGGAAGACGACGCCGACTTCGCCCAGCCACGCGGTGCCTTCCTGCGCAACGCCCTGGTCGTCGTGCTGCTGGCCGTGGCGGTCGTGGGCGGCTGGTACTTCTACCACTGGGCCACCCGCGTCCCCGATGTGGACGATCTCTCCCTCCTGGGCGGCGCGACCGGCCTGCAGCTGCAGGAGATGCTCGTCACCGCCGATCAGGCCGCCCTGCGGGCCGAGCCCAAGGAGGGCGCGCGCACGGTGAGCAACCTCTTCAAGGACCAGCGCATCCGCCTGCTGGCCAAGCGCGGCCCCTGGTACCAGGTGCAGGCCGACGGCCAGAAGGGCTGGGTCGCGGTCTCGGATGTCGTCCCCGCCTACTTCTTCGCCGACGCCCGCGAGCGCGACAACTACGACCCCATCTACAACCCCGATCGCTACCTCTTCGTCTCCACCCCCCGCTGGCTCAAGCTCCCGCCGGACAACCCCGACGCCGCCAACACCACCGTCTTCCAGTTCATGCTGAAGAACGACTCCAAGTTCGAGATGACGGACTTCCGCTTGCTGGCCACGATCTCGGATGCCAGCGGCCGCGTGCTGGAGGAGAAGGAGATCGCCATCGAGGGCTCGGTGCCCAGGTACTACTCGGCCGTGGTGGGCACCCAGAAGCCCCTCGACGACGAGCCCGAGGGTCCCAAGCGCCTGCTGACCTACTGGACCTTCTCCCAGGAGAACAAGGACGCCCCCGACGAGGACTGGCTGCGCTGGGTGGACGGCATCGAGATCGACATGCACTCCTCCAACTACACCCAGGCCGACATCAAGCTCATCCAGGCCCGCGCGGTCACCGAGCGCTGATCGCCACGTGAGCGGCCTCTGGCTGTCGCATCACGGTCCCGAGCACCTCGACCGGTGCGTGTCCATCGCCGGCCGGCCCGTGTGCCGGCGCTGTCTGGCGCTGTGGCCATTGACCTACGGGCTACTCGCCGCCCAGATCCTGCTGCGGGCGCCCGGGCACAGCCCCTGGGACGTGCTCCTGCCCCTGGCGCTGACCCCCGCGGTGCTGGACTTCGTGATCGTGCACGCGCGGCGGAGGCCCTACGATGCGCGCCGCGTCTGGCTCCTCCAGCCGCTCCTGGCGCTGGGGCTCGCCAGGTTGTTCTTCCGGTACATGGTCTCGCCCGGGGATCCGGTGAACTGGATCGTGGGAGCGATGGTGGTGGGGCCGTGCGCGTGGGCGATGTGGAGGTTTCACCGGCGAGGGTAGGCTGGTCTGGCTCTACACCCTGGCACACCGCTCCCCCCCCGGCCACTGTCCGCAACGAGAACGGAGCGGTGGTCTCTCAAATCAACACCACGCCGACCACCACGCCGCTCGTCAGCCGCGAGATCCCTCGCAGGCTCTCTGCACCACTGCGCATCGGCAGCTCCAGGCCATGACCCACGTCTCGGCCACCCAGCGGCGGACCGTTTGGGCGCCCCTACGGGAGGAATCGTAAGGCGTCGAGCCGTTTGGCCGAATCCTGGGTCATGGCCCAGCTCCATTCCATGCATCGTTCAATGGGTTGCGCGGTTTCAGATCCTGTGGTGGAGACAGGCTCGCGTCGGGGAGCAGTTTGCCAGGAGCGGGGAGTGTCGTTAGCGAGAACAGGATCGAGCGCACTCCGACGATGGGTCGGCGATGCCTCGGTCGCTCACCAACACAAATGGGGACCACGACATGATGGAACGAGGGACGAACGCGTGCTGCCGAGCAGCGCTGGCACTCATCTTGCGGGGGGGGTAGCGGGCTGTAACTTCGGGAAAGATGGGACCTGGGGACCGCATTCGGACGACACGGCGCTGGAAGATACCCACACCCCGACACCGGACACCGGGCCCGACACCGGCGGGGACACCGACCTTCCGCCCCCCGCGGATGAAGGCTACCTCGGCGAAGAGATGCAGTGCGGAACCCTGGAAGAGGTTGTTGGTTCGACCTTCCGTCCGTCCCCGTCCTTCTACGAGAATGACTATGTCAAGCGCCAGGTGCATGGGACCGTGGCCGCGCCACCATCTAGGGACCACCCCCCCGCGGCCCCCGTTCACGTGTTGACAAGCATCTGGTAGGCCTTTGGCAGATTCGCCGGATCCACTGGCGGTCTGCTGGAGGTAC
>JBDRKM010000275.1:0-4975 GCA_043814015.1 Pseudomonadota bacterium
GCCCCACGCGCCGCACCAGGCGCAGCACCGGGGCAGCGGCCGGCGCTGGGGCGATGCGCGCTGGCTCCGGCCCGAGGACGACCAGTTCTCCGGCCGTGCGGACCTCGCACCGCGCCAGAAAGACGGCCAGGGCCTCCAGCGCCCCGGGCGCCGGGTGCTGTGAGCCCTCGAGGCAGAGGTTGTGCTCATGCAGGGCGAAGGCGAAGAAGCCACGCCGCCCGGGGGGCAGCGGACAGGCCGCATGCACCTCCAGCAGGCGCGCCAACGCCTCGAAGTTGCGCGCCTCCAGCCCGAAGCGGTGGCGCACGCCCCCGCCCGGCTCCCGGCGCAGCAACCCCCAGGCGAAGGGATCGGCGGCGGTCTCCAGCACGACCGGGCCCAGGGGCGGGCGGTCCGCGCGGTAGCCGGCGCCAGGGCGCCAGGGCAGGTGCCCCGCGTAGGCCCAGGCTCGCACCGGGGGATGGTCGGTGACCCAGGCGAAGCCCAGGGCCGCCGCGCGCTCCAGCAGGGCGCCCGCGCGGGCACCGGCCTGTACCATGCCCGGGGTGAGCCCCCGATTGGCCACCCCGCAGGCCGACACCGCCGCCTGGACGCGGCCCAGGTCCCGCCCGTGGGCGTGGCTGCCCACCTCGTGCCCGCGCGCCTCGAGGACCCGCAGCACGTTGCCGCGGCCGTGCCGAGCGGCCTCCGCCGCGAAGCGCTCCCGCACCCGGAAGGTCAAGCGTGCTCCAGCCCCCTCGGCCACCTCCGCCGCCATCTCCAGCAGGCGGGCGACCGCCCGCCACGCCCCACCGCGCTCGAGAAGCAGGCCGTCCACGTGGAGTTCGGCCAGCACGAAGGGCGGATCGGTGTACATCCGGGGACGCTAACCGATGGAGAGCAGGCATCGGGCGTTGAAGCTGCCCCGCGCGCCATGATAGGGTGCGGCGCACCCGGAGTCCGCCTCACCATCGGACACCCAGGAGTTGCCGTGCCCGAGCCCACCGTCTACAACGCTGGCGACAACATCGCCAAGAAGTACGAGATCGTCAGCTTCCTCGGTGATGGCCCCACGGCCAGCACCTACGTCGCGCGCCACATCACTTCTGGCAAGGATCTCGTCATCCGGTTCATCAACCCCTCCCTCGTGGGGGTCCAGAAAGACCGGGAGCGACTCAAGCAGCTCTTCGAGCGCGCCCGCACCTTGCGGCAGGACGCCCTCGTCCGGTACGGCGAGCTGGGTGTCCACGAGGATCGCATCTACCTCACGGAGGAGTACTTTCCCTCCGAGTCCCTGCGCCGGGTCATCGACGACAACGTCACCGAGAACAGGGTCTTCACGCTGCAGGAGGCCTGCCAGCTCGCCATCTCCGTGCTGGAAGCGGTCGAGGTCGCGCACAACGCCGGGCTCGTGCACCGCAACCTCAAGCCCGAGAACGTGCTGGTCGCCACCAAGCGCACCGGCCCGGCGGCCAGCGCCAAGATCATCCGCACCGTCAAGATCACCGGCACGGGCCTGGCGCCCGCGCTCACGCCGACCACCGCGGCCGACACCTTCGCCGCCCGCGAGGAGGCCCCCTACCTGGCCCCGGAGATCACCAGCTACGATCAAGACTGCGGCCCGCAGGCTGATGTCTACTCCGTGGGCGTCATGCTGTACGAGCTGCTCTGCGGGCAGCGCCCCATCGGCACCTACATCTCGCCCACCCAGATGCGCGACGATCTCCCCCCGCACGTGGACGACATCGTCGAGATCGCGCTGGCCCACAACCCGGAGGACCGCTACCCCACCGCCCGCGACATGATCAACGACATCCAGCGCTCCTTCTCGCTGGAGATGCAGTCGGGCAGCCCGGTGGTGTCCTTCCGCAACATCATGATCATCCTCTCGGCGGCCATCATCGTCGCGGTCGGCGTCGGGGCCTACGTGCTCACCGCCGACAAGCCGGATCCCGTGGCCGAGGCCCGCCGCCAGGATGAAGACGTCCGCCGCACCGTCCGCGCCCAGAACCCGCTGCCCGACGAGGCGGTCGTCAAGAAGATGGTGGCCGGCCACCACGAGATGGTGTTCGTGCCACAGGGCACCTTCATCCACGGCCGCTACGCCTCCGAGGCCCCCGACGTGGCCACCTCCTCCGAGCCGCTGCGCGAGGTCGTCAAGGTCCCCGCGTTCTTCATGGATCACTACGAGTTCCCCAACAAGGTCGGCTCCAAGCCCGCGGTGCGCGTCACCTGGGACCAGGCCCGCGACGCCTGCGCCACCATCGGCAAACGCCTGTGCACCGACGAAGAGTGGGAGAAGGCCTGCAAGGGGCCGGGCAACTTCATCTACGCCTACGGCGACGAGTACAGGGCGAGCTGCGGCGCGGACGTCACCGACGACTACACCCTCACCGCCCGCGACGAGTGCTTCTCCGGCTACGGCGTCTACGACCTCTCCGGCGGCCTGCGCGAGTGGACCTCCTCGTCACACCCCCGCAAAGACGGCCGCAAGATGGTCAAGGGCGGTGTGCGCGCCTCGGCGATCCGCGGGACCCGCTGCGCCTTCGCCGTCGATGAGTCCGCCGGCTTCTCCGAGACCACCCTCGGGTTCCGCTGCTGCCTGAACGCCGACGGCACGGCCACCGACCCGACCACCGAGGCCCTCCCGGCCCCCGCCGCCCAGTAGCGCGCCTCAGCCGCGCTCCGCCGCCCGCTCCAGCTCGGCCCGCACCAGGCGGTAGACGCCCGCGTCGTGGGTCAGCTCCGTGTGCCCGACGCCGCGGACCAGGTGGTTCTTCAGGTGCGCCTCACCCGGCTCGGGCCGCAGGATGGAGAAGGGGTAGGGGCAGACCATGTCGTGCTTGCTGTAGATGCTGACCAGTGGGATGTCCGGAGGGAAGCTGTCACGTGAAAGGCGCCTGAGGAAACGCGATCCGGGCAGCAGATCCCAGGGGGCCGCCGACAGGGCGCCGCCCAACATCAGCGCGGAGCCCAGCAAGGCGGTCGGCGTGCCGTGGTGGGGGGTGCCGAGGGTGATCAGGGACTTCACCCGGCGGTGGCCGCCGTGGGCCTGGATGTACTGGCGCGCCACCAGCCCCCCCTGGGAGTGGCCCACGATGTGGAACCGATCGAGCCCGTAGCGCTCGCAGACCCGCTCGATCTTCTCGGCGATACCCAGCGCGAGGTCGGCCGGTCGACGCGTGTTGAAGCGGTACAGCAGCCCGCCCAGATCGAAGCTGAACACGCCGTAGCCGTCGTAGCGCAGCCGATCCTCCATCACCTCCCAGACCGCGCGGGTCTGGAAGAAGCCGTGCAACAGCAGCACGGTCTCGGCGTGCTGGGCGAAGTCGCCGCGGCGCACCACGCGGTTGCCGCGCAGGTACACCTTGCGCACGCTGCCGAGGTTGGCGCGCAGGATATCGTAGAACCAGGCGGGCAGGGGTCGCGGCAAGGGCGCCTCGAGGTACAGAAGGGCCGACCCGGGGATGCTACAATGACGGCCTCCCTCCGTCCAACGGGGAATGACCATGAAGCACCTGTCGCTGCTCGCCCTGCTCGTCCTCGGCTGCCCTCCCGTGGTGGAGGAGAAGGAGCCGCCACCCATCCCCAAGGGCGGCGACACGGGCGACACGGCCGCCGAGTGCGCCGGCACCAACCCGGTCCTCACCGCGCTCTCGGCCCGGCCCGACGGCTGCCACGAGCTGGAGCAGGGCCAGCTCTACCCCACGCTCATCTTTGATCTGAGCGCCACGGACGCCGACGGCGATCTCAACTACGTGACCTACGAGCTGTGGTGGGACGAAGAGGTGGACGGCGCGGTGGACACCTCGGGCAACGCCCAGCTCACGGGGCATGCCACCGTGGACACCGCGCGCTGCGGGACCGAGAGCATGTCCCTGGCGCTCTCGCTGTCGTCCCAGGGCAACCCCGCCTACAACGTCTGGTACGACTTCGCGCTGCGCGTCGGGGACGAGGCCGGTCTCACCTCCAACGTGCTGGTCACCCCTGGCGCCATGCCCAAGGAGGACTGTTCGGATCCAGACCCGATGAAGTGAGCGACGGCGTCCGAGCAGGTGGCGCCGACGGACCTGCGGCTCAACGCCGATCACCAGGGGGAGAAGGGGGTCCGCGGCGCCAGGGCCGTCATCCCGCACGTTTGCGCTTCGACCACACGACGTCGAGGGAGAGCCCGAAGAAGATGCTGATGAAGAGGGGCGCTACCCCCAACGTGAAGAACGCCCAGGCAATGGTCCCGAGGACCTTCGCGCCCGAGTCTCGGCAGAACATGAACAACACCAACAGGCAGACATAGGCCAGGCAGACGAGCAGGCAACCGACGATCAAGGCCAGCATGCCGAGCAACAGCAGCGGCACGCCCACGACAGGGTGTGAGGGAAGAACGTCCATGAGGGCCCACAGCAACTTCCAGGCGCAGGCGCAGGTGATGGCCCCCACGGCGCCGACCAGGGTGCCGATGCGCCACGGCATCTGCCGCTTCAGTTCCTCCTGGGTGTAGGTCTGATCGGGGGGCGCCGACGCTCGCGACGGTGGCGCTCCCTCCCGCACACCGGCGAGGCGTACTCCACAGGACGGACAGACTGAGCATGTCGAGCTGCCCAGCTCATGGCCGCACTTTCCGCAGTAGTACACGGGCACCTCCGCGCTCGCGGTTACCATATGGTTCCGTTCCTGGTGAAGCCAGCCACCAGCCCCCCCGACCATGCGGCGGGCGACCCAGCCGGCCCCCGGACGGGCAGCCCCCCTACCCCAGATCCTCCTCACTCCGCGCCGGGATCCCCACCGCCGCCACCAGCGCCGCGAAGACGCCCTTGCCCGGTACCTTCTCCCCGTCAATCCACGTGAGGTTCACGCCACAGGAGGGCGAGCCCTCCTTGAGCAGGGCCCAGGCCGCGTCCGGTGCCTGGGCCAGGCAGGCGCGGGCGCCCGCCGCGAAGGCCGCGGTGCGGTCCGCGCGCTCGTCGCGCGCCACCACCCGCGCCAGGCCAGCGAGCAC
>JBDRKM010000276.1:0-2204 GCA_043814015.1 Pseudomonadota bacterium
TACACGCCTCGCACGATCTCACGGATCACGAGGCGTTTCTCAGGGTTTTCCAGCGCTGTGCTGTTCCGGATGGGGGGGAAGGCCTGCAACCATCTTCACAAGGTGGCTATCTCCGAGCCGGAGCAGAAGGGGGTACCGGGACCACGGGAAACTCAACCAGCGGAGTACAACAGACGCTTGCTGGAAGCGATTCGAGATGACCTTCGAACACCACAGATGGCCCCAAACTTCTACGCTCTCGTCCTGGCCTCCTTCTGGCAGCCTCCCCTGTTCTTCGGGTGCTCCTAGGGGCCCGGCCGAGAATGGCGCATTCGGCGAGCTGCGCCGTTCTGAGGCCTCGAGCAGCGATCCTGTGAGTCCCTTAAGCGGCTCACAGGAGGCGCCCTGGCCCCTCCTGCGTCGAGATCTCGCCTTCCAGCGCACGATCGGCCCACGCGCCTCACCGGAAGCGACGCCGCGATTCGGCCCCGAATCCTGCCGCTCTGGCGCAGAGGGCGGGCTGAGCGGACCGCCTTTGCTGTCGTGGCCCGGTGACCGACCGGCGTTGGCGAGTCGGCGGCAAGTGGGCGCGTCTGCCTTGCATGCGTGGACGCGCAGCGCTGCCTGCGCCATGGGTCCGGCATGGGGTAGGAGCGAGTCTGTCGAGGGTATCGGTCGCCGGTGGACTTCGGCCATGGACGCCGTCGAGGTAGGCCGGGCGGGTTGCGAGGCGAGCTGCGACTCCTTAGAAGACGCCTCCGTGACTGGACAGGCAGGGCAGCGGTCGCAGGCAATGGCCAGGATCGAGGGAGCGACGGAGCTGCTGCAGAAGACGCCCGTGCCTCGTCGGCGGAGAGAGCCGGGAGAGCGCGACGAGGACTGCGGCGATCCGTCTTCCCCTCCTCTTGAACGTCGGCGGTCGGGTGAGCCCGAAGGCTCTGCGGCGCAGCGTTCGCAGGGGCGGCCGAGAGGACGAGCAACAGGAGAGGCAGCGTCGTGACGAGGAGCAGCGAGGTCGCTGACGCCGGCACGGATCGGAACACTCCTTCGCGACCGCGCGCACAACGCGCCCGATCGCGTCCGAGAGCAGGTTGAAGGCGTCCTTGACCGCGCCACGGCCCCTCACCGGGCTTGAGTCCAACGCGACCTGCAGCTGCTTGGGCAGGAGCCCGCGTCGCCTCGCCTCGGCCAGAACCGCATCAAAGAGCAGCCCCTGCTTCTCGTTCAGCACCAGGCGCAGGCGAAAGAGCTGCAGCGAGCTCTTCGCGAATAGCGGCACCAACGAGCAGGGGTTGGTGTCGAAGACCGCCTTCCAGCGCAGGTCGTACTTCGTCCGCTCCACTACCTCCGCGTCCGAGATGTTCTCGAAACGCTGCAGCACCGTCGCCGTCGCCAGAATTGAGGGCGGCACCGACCCCCTCCCCACGTCGGCGTAGAGCTCTGCGAAGTCCTCGTCGCGGAAGATCTCCCGCCAGGTCGCTGCCAGGTGGCCGTAGAAGGGGATCTTGCGAACCTGCTCCGCCCCGAGGAGGTTTCCCGTGTCGAATAGGCCGCTCTGCGCGCTTCGTCGCCCAAGCATGGGGCCTCCGGGGCTTCTCCGCCCACAGAAGTTCCATCCTTGACCTACGACTCTCCGGGTGAGCTGTTGGGCGAGGGCGACGCGATCAACGCCCAATTGGATCGCGCGACCCGGGCGCGCGCCGGACCAGGGACAGGAAGAAGAGCGCGGGCGGATCGACCCGCGCGAGGTCCGATCGCGCGACCCGGGCGCGTGGACCGAGCCGGACCAGGGACAGGAAGAAGAGCGCGGGCGGATCGACCCGCGCGAGATCCGATCGCGCGACCCGGGCGCGTGGACCGCGCCGGACCAGGGACAGGAAGAAGAGCGCGGGTCGATCCGCTGCTTGCCGGCTGACGAAGCTCAACTGTCGGGGTTCGATTTCCGCCTTCTACGGGCTCTCACAGCGCTGCCCACGTGATGTGATGGGCTTCCGTAGGGGAGGGGTCTATCCCCTCCCGCGACCCGGGCGGGGTAAACCCCGCCCTACCGACGCCAAGCCGATCGCATCAATCGATGAGCGCTGTCAGTGCTCGTCACGGCCGTCATCTCCGATTGTCCTCCAGCGAGCGGTTCGCGCTGGTCGGGCGAGGCGGCCGGCCCCAAGGCCCGGGGCGGGTGGAGAGCGGCTCGCTCGGCGCAAGCTTGCCGGGCCCGGCGCACGGGC
>JBDRKM010000277.1:0-11810 GCA_043814015.1 Pseudomonadota bacterium
CCCATTTTTTCGCGGGGGGAGGATGCCTCCCCCCGCACCGCTGGCGCTCCCCCCTCCCCGCGCCCTATTGGCGCGCGCGCCTGCGGCGCGTGAACTACTACTCGCAAAATCCGCGCCTGGCGCGCGGACTTTCGCGAGTAGTAGTTCAGGAGGCAGGAGCGCCAACAAGGCTGACTTCTGCTTCGCGAACGTGGCATAATACCCGCATGCGCCTCCTCCCGCTGCTCACCCTCGCCCTGACCGCCTGCACCGCCAAGACCGACCTCGGTCGGTACGGCGACACGGCCCCGCCCGAGGACAGCGCCAGCCCGGAGGCGGTGCCCGTCGACGTGGCCTTCCTCCAGGTCCTGCAGCGCGGGGACTGGCTGGATCACGTGACCCGCTGCCAGGTCGAGGTGGCCTTCCTCGACGCGGGCCGGCCCGATGGGATGGGGGCTGGCACCGCCGGGCAGGACATCCGCCTGCCCACCGCGCCGGGCACCTGCGAATTCACCGACTTCTCGGAGGTGCCCGTCTCTCAGGGCTTGTGGGCTGTCCGCGGCAGCCGCGAGGCCGGCGAGGTCGTGACCCTCTCCGACACCAGCCGCAGCCTGACCCTGGTCCAGGAGCGCGACGCCCGCGATCTCCCCTACTACACACTGCCCGACTGCGATGAGGCCTCCTTCCCCTTCGGCGCCGTGCTCGACCTGGACATCCCGGGCGACGAGGGCCCGCGTGGTGTGCCGGCGTTCTCCGCGGAGGGCTGCTGCGCGGTGGGCCCCGACGTGATCCTGGGCCCGCTGCCGGACCCCCAGGACGAGCGCGGCTGGCTGCAACACCCCCAGGCCGAGCCCCTGACCCTCACCTGGACGCGCGACGGCGACCTGCCCGAGGTGGACGGCACGGCGGTGACCGCGACCACCTACCTCATGCTGCGCAACTTCCACCCCGGTGAGGCGCAGCCCTTCCAGGCCCTGGCATGCCTGCCGGACGCCGAGGGCACCGTCACCGCACCGGCCGCGGATCTGGCCCTGCTGGAGCCGAACGCCGACCTGTCCACGGGTGACCCCTACATCGCCGCGCAGCTCGACGCCTGGGTCGAGGGCCCCCCGCTGTACACCTTCCTGGTCCGCTCCACCCGGATCACCTCGGTGGTCACCGACGGCGGGATCATGCTGCTGCTCCCCTGAACCCCGTCAAGGCCAGAGGTAGCAGGCGTACTCGGGGTGATCCACGAAGGGGTTGCGGTTGCCCTGGATGTCCTGGATCGCGTCGTTGCGCGCGATCTCCTTGGCGTCCACCGGGTCGAGCAGGTGCCAGGCCAGCAGGGTGGTGGCGTACCAGGGCTCCAGGGTGGAGCGATCCGTGGCCTCGCTGCTGGACCAGCCGGAGTCTTCGCCGCGGTAGCGCACGCTCATGTAGAGCTGAGCCCGCGCCAAGTCGCCCTTGTAGCCGTCGATGGGCTCGAACACGCGCCAGGGGTAGTCGCAGAGGGCGGAGGTCCCTCGCAGGGAGCCGTTCAGGGAGGTGTAGGAGGGCACGTCCACCGGGCCGTAGGGGAAGCTGCCCCGGATGCTGTTGACGTAGCCATCGGTGGGGTAGAGCTGGTGCAGGTCCGAGCGCATGGGGGCCAGGTCGTTGAACCAGGACGAGGGCCAGGTGTGCTCGCGGTTGTAGCAGTCACCCTCCTGGGCGTACTGACCGCACTTGTCGTCGAAGCGGAAGGTGTAGGGGGGCGTGCCCCCGGGCACGTCGGAGTAGGGGTCCCAGACCATGCCGTCGGCGCGGCGATCCGTGTACTCGAAGACCTCCCAGAGGTCGTCGTAGGAGACGCTGGTGTGGTCGTCGATCAGGCGATGCAGGTCGTCGTCCAGGCTGGAGGAGGAGGCGCTGATCCCGCTGTAGTAGGCGCCGCCACCGTCGACCTCCACCACCAGCTCCAGGCAGTCCGCCACGATGTCGGAGTAGTCCACGCAGTCCGCGTCGCCGTCGGCGTCCGTGTCGGCGTCCGTGTCCCCATCGGCGTCCCCATCGGTGTCGCCGTCGGTGTCGGTGTCGACGTCGCTGTCGCCCTCGGGCGGGGTGGAGTCGTCGGGCCCCGGCGGTGTGCAGGCGAGGAGGGTGAGCAGCAGGAGGGGGCTGGGTCGCATGGCGCGGGGGGTATCCCGCGGGCGACCCGCGGGCCCGTGCCAGGGTCAGTACGCGGTGGTGCGGTGGATGGGCTGAAACAGGCCCACCGCCCGGGCGCAGTCCGCCGCGATGGCGCAAGCGTCACACGCCGGCAGAGCTTCCTCGCCGCAGCCGGCGCGGCCGAGCGCGAAGAAGAAGCCGTCCACCTCGGCCACGCTGCGGCTTGAGGCGGCGCACAGAGCCCTGAGCGCGTGCCAGCAGGCCTCGCGCACCTCCTCCTCCTGCTCGGCGGTGACCCAGGCGCGGGCCGCGAGGCGGGCGCGCAGCTCCTCGTCGTCCACCCTGACACAGCCGGTGCGCAGGCAGCCGCGCATCAGGTGGTAGTCCACGATGGGCCCGAGGCTCTCGGGATCGCGCAGGTCCAGCAGGCGCTCGGGGCGGCGGGCCAGGATGAGCGCCAGCAGGATGGCCTTCTTCTGAAGCGGATCTTCGGCGTAGCCGGGCATCGCGGCCAGGATCTGGAGCAGGGTCCGGCCCGGGGTGGTGCTGGCGTTGGCCGTGGCCAGCAGGGGCCCGAAGCCCTCCGGCGGCAGGGCCAGGCCCCAGGCCTGGTGCAGTCGGCGATGCCCCTCCAGGTCGGGCAGCGGGCAGCGCCCGTGCTCGTCGGCCAGGATGCGATGGATGAGATCGGGCTCGGACGCCACGCGCGCCGGCTCCAGGACCGTGGGATCCTCTGCCACGGCCCGCGTGAATCCCTGCCAGACGAAGTCCGAGCCCTTCCAGCGGCGACCCCCGGGGGTGGCCCGGGCCCACATGGGGCCCGTCCAGCCGCGCTCGTCGGCGTACCAGAAGCCGTACTGGTGCAGGGTGGCGGCGGCCAGCAGATCGGCCGCGTGCGGATCGTGCGCCTCGGGGAAGGGGAAGCCGCAGAACGGGAGGGCGGCGGTGGCGGCCGCGGCGGCCACCCGGGGACCGAGCCGGAGGATGCGCGCAGGATCGAGCACGGCGCGGCGGCGGAGCAGGGCGCGCCCTCCGAGGTCGCCGAGCACCGCCCGGGCCTGGGCCAGGCCGCGGGCCAGCGGGTCCACCCCCAGGACGAGCCCGGCCAGGAAGCCGCCGCACAGGGCATCGCCCGCGCCCGTCGGGTCCAGAACGCGGGCCTCGGGCACGGGCCGCCGCTGGGCGCGCCCCTCCTCCCAGAGGGTCACCGCCCGTGGGCCGTCGCTGACGCAGACCCGCGCGGCCGTGGCCGGCGGCGCCGTACCCCACAGGACATCGGCCTCCTCACGGTTGCAGAAGAAGAGGTCCACCCCGGCGGCCAGCGCCCGCACGCGCCCGGGCTCGCCGTGCACCGCCCGCAGGAAGGTCCCCGCCGACACCAGGCCCCCGAACCCGCGCGCCCTGAGATCGGCCAGGGCGCGCAGCTGCAGATCGGTGCGCCCGGCCAGGGGGGAGAGGTGCACGACGCGCGCCGCGAGCCAGGCCTCGGGCAGATCGGCGATGGTCACGCGCGCCTCGGCCCCCGCCCGCATCCCGCGGTAGCTGGCGCGGCCTTCGGCGTCGTAGTGGATCTCGAACCCGGGCAGCCCGTCCTCATCCTCCACCAGCCCGCCATGGTCCAGCATCCCCGGCGCGAAGGCCTCGGCCACTTCCGCCGGCAGCGCCGCGGGCACGCGCGCCAGCAGCCCGACCTCGGCCCCCGCGCGCCGCGCCGCCAGCGCCGTGAGGAAGGCCGCGCCGCCGACGCTCAGGCGCTGCTCCGCACCCGACCCGACCCGGTCCAGCGAGGGGCTGCCGACGACGACGATGCTGGGGTGGGACGGCATGAGGCTCTCCGCGGGGGTGGTGGCGCCGGTGTATACTGGCGCATCCCTTCTCCGGAGGCCACCATGCTGCGGCTCGTCCTGCCCCTCGCCCTGCTCCTCTCCCTCCCCGCCTGCAAGGAGGAGCCGGACCCCGACGACTCCGACAACCCCGGGGACACGGACGCCGACACGGACACCGACACGGACACCGACACGGACGCCGACGGCGACACCGACATCGTCGGCACCGGCGAGGATCTGGGCGAACTGGCCGACACCTGGCTGGGGGTGGATCCGAACCTCGGCCCCTTCGATCAGCTCAACAGCGAGGTGACCTGCAGCGGCGAGACCTGGAGCATGTCCATCCTGGATGCCGACGCCGCCGCGGACGAAGGCTGGGTTCTGGGCTGGGACATGGTGGCCAACGAGCGCACCGGCGCCTTCCCCATGACCTTCAACAGCGGCAGCCGCCACTGGGAGGTCTCGCTCGGCACCGCCGAGCTGGGCCTGACCTGCGACCAGAAGACCACCACCATCATCTTCTTCCTGCCCGTGGCCGCCGACCTGCTGGGCTTGAAGGCCGCCACCACCGAGGGCACCTGCACGGGCGCGGGCTTCGGCACCTGGGACACCGACCAGTACATGCTCAGCGCCAGCACCAACCGGGTGGTGGATAAAGCGACCGTCCAGGGCTTCCAGGTCTTCACCGAGGCCGCCTTCGGGCCCCTTGACATGGAACCCCTCTCCGATGACACCTGGAACCTGCTCTACACCTGGAAGGGCGCCGACCTCTCCATGTTCGGGGAGGAGGCCCTGCTGGCCTACGCCTTCATCGACGGCGGCAGTGTGGTGGGGGTGGGGGGCTGGTAGCCATCGACCCGTCAGCGATGTCCTGTCCCATCGAAAACGCCCGGTTCCGTCCCACTTCGTCTTCCCAGGTCGTGAACTTGTGTGTTTCGTTGTCGGAGGCCTTCTCAAAGGAGATGGTGGCCTCGATGTCGGGAGCTGGATGTGGGACGAGGGGCATCTGTACTGGGAGAAACCAATGGGACAGGACACCCATGGCTACCTCCACGTTGGCGACCCTTCGGGGTCTGAGGGTGGACTGTATTGATTGCCTTCTTGAATACTCCCCGTGACACCCCCTCCGGGCCGCGACGCGGTGCGCCCCCCCGTTTCTGGAACCCTGATGCGCCCTTTGCTCACCGCCTGCGCCCTGCACCAGCGCTGGCGCGTGGAGTCCAGGAGTGCGACGTTCCTCTCGCGGGATATCTGCCTGCCGCTGACGGCTGGGCGCGAGGCATGCCTGGTGCCGGGGCGCACTGATCTGCTATCTGCGAAATTGCGCGTGGAACGCGCAAAAACGTCAGCAGTAGATCAGGGCATCTCAAGGCGGCAGTGCGGTGCTCCCGACGACCCGCTGGTCCGCCAGGAGCGTCGCAGGCCCCCGATCGAGCCGGCGCCCGTCCAGCTGGCCGCAGATCGAGCCGCCAGAGGCCGTGAGGGTGTCCCGGCCCATCGGTTTAAGCCAGGTTTGTCCCACGAACGGCTACCGGTTGAGACCGCGCCCCTTTCCGACCTCACGAGATTGTCCGACACCTGGCGTCTGCGTCAAGGACACGCTGCAAGCAGTGCCTTCGGCATCCTTGACCCAGCCGCCAGGTGTCCAGGAGAGGCTTGGTGGATCGGAAAGGGGGGCTCTGGACTGCGAGCGCCAGGCGGGAAATCCTGGGAAAAGATCGCGGTACGGGACACTCCAGCGCGACCAGCGCCTGGCCCTGGTGGGGCTCTTCCTGGAGCACGGTGCCCGGGTGCGCGTCGTCCACGCCGAGGCGCCCGAGCCCACCCTGCGCGCCCGCAACACCGCCCGGGCTGTACCTGTGCCCGAGCCGGCGCAGGCGCGCATGATCGAGCGCTGGGAGCCGCCCACCCCGGAGGTGGGGCATGAGGTGATGACGGCCCGCGCTCTGGAGCTTCAGAAGTAGAAGTTGAACCCAACCTTACCCTGCAGCGAAGCCGGCACGGTCGGATCCTCGGGCCCCACGTCCAGGTAGCTGGTCACGCGCCCCTCCAGGTCGATGGTGGCGTTCTTGCCCACGGCGATCTCCAGGCCGACGCCGGCGTGGGGGCCGAAGAGGGTGTCGTCGGTGGTGAGCGTGGTGAAGTCCTCGCCCTCGCAGAAGGTGTCCTCGATGTGGCGGCCGGTGAAGGTCACGCCGGCGAGGAAGTAGGGGTTCACGCGGCTGGTGGGGTAGCCGAAGGCCTCGAAGGAGAGGGACAGCGGCGAGGTGGCCCGCTCGCCCGCGCCGTCGCGGTAGTGGCTCCAGGCGGCCTCGAAGCCGAGCGCGGGGGTGGCGCGGTAGCGGCCCACCAGGCCGAGGCCGAAGTCGCCGTAGCTGGAGCCGCTCTCGTAGCCGGAGACGTAGGAGCCGCCCGCGAGGCCGAGAGAGAACTGGCCGGCGCGGTCCACGAAGTTGGCCGGGCGGGAGCGGTGGGCCGGAGACTTGGTCACCACCACGCGCCGTGGGGGCGGGGGCGGGGCGCGGTGGGTCACCACCACGCGGGGGTGCGTGGCGCGGTAGTGGGCGGCGCGGGCGTGGGCGTCACGGGCGTGCTGGGCCTGGGCGTGGGCCGCCCTGGCGTGGGCGTCACGGGCGTGGGCATCGCGGGCGTGTTCGGCCTCGTCGCGGGCATCCCGAGCATCCCGAGCATCCCGAGCATCCCGAGCATCCCGGGCGTCGCGATCGTCGCGGGACCCCTGGCCCTCGTGGCTGCGCGCCTGCTGGTGGTGCGCCTGGCGGTCGTCCTCGGCGAAGGCTGGGGTGGAGGCGAGGGTCAGGCCGAGGGCGAGGGACAGCAGCGGGAGCGTGGTGCGCATGGCTTCCTCCGTGGGTGTCGCGTGCGGTCGGCTGGACGGGTCCCCCTGGGGTTCATTCACAGGGCCCCGATGTTTCCTCTGTCAAGAGCCCGCAAGAAGGACCGCGGTGGCGGCGGGTGGGGGAGGCGCCGGTAGCGACCCGGGGGGGCGGCAGATAGTCTGCGCTGTCCTCGCTCCCCGAGGTGCCTCATGCGCTCCATGCTCTGCTCCATGGCGCTCTTCGCCCCGGCCTTTCTCGCCGGCTGCGGCCTGCCCCTGGTCTGCCCGAAGGATCCCCACGGCTGGTACGACCAGGACAACGCCACCTACACCCTGCTGAACGCGCGCTTCGACAGCCAGAAGGGCAACTTCGACTTCGACCCCATCGGCAAGGCCAACACCCGCCGCAAGGGCTCCTACAACCTCAACACGGGCGATCTGGCCTGGGTCGACAGCTTCGACGACGGCTACTGGCTGCGCGAGCGCAAGGTCGATGGCTACGGCACGGTCTACGACAACGGCAACCTGGATCTGCTGGTCAAGGTCACCTGGACAGATATCCTCGAGGACACCTGGGCCCAGCTCCTGCGCATCGAGCGCACCCGCTGCGACGCCAACATCACCCGCTACGAGTTCGATCCGGACTGGACGGTGGACCACGCCCCCGCCTCCAACGGCCAGACCGGGTACTGGGCCGAGGAGCTGCGCTCCGACACCAAGGTGTCCCAGTACGGCGAGGTGGTGGACGGCGGGGTCACCACCACCCACGACGTCACCTGCACCCAGGCGGTCCAGCGGCAAGACTCCTGGGACTACGACGACGGCCTCGTGACCGGCACCCGCACCACCAGGTACGACGGCACGGGCACCGAGAGCTGGGCCGAGTACGCCGCGGACTCAGGTGCCGACTACGACTTCATCGGCACCAAGGACCACTACTTCGACGGCTCCTGGTTCGACGTGTACGGCCTGTACACCCCCGGCACGGCCGTGCTGCGGGGTGAGTGGGCCATTCTCTACCAGTACGACGGCGCCGGCTCCGGCACCTACACCGGCTACTCGGGCGGCAACCCCGATCTCAACTGCGACGTCACGATCACCACCGCGGGGCGCTGCACGGCCTCCTGCGACGACGGTCACGACTACGACTGCTCCTAGGAGCCCGCCATGCGTGCCATCACGTTCGTCGCCCTCCTCAGCGCCTGTCTCCCCCAGGGGGCGGCGACCTCGCCGGGCGAGGACCTCTCCTGCGAGTACGATCCCCACGACTGGTGGGAGAACGCCTTCACCTCCCTGCTCATGGCCGATTCCGACGGCCACTTCGACTACGACCCCTACGGCGATGTCCTGGTGGGCCGCGCCGGCGGCTACGACTTCTCCACCGGGGATTTCTCCTGGTCCACCGCCTACCACGCCGAGCACCCCTACACCGCCGCCGAGACCGAGGGCTACGGCACCATCTACGACAACGGCGATCTCGATCTGGTGGCCAAGACCGTGTTCACCGACGTGCTCGGCGCGACCTGGGCCGATCAGATCCGCACGAAGCGCGAGGGCTGCACCGGCACGCTGCGCCGCAGCGAGCTCGCCGTGGACGCTCCCGCGGACGCCCAGCCCGAGCCCTGGGCGGACTCCCTCACCTGGGAGGTCACCATCGCGGCCGACGACGTCGTCGCCTACCACATGGAGATGGAGGAGGAGTTCGGCCTGTACGTGTCCGACTCCACCAGCACTCCGGATGTCGCCAGCGCTGGCACCGTGGACTACGCCGACGGCGGCTATGTGACCGAGTCCCTCATGTACTATGACGGCACGGGCGAGACCTCCTGGGTCCAGCACGGTGCGGCCTTCGGCGATGATGTGGACTTTCTCGGGGTCGATACCTACTACCTGAACGGGTCCACGTTGAGGGACTACGACATCTACGACGCCGGCACGCAGAACCTCCAGGCCGAGATCGAGCTGCTCTACCTCTACGACGGCTCGGCCACGGGCACCTACTCCAGCAGCTACCAGGGCAGCTCCTACACCTGCGAGGTCACCATCACCGTGGGCGGCGGGAGCTGCACCATGGAGTGCGATTTCGGGACTTACGACTGCTGAATCGCGACCCCGCGCTCAGAGCCCCCGCGCGGTCTCGGTCTCCTCGTCGTCCTCTTCCTCTTCCCGCAAGAGGATGCGCCCCTTGCCGAGGCGCTTGGCCGCCAGCAGCAGCTCGTCGGCCTGGGCGATCAGGTCGGCGGGCTGCAGGGCGCGGTCGGGGATGGCGATGCAGCCGGCGCTCAGGTCCACGATCCGCGCGGCGGCGCCCTCGCCCACGGGCTGCTCGCGCAGGGCGGCGCGGACCCGCTCCAGCATGGCGCGGGCGGCGGTCGGGTTGGAGCTGGGCAAGAGCAGGCAGAACTCGTCGCCCCCGTAGCGGAACACCAGGTCCGTGGCGCGGGCGTTGGCCACCAGCTGGCGGGCCACCTCGCGCAACATGCGGTCGCCGCTCCAGTGGCCGAAGAGGTCGTTGATGGCCTTGAAACCGTCCAGATCGAGCAGCACGAGGCAGCCCGTGGCGCCGTAGCGGCGGCGGAGCGCCGCCAGCTCGGCGATGCGATCCTCCAGGTGGCGGCGGTTGAAGAGGCCCGTGAGGGGGTCGCGCACCGAGACCTCTTCGATGGTCCGCAGGTGGAGGAAGCGCTGGCGCTCGAGGCGCTCGAGGGCGAAGGCCGCCAGGCCGCCCATGAAGAGGCTGGACACCAGGAAGAACAGGGAGGACAGCGCCCAGATGGCCGGCACCGGGCGGATGAGCAGGGCCACCGCGGCGTAGGCCACCACCAGGGTCGCGCCCACGAGGGCGGCGGCCTCGAAGCGCACCCGCGCGTTGAAGAACCCCCACAGGAGCACGAGGACCAGGCCGGACGGGTAGACGCGGGGGATCGGGTCGCCGGCCAGGGTGAGCATGGCGAGGATTCCCAGGCCCCCGAGCAGCGTGGTCGCCGCCATGATCTCCTGCTGCTGGGCCAGGAAGCGCTTCGTCCGGAGCATGGAGTACAGGAACGAGGCGATGGGGGGGAGGACCACCAGGGCGCGGATGGACCACAGCAGGAGGCGGTCGTCTGGGGCGACGAACGCGTCCAGTACGCCGAAGAGGGCGTACAGGAGCGCCCCCAGCGCCAGCCCGAGGCGCACCGTGGGCAGGCCGTTCTCCGCGTACTGCTCGCGAAAGGCTCGCTCGAGGGCGTGGTCGGGGAAGGCGAGGGGGTGGCGCATGGCAGCGATTCTGGCTCAGTCGGGGGTGGGATCGCCAGCCCGCCGCGCCGGGGAAAACCCGCAGTCGATGGCCCGGGCGGTCCCGGTCACGCGGAGAGCGGGGTTCGCGCCCTGGTCCACGAAGGCGAGGCGCACCTCGCGGGCTCCTTCGGTGTCGCGTGGACCGAGCACGGGTGGGTTTCCGCGTCCCCACACCCCCACGGTGCCCGCCACCCGTGCGCCGCCGAGCGCGGCGCCGCCTCCGGTGTCGAGCTCCACCAGGAGGTCCGGAGTGCTCGTCTGCCAGGCCCGCCATTGGCAGGTGACGGGTTGGCTGGCCAGCACCACGATCGGCTGGTCGAACGCGCGGTCCACCAGGGCCATGGCCACAGGGACGGGCTGACCGGCGACCTCGAGGCGGAGGTCGGGCTGGGGCCGGGCCGGGGTCGGGGGCGGCAGGGGCTCGCAGCCCTGGGCCGGGATGACGCCGTGCAGGGCGAGGGATGCCTCCATCACCGTGGCGTCCACCTCCAGCCTGAGCCCGGCACCGCCCCAGAGGCCCCCTCCGAACCTGCCGCGGCCGCTCGCGGACGCCCTTCCCGGGGCGCGGCGCCAGGCGGCGTGGGTCACGGCGGCTTCGCCCGTGAGGTCCGGAGCGAGCACCAGGCGCACCCACGAGACCTCGTCGGGCACGGACTCCGGCGCGCCCAGGGCCGTGCAGGGCAGGGGTCGATCGGCGAGCAGGATCCAGAGCGCCGCGCCGCTGGCGTGCCCGGCCAAGGTCGCGCGCACGGTCATGGGCTCGCCGTCCAGGAGGGCGTCCAGGTGGGAACCATCCACAGGCGCGGGCAGCGGCACCGGCGGTGCGGGTTCCGGCGCCCAGACGGGCCGGCGCGGCAACGGATCGGGCAGGCCCAATTCCGCCGGGGTCCGGCACACCCCCGCCACGCCCTGCAGGCAGCGCCCTTCCGCGAGGCAGGGCCCCGCGGGGCAGGGGTAGACGGGCCCGCTCTTGCCGTCGGGGCCGGCGCAGAAGCGGAGGCCGAGGAACGTGCGCAGCCGGCAGCGGCCGAAGGCCTGACACGCCAGGGAGGAGGCGCAGTCCGCGTCGTCCGCGGGCAGGCAGAGGGCGGCGGCGTGGTGGCAGCGACCCTCCGTCAAGCACTCCACGGAGGCGGCGCACAGGGCGTCGTCGCCCGGCGCGCAGGTGCCCTCCCGCGCGCCGCAGTCCCCGCGGATGAGGCATTCATCGGAGCGGGCGCAGGCGCTCAGGGCGTCCGCGCAGCGCTCGCCGCGCAGGGTGCAGGGGTGGCTGCCGTCGGGGGCACCCTCCAGGCAGGCGGAGGACGCCGCGCAGTCGGCCTCATGGGCGGCCACGCAGATCCCGGCGGCATCCAGGCTGCAGCGGCCGTGGTCGCGGCAGCCGGCCGAGGCGCGGCAGTCCTCCTCGCGCTCGGCCCGGCAGAGGGCTCCGTGCTGAACGCAGGCGCCTTCGATGGCGCAGGGGGCGTCGCACCAGGTGACGGCGTCGGCCCAGGTGTGACCACAGGCCCGCGCGCTCGCCGGGGCGCAGTCCTGGCGGGCGGCGCAGCCCTCGCCGGCGCGGCACCCCTGCTCGCTGGTGACGCAGGCGCCGTCGTCTCCGAGGGCGCACAGGCCGTCGGTGCGGCAGCCCTCCGAGCCCAGGCAGTCGGCCGCCATCGTGGCGATGCAGGCTTCGGGGGCGACGTAGGGGTCGTGGCCGCAGGCGCCGTGCGCGCGGCAGTCCGCCGACGCGGCGCAGTCCTGGGCCGCCTCGACCG